>JANQDY010000058.1 GCA_028278625.1 Thermodesulfobacteriota bacterium
GTACCATTACCGGGCGGATGAGACGTGCCACAATGGTAAGCATCCCTCCTGATTCCGCAACCTTCATCAGTCCCAGAAAAAGCGTCATCACACCCACCAATCCCAGGGCCAGTTCCACGGACCCGGCCGCCGAATCGACCATGGCCTTGGAAAGGGCTTCCATTGGGGAGGCGCCGCCGGCTTCCGGCGTCCATTTGATTTGATGCCAGCCGGCCGACAGAAATGCCGCCAGTACCATGAAAAAGAAGATGAAGTTCATTTGACGCTGGGTTTTATATGGTTACCCATCAAGAAACGGCCGCTGGTTATCAGATAACCGACGAAACATATCAATAGGAGAGCGCCCAACATTTGTGAATCCCGAACCTTTATGAGGTAAGCAATGATAAATACCACCACAAAGCCGAACATCACGATGAGGGTCCGTGGCAGCCGGGTCAGGATAACCCTTCCGAAGTGAACAAACCGAATATGGCTCACCAGCAGAAAAGATGTGAGACAGACGACCAGCATCACTGCCCAGGGGCTTTCACAGAAGAGGCAGGCGCCCAGGGCCCCCATGGCACCCGCGGGACTGGGCATTCCATTGAAAACACCCGGAGGGAGGCTTTGGTCTTTTTTGTCGATGGCAAGGTATCGCCAGAGGCGAAAACCGATGGCCAGTGTGTATAAGACTCCGAGAATGATAAAGGGAATGCCGCTCTCTCCTTTGAGAATAATCAACAATCCCGGACAAACACCAAAACTAACGAGATCGGCAATGTCATCCAACCATGGTCCGAAGCGCGTTCCCCCATGCTTTTCCGCCATTCGACCGTCGAATAGATCGAAAATCTGACCCGCAAGGATTGCGAGGGTTGCATATGCATATCGGCCTTCCAAGACGAAAAGGATTCCCACAATACCGCAAAAAAGATTGAGCAAGGATAGGATATCCGCATAAAACCGATTCGGAATGAGCTTAAAGACACTGGACGAAACAGACAAAATGATACAGAGGTTTAGCATCTGGCGTGAAAAATTGGGAATGGGCAGGGCATTCTCCAGGAGCGCGCAGTAGATGATCAGTGAAAAACACATGACTGCCTTTATTTTTCCGAAATTGTTTGCGGCCACTGAAAACAGGGTGAAACGTTTGATGATGTATCTCACCAGAAACTGGCCGCACGTTTCAATACCCACCAGAAGCCATGCCGCAAACACGCTAAAATATCCCTGGTATGCAAAAAAGAGAATGGGCGGCAAATAGGTCAGTTTGTCGCATAATGGATCGATTTCCTCCCCCAATGAAGTGGTCAGGCTGCATTGCCTTGCAACAAGCCCGTCAACCCCATCCAAAACAGCTGAAACGGTAAAGAGAAAGATGCCCAAGGCGTGCTGACCCGCCAGAAAATAGAACAGTGTGCCGGAAACACCGATGATCACTCGCCAGAGACAGATGGTGTTGGGGTGGAACACCCAATATCCCCCGATGAAATCCCTTCCCTTTTCAGTTCTTAAAGCCAGAACAAAACCGAGATACATTAAAAAGGATAAGAACAAGGATATGCTGATGTAAATAATACTCTGCAAAGGAGAACTCCCTAATTGTAATGCCGCCGTGATTATGCCATTCTATACCAATTATTGGTGCGGTATGGTACTTGTTTTTCTTCATTGAAACAAGTCTTCATTATCCATTTGCCCCATTCGGGCCGCCATGGAAGGCCGGTTCTTGAGAATTATGGCGCAACCCATACCAAGCGTCGATTCACATTCCACCCTTGCTCCAACCCAACGGTTTTTACAATTTTGTCATATTTTTTTTGTCGATTTACAATTTTGTACTATTTGATGAGGATGTGTAGAATTATAAAACTATTGGTTTTTATTGGGAATATCAGAGACGGCCCACGGCTGGCATATGGTTTGCATTTTACTCCACAAAAAAATGGAGGAGAATGAACAATGAATGCAGGAGATACCGTTTTTGTTTTGCTTTCCGCTGCTCTGGTCATGTTGATGACCCCAGGTCTCGCGCTTTTTTACGGAGGCATGGTCAGGAGTAAAAATATTCTTGGAACGTTGATGCAGAGTTTTTTCATTCTGGGAATTATCAGCATTGAATGGGTACTGTGGGGTTACAGCATGAGTTTCGGCCCGGATCATGGCGGCATTATCGGCGGATTATCCATGCTGGGACTCAAGGGCGTAGGAATGACGCCCAGTCCGGATTATGGCTCTACCATTCCGCAATTGGCCTTTATGATCTTCCAATGCATGTTCGCCGTTATCACCCCGGCGCTCATCACCGGTGCCTTTGCGGAACGAATGAAGTTCGGTGCCTTCATCCTTTTTTCCCTTTTGTGGGCCACGTTTGTTTACAATCCTCTTTGCCATTGGGTGTGGGCCGTCGGCGGATGGATGGGTGGGCTGGGCGCTCTTGATTTTGCCGGTGGAACGGTGGTGCACATCAGTTCCGGTATTTCAGCTCTGGCCGCGGCCATTGTCATTGGAAAAAGAATGGGCTACGGCTCGACCTCTTTTATTCCCCACAACCTTCCCATGACCCTTACCGGTGCGGCGCTCCTCTGGTTCGGATGGTTCGGTTTCAACGCGGGAAGCGCCCTTGCCGCCAATGGTCTTGCCGCCAGCGCGTTTGTGGTGACCCATCTTGCCTCGGCCGCGGCGGCGGTTTCGTGGATCATCTTTGAGTGGATCCATCGGGGAAAGCCGACCACCTTGGGCGTTGCTTCAGGAGCGGTGGCGGGGCTGGTGGCCATCACGCCCGCATCCGGCTTCGTTGGCCCCATGAGTTCACTCATTATCGGCTTCTTTGCCGGCGCTTTCTGTTATGGCGGCGTCCTGCTCAAGGTACGGTTGGGCTATGATGATTCACTGGATGTGGTGGGAATTCACGGTGTGGGTGGCACCTGGGGCGCCCTGGCAACAGGTCTATTTGCCTCCACGGCAGTCAACCCCGACGGTGCCAACGGACTCTTCTTCGGCAACCCCGGTCAGTTGTGGATACAATTTGTTTCAGTTGTGGCAACCATGGTGTTTGCCTTTGTCATGACATTGATTATTCTGAAAGTGGTTGATGCGCTGATGGGTCTTAGAATCACCGAAGAAAATGAACGTATGGGGATGGACACAACCATCCACAACGAAGCGGGATATACCTACTAACCAACCATATAATTCTAAGGAGTAAACAGCATGAAAAAGGTAGAAGCGATCATTAAACCGTTCAAACTGGATGATGTAAAGGATGGCCTGTCGGAATTGGGTGCCAAAGGCCTCACCGTCAGCGAAGTCAAAGGTTTCGGACGTCAGCGCGGCCACAAGGAGGTCTATCGGGGGGCGGAGTACCAGGTTGACTTCGTGGCCAAAATCAAGATCGAAGTCGTCATGGAATCGGAACTGGTCCCGGAGGCCGTCAAGGTCATTCAGGAAAAAGGGAGAACCGGGCAGATCGGGGATGGGAAAATCTTTATCCTGCCCGTTGAGGAAGTCATCAGAATCAGAACGGGAGAAACGGGAAAGGAGGCCATATAAATCTTCCCGGGCCCTCTGCTGGGAGATACGCTCTTCTAATACAACCCAATCACATGTATCCAAATGGGTTTAAGTCAAAGTGGGTACTTTCAGCAGGGGCGGCCCAAAATAAGGCCTTTTCCAGTGATGCACCTGGGAACCGGGAAAGGGAACATCCTTGGTTCGCTCAAACAGTGCTGATCTCAGATGGTCTCCTTTCTCCCTCTATAACCGTTCCATAGCATTTCCAAAAGCCCCATACCCGATTGATAGGCCCTACCGCTCAAATACAGCCTTTCAACTTTTAAAGAGCGAAGCGCTTGGGGATCCATTTCCAGGGGATCCCGGTTCAAAATCACCATGTCGGCCACCTTCCCTTCCTCGAGACTCCCCCGCTCCTTTTCGTCAAAGGTGGTCCAGGCCACTTCGTAAGTGTACATTTTGAGCGCATCCACGATGGAAACCGATTGGCCGGAATCGTAGGGATGATTGCATGCGGCGTAGATCCCTTCGATGGGATCGGGATGGGTCACCGGAGCATCTGATCCGCCGCTCAAATGAATCCCTGCATTTTGGAGGGACCTTAGCGGAGAGCTGTTCCGGAATCTTGAGCCAAGGATTTCGTTCAAATATTCCACCGGCTCAAGGGGACTGATCAAAAATCCGGGCTGGAGGGTAATGCCGATTCCCAATTCCGCTATTTTTTCAAGATCTTTGGGACGAATCATACAGGCATGGATAATCGTGTGCCGGTGATCCTCCCGGGGACAGTCTGAAAGGGCTGTCTCAATGGCCTTCACGGCTCGGGACACTGCGGCATCCCCGATGGCATGCATTTCAATCTGGAGACCTGCGCGATTGGCAATCTTGGCGAATTCAAGGACTTGTTCCTCTTTATGAAAGAGGATGCCTTTGTTGTCGGGATCGTTTTGGTAAGGCTCATGCAAAGCCGCATCACAGGCACCAAAGCATCCGTCAAGGGCCGTGGCGAAACATCCGCCAACCCGGGGGAGTCCGCGTCTTTGCACTTTTTCGATGTCCATGGTTTGAAAGAAAAGCCGTGTTTGAAATCGGTTTTTCCGGGTCCGCGCTCTCGAGATCCAGCTCATTAGGGTTATATCCAGATCCTTGGGAAACCCGATGCCTTCGGTGGCGTGAACCATTCCAATCCCCTTTTCCGCCAGAAGATCAAAACCGCCGATGATGCTTCTGACCAAATCGATGGGCGAAACCAGGGAAGTCGCGTAGTCGGTTCCCGCCAAATAGGCTTCATAGAAAAGATGCCCCTGATCCCCGTAAAACCCGTTCAGTTTCTTCACCTTTTGGGGAAACCGCTCAAGCATCTTGCTGTTACAGACCGCTGAATGGCCATCGTAACAGACAATGATCAACGGCAAATCGGGGCATACCTGATCGAGTTCCTTCCGGTTAATGAGCCGCTGTTCCCTGACACTGTGTTTGGACACGCCAAAGGCAATAACCGCCTTGTTTTTCCCCCTTTGCACCATGTTTTCTTTGATGATTTCCTGGAGTTCGGAAATCTCCCGCGCTTCTCTCACATCGAAATAGGAGACGGCCATCAAGGCCCAATTGGAAAAGTGCATGTGCCCGTCCCCGAATGAGGGCAACAAGACGCGATCCCCCAGTTCCACGGTTGTCTCAGCGGTTTCGTATCGCGGCGGCAAGGAATCTCCCAAATAGGCGATTCGTCCCCCATCCTCCACCAGGTATCGGTAGATCGTGTTGTCCTTGTCCAGAGATATTACTTTTCCGTGATAAATGCGCATGGCAAAAAGTCCTCGGTCGTCGTCACAAAGCCCACTCTTGACATACAATCCCATCACATGTATCAGATGGATTTGAATGAGAGCAAGACATTTTCTGAAAGGGCTGCAAATGAAACCGTCGACACGCAAAAAAAGGATTTTTCGTCTTTTCTTATTGGCCCTGCCACTCTTCCTGCTTTTCCCCAGCCTCCCATGGGCGGCGGAAGGAGACAGACTTTGGCAGCTTTCTTTGAGCGGTGCGTTCGAATCTTCCCCCGCCATCGGCCCTTCGGGTATTATTTATGTGGGAAACACCGATGGCAACCTCTACGCTATCAATACAAGCGGAACTCTGAAGTGGACCTTTCAAACCCAGGGCGAAATCCATTCTTCCCCGGCTGTTGGATCTGACGGCACCATCTATGTGGGCTCCTATGACTCAAATCTCTATGCCATCAACCCGGATGGTACTCAAAAATGGATCTTTACGACCCCCAGTGGTACCATATCCTCCTCCCCGGCCATCAAGTCGGATGGTACCGTTTACGTGGGATCGGACGATTCCCGTCTTTATGCCATCATGTATGACAGCAGCAGCGGATTAAACAACTGGACATTCATCGCCGCCAGCGCCATTCCTTCCTCGCCCGCCGTGGCAACGGACGGCACCGTTTATGTGGGCTCAAGGGGCGGCGTTCTCTATGCCATCGACAGTACGGGCAATCTGGTATGGGAATTCTCCAACAACAATACCATCGGCAGCATCAACTCCTCGCCCGCCATTGATGCTGATGGGGATATCTATTTTGGATCGGATGACGGCAATGTTTACGCCGTAACGTCGGCTGGCGCCCTCAAATGGACCGCCGCAACCGGCGGTTCCGTTATCTCCTCTCCATCCATTCGCGTGGACGGCAGCATTGTGGTTGGATCAAATGATAGACAGCTTTACGTGTTTGACCCGGATGACGGCAGCCAGGTCTGGGTCTTTTCACAGAGTACCGGTGAAATCCAATCTTCACCCCTCGTGGCATCGGACGGGGCCATCTATTTTGGGACCAATGACGAAAATGTCTATTCCCTTGACAGCAACGGCAGCCAGAAGTGGGAGTTCTCGACCTCTGGCAGGGTCACCGCATCCCCGGCCATGGGATTCGGAGGAGACCTCTATGTGGCCACGGAAACGGGAAACGTCTACGGGGTTGAAACCGGCTCCACAAGGCTTGCCTCCAGTGTGTGGCCCTCTTTTCATCATGACGCAAGGCACACGGGCCGAACCGACGCCAATGCCGCTCCCACCGCCAACGCGGGAAGTGACGGTACGGTAAAATCCGAGTCTTCGGTAAGCTTAAACGGCACCGGCAGTTCCGACCCGGACTATGGCATACCGCTCTTTAACTGGACCCAGACCGACGGCGAGACCGTCGATCTCAATGACGCGACCGCTGTCCAGCCGACTTTTACGGCTCCCACCGTGGACGATGACAATAAGAAAACCCTTACCTTTCAGTTGCAGGTGACCGATAATGGGGGGCTCACCAGCACGGATACGGTCGAGATCACGGTGGAGAAGAAGGACGACGATAGCGGCTGTTTCATCAGGACAATCAGCCGTTAGCCGTTCAACAATGAAAGAAAGAAAATTGCCTGATTCCCTAAGATATGAATGGTGATGGGCACCATGAGGTTTTTCTCCATTTCATAGGAGATGGCAAAGATGATCCCTCCCACGGCCGGCACCACCAGGGACCCTTTACCCGGCATATGCGCCAGAACAAAAGCAAGAGAACTCAGAAGAACCGCCGGTGCTGCTCCCCATCGTCTCAAGAACCCATAGAGAACGCCTCTGAAAAAGATCTCTTCGGTAATGGGTGAAATAATGCCTCCCACCAGGAAAAAGAGAAACAGACGGTTTGTGCTTTCGGGAACCGGGGTGCCGATGTATCCCAGGGGATCGATTCCCATGAACAGGAGCCCCCAAGAAGCGATAAGCACAATGCAGCCAAAGCCCCCTGACCACAAAAGTCCCTTTTTGATACCGGAAATCAGTGTGTCGCAAGAGAGCCCCACCGTGGAAAGTCTTCGATTCATAAGGAAGACAGTAGCGATTATGAGCAAACCTTGGCTGAAACGCGCAATACCCAAGTAAACAACGGGTAAAACCCCCGATTGCCGCGGCTGTCCCAGGAAAAAGATCTCCACCAGAGCCGCCACAATGAAAACCGTTATGAAGGTTCGAAGACTCACGGTGCTGTTTTCTGTCTCTGTACGGTCCATAAATCTAGACCCGAGCATGCTTTTTTGCGCCCACAAGAGATGCGGCAATCCTTGACAAGCCTCCCTTTTAGGGATTATTCTCCCAGTCGTTTTTGAAAGAGAAACCGCAAGAATTCTTCTCGCCTCTTTTTAATAACCTCTATCCACCAGACGGAGAAACAAAATGAACCTCAAGGGAAACATCCTGGAAAAGCCGGTTAGCGCTCTATCGCGCCGCTCTGTTGCTGTTTTTCTGATGCTGATCCTTTTTCTTTTTTCGGGCCTTTCAACCGGCGTCGCCCGCAGCGAGACCATGATAACCATCGGACTCCCGGAAGGGCCCAAGACGCTCAATATTTGGAGTGCCACCGATGTATGGTCCAACCGGGTTCTGAAACAATTGCTTCAGCCGCTTTATATCAGGGAGCCCAAGAATTTGAAACTCATTCCTTGGCTGGCGGCTGAAGACCCGATTTATGACCCCGCCACCTTAAGCTATACCGTCAAGCTGAGAAATGCAAAATGGTCTGACGGTACTCCGTTGACTTCCCAGGATGTGGCATTTACCGGCCGCACCATCAAATCATTTCGAGTCCCCAGGTTTATCAACAACTGGGATTTCATCGAAAAAATCGAAACCCCTGGTAAGCGCACCGTTCGTTTTTTCTTAAAGGAGCCCAAAGCGCTCTTTCTTTCAAGAACCCTTACCACTCCCATTGTGCAGAAAAAAGAATGGGCATCCGTTACCGCCATTGCCAAAGGAGCGTCGGACCCCCTTTCCGCATTGCTTTCCCAAAAGGTCGTCCAACCGGTTTCAAGCGGCCCCTTCCTTTTCGAGACTTGGGAAAAGGGAAAGTATCTCTCCCTTAAGAAGAATCCTCATTTCTTCGGTACCGGAAAAGAGATGTCAGGTATCACATTGGGGCCGTATATTGACGGTGTCAGGTTCAAGCTGATGAGTAACAACGATGCCGCCGTGCTGGGCCTCTTTACCGGCAGCATCGATATGTACTGGTGGGGACTGGAAGAGAACTATATCCAGGATCTCGATTCCCAGAAACAGATAGAGGTGTTCATCAACCCCAAAAGCGCCCTTTACTACATGGCCTTTAATGTGAGGAAAAAACCCTTTAATGACCTGTATTTGAGAAAAGCGGTTGCCCTTTCCATCGATAAGACCTTTATCCTCAAACGAATAGTCCAGGGTTACGCCGTATTGGCCAACTCCATCATTCCCTCGGACAACACTCTCTGGTATGATCCCAATGTGCCCACTTACGGGCCTACCTTTTCACGGGAAAAGCGGATCCTGAGCGCCTACAAACTCCTCCGCGAGTCGGGTTACACGTGGGATCTGCCGCCCGTGGGGCCGGAAGGGAAAGTGGTGAAGGGACGGGGCATTCGCGATCCCGATGGAAACGCCATGGAGGTCTTCACCATTTTAACCCCACCCGCCCAGTACGATCCCAAGCGGGCCATGGTCGGGAACATGATTGGACAGTGGCTCGAGATGCTGGGAATGCCGGTAACCGTAAAGACTCTCCCCCTTCCACTTCTCATCAAAAAGGTGAAGGCCGAACATGCCTTTGACTGCGCCGTGCTCGGTTACGGAAATCTCTCCCTGGACCCCGACTACTTGCGCAATTTTTTCATATCCAAGAACATCAGACCCAATGGTTGGAATACCAGCGGCTACAGCAACAAGGAATTTGACCGGGTGGCAAATGCCAGTGCCGATGCCCTTGATGTAAAGGAACGGCGGCGGCTGATCTGGCAGATGCAGAACATCATCATGAATGATCTGCCGTGGATACCTCTGTACAGTCCCAAGGTGGTGGAAGGCGCCCGTATTGACCGTTTCACGGGATGGGTACGGATGCTGGGCGGCATTGGGAACCGTTGGTCCTTCTGCTCCCTCAAGCCCAAGTAGAATTATCCGGGTACGTTGAAATGGATTTTTTCTTTAATCCCAAAGGTGTTGCCGTTCTGGGTGCCACTCCCAAGGAGAAACGGGGTGGTTTTTCCATTTTGAAAAACCTCATTTCCGGCTTTCTAGGCAACATATATCCGGTAAATCCCCGATATTCGGAAATTGGCGGTCTTCCATGTTTTGCCACCATCGACCAGGTGCCCGATCCGGTGGACATGGCCATCGGCTTCGTGCCGGCGGCCATAACGCCGGACATGGTTCTGGCATGTGCGGAGCGAGGCTTGAAAGGGGTCATCATTGAGTCCGCCGGTTTCGCCGAAACCGGTGAAAAAGGGAAACGCCTTCAAAACCGACTGGCTGACATCTCCCGACAAACGGGCATCCGCATCTGGGGGCCCAACTGCATGGGCCTGGTGGATGCGGTCCACAGACGGGTTTTTTCCTTTGTTTCACCGAGCATATGGGACCAAGGGCTTTTGCCGGGAAACATCTCCCTCATCGTGCAAAGCGGCATGCTCTCGGCCGGATTTCTCATTGATTCCATGACCCGTGACAAATTGGGCGTGAGCAAGGTATGCTCCATCGGCAACAAGGTGGACGTCAATGAATGTGACATTCTGGCATACCTTCTGAAAGATCCCGATACCGAGGTGGTGGGCCTTTATCTGGAGTCCATTGAAGACGGGAGGCGGTTTTTGGAAATCTGCCGGAATGCGGAAAAACCGATCGTGCTCCTGCAGGGCGGTAAAACCGATAACGGTTCCCGGGCCGCCATGAGCCACACGGCCAGTATGGCAGGAAACAGCGCCATCATCAGAGGCGCCATGCGACAGGCCGGTGTTCATCAGGCAGACGATTTTAAGCAGATGATGGATCTTGGCAGAACCCTGGCACTTTATCCCCAAAAGGACCATGGTGCCCGGGGCCGGATCGCCATCGCCACTTTCAGCGGCGGTGCCGGTATCGTCTCAAGCGATTTTCTGGACCGGATCGGGCTACCCCTGGCCCGACTCTCCTCAAAGACTCTCGAATCCATTGGATCTGTTTTTCCCGAATGGATGCCCGTGAACAACCCGGTTGATCTTTGGCCCGCCGTAGAGCGTGTCGGTGTTGATGAAGCATACGGTAAAGCCATCGCGGCCTTGTGCCATGATCCTGGGGTCGATGCGGTTTTTGCCCACGCTTTTGCAGGCGGACTGATATGGCATCTCAACCTCCAACCGATCGTTCAGCAAGCCAGAGCCGCGGGAAAACCGATCCTGTTCTGGCTGATCGGCAGCGACGGGGCTGCCCGGGATTTTGAAAAACAAGCCCGTGATCTCAAGGTCCCGGTATTCAGGGAACTGTCAAGGGCCGCGGAGTGTTTGGCCGCAATCTTCCTGAAGTAGTATCCTTTGCATGACAAACGGCGGAAATGGCAAAAAACAGATCCCCCATGACCCAGGCCATCCGGATGCTTAAAAAAAGCGGCGTCCCCTATACCCTCCACGCCTACAAATATGAGGAAAAGGGAGGAGCGCCGATTCCGGTGAATGTGGCCATATGATCCTTGACAACCTATCCCATATCCGCTATTCCAACTGAAAAATTTTTTGAAACGGCCTGGTATCTTTCTGTTGTAAACAGGTAAGGACGGGTCAGGGTACAGGCATATGGAATAATTCAAGATGCTGGATGAGATAGATAAAAAAATCATCGGTCAGATTCAAAAGGACCTCCCCGTTCATCCCCGGCCCTTTGCCTTGATGGCCGAAAAGATCGGTATTACCGAAAATGCCTTTATTGAAAGGGTCAGGCATCTCAAGGAGAACGGCGTGATTCGGCGTTTTGGCGCCACATTACGTCATCAGGAGGCGGGATTTCGGGCAAACGCCATGATCGCATGGAAATCGCCCGAACATACCATCAGTGAAACGGGAAAAAGGCTTGCACGGTTTAGAGAGGTTTCCCATTGCTATCACAGGGTGCCCAAAGCAGACTGGCCCTACAATCTCTATACCATGGTCCATGGCGGAAGCCGCGATGAATGCCGCGAAATCGCCCGCCGGATGTCGCTTGACACGGGACTCACCGACTATGCGGTTCTGTTCAGCAAGAAGGAATTCAAAAAAACCAGCATGGAGTATTTCACATGAAAGAAAAATCCCTATCTCTGTTTGAAAAAGCAAAAGCAATCATCCCCGGCGGCGTCAACAGCCCGGTGCGGGCCGGAAAGTCCGTGGGAATGGACCCGCTCTTCATCGCCAAGGCCAAAGGCGCCATGATTCAGGACGTGGATGGCAATGAATATATCGACTATGTGGCATCATGGGGTCCCATGATTTTGGGTCATGCCCACCCCGAAGTGTTGACGGCCGTGATGGAAAGCGCCGAGAAAGGTACCAGCTACGGTGCGCCCACGGAAGTTGAGGTGGAGATGGCGGAGACCATCACCCAGATGGTCCCTTCCGTAGAAACGGTTCGCATGGTAAACTCCGGAACCGAGGCCACCATGAGCGCCATTCGGCTGGCAAGAGGATTTACGGGCCGCGACAAAATTATAAAATTTGACGGCTGCTACCACGGCCATGCGGACAGCCTTCTGGTTTCCGCCGGCTCCGGCATCGCCACCCTGGGCATCCCTGGAAGCCCTGGTGTGCCCAATGATATTGCGAAACATACCATTTCTCTCCCCTACAACGATCTGGACGGCGTTTTAAAGGCATTTGAACGGTTCGGCGACGACATCGCCTGTGTTATTCTGGAGCCGGTGCCCGGAAACATGGGCGTCATCATTCCTGACGGGTCTTTTCTTAAAGGAATAAGAGATGTCACAAAAGAGCGTGGGGCACTCCTCATTTTTGACGAAGTGATCACCGGTTTCAGGCTGGCTCCCGGCGGTGCTCAGAAAGTGCTGGGCATTACTCCCGATCTTACCTGTTTCGGGAAGATCATCGGTGGCGGCCTTCCGGTGGGCGCCTATGGCGGGAGGGCCGACATCATGGGCCGCATCGCCCCTGACGGAGATGTTTATCAGGCAGGGACCCTGTCCGGAAATCCTTTGGCCATGGCGGCAGGTCTTGCGACCCTCAATGTTCTCAACAGGGAAAACCCCTATGCCGACCTGGATAAAAAATGCGAAACCCTCTTTGGGGGGCTTGAAAGGGCGGCGCAGCAGGCCGGGATACCCGTATCCGTCAATCGAATAGGTTCCATGGGGTGCCTCTTTTTCACCGCTCACACCGTCACCGATTTCGTCTCGGCCCAAACGGGGAATTCGAATATCTTCAAACGGTATTATCAGGAGATGTTGAAAAGCGGCGTATATCTGGCCCCATCTCCTTTTGAGACCACCTTTGTCTCCATGGCCCATACGGACGAAATGATTTCACAAACCGTTTTACGGGCCGAAAAGGCATTTCAAACGATCGCACGGAATTTGTAGAAGGACGATCTTTACCATCATGTGAATTTGTTCGAGGGTTTTTTTCAGAAAGGATTTAGTTTATGTCAGAGCCCAAAAAAAACCGTATCAACCTCGATTTTTCAAAAGGAGACGGATTACTGCCCGCCATATGTCAGGATGCGGCATCCGGAAAAGTACTAATGATGGCCTATATCAACCAGGCCGCCTGGGAAAAAACCCTTGAAACCGGCGAAGCCCATTACTTTAGCCGCTCGAGACAGGAGATCTGGCATAAGGGCGGCACCAGCGGGCATGTGCAGCGGATCAAGGAAATTTATGCCGACTGCGATGACGATACGGTGTTATATTGTGTGGAACAGATCGGCGGAGCCGCCTGCCATACGGGCCATGAAACCTGTTTCCATAAAAAAATTGACAATGACGGCAGCGTGACGGTTGTCGGCGAAAAAGTATTTGACCCCAAGAAGGTATATAAAGAATGAGCACATTGAAATTCGGCATTCCCAAGGGAAGCCTTCAGAAGGCCACCATCGGCCTATTTGAGAAATCCGGCTGGAAAATAACCGTAAACAGCCGCAGCTATTTTCCCGACATCAACGACCCGGAAATTGAATGCGCCATTTGTCGTGCGCAGGAAATGTCCCGCTACGTGGAAAACGGAACCCTGGACGCGGGGCTGACCGGCAAAGACTGGATTGAAGAAAACGAATCCCAAGTGGTGACCGTGGATGACCTGGTTTACTCCAAAGTCAGCCAGAATCCGGCCCGATGGGTCCTGGCCGTGCCGGCGGGCTCCCCCATCAAGACCCTTCAGGACCTTGAGGGAAAGCGGATTGCCACGGAACTGGTCAATTTCACGCGAAAATTCTTCGAAAAGAAGAAGATCGATGTCAAGGTCTCTTTTTCATGGGGCGCCACCGAAGCAAAGGTGGTTTCGGGGCTGGCGGATGCCATTGTTGAAGTGACCGAAACCGGCAGCACCATTCGGGCCCACGGTCTAACGATTATTCATGAGCTCATGGAGACCAATACCCAGTTGATCGCCAATCGTAAGGCCTATCAGAATGAGTGGAAAAAGCACAAGATTTCCCAGATTGTTCTGCTGCTCAAAGGGGCGCTGCGGGCTGAAAACATGGTGGCGCTAAAAATGAACGTGCGAAGACGAAATCTGGAAGGCGTCATTGAAATTCTCCCCAGCTTAAATGCGCCCACCGTATCCGGCCTCCACAGCTCGGACTGGATTGCCGTTGAAACCGTTGTGGATGCCCATTTGGTAAGAGACCTGATTCCCCGCTTGATGCACGCGGGCGCTCAGGGTATTATTGAGTACGCCTTAAACAAGGTTATCTGAAGTTGACATTGGGGATGAACCCATGAACAGAATCACCGAAAGAACCAGGGAGATCCCCCCTTTTATCGTCATGGACGTCCTTGAAAGGGCCCATGAACTGGAGAGAGAAGGGAGGAGTATTATCCATCTGGAAATCGGGGAACCGGACTTTCCCACACCCCAATGTGTCTGCGATGCCGCCAAGGAGGCCATTTCAAAGGGCGAGACCCATTATACACACAGCCTGGGACTGCTGGAACTGCGTGAAGCCATTTGTGCCTACCACCATGAAAAATACGGTGTCAGCATCGATCCCAACCACATTCTGGTGACCTCCGGCACATCCCCTGCCCTTTTTATGGTCTTTTCCGCTCTCTTGGAAATGGGCGACGAGGTGATCATGACCGATCCCCACTATCCCTGTTATCCCAATTTTGCGGAATTTTTGGGCGCCAGACCCTGTCGCATAAGCGGGTATGAGGAAGATGGGTTTCAACTGCGACCCGAAGCGGTCAAGAAGAATATCGGACCCAAAACCCGGGCCATCCTCATCAATTCCCCGGCCAATCCCACCGGGAATCTCCTCTCCGGGGATCGCATGGCGGAACTGGCGGAACTGGGTCCGCCCATCATCTCAGACGAAATCTACCATGGCCTGGTTTATGGAGAAAAGGAGCATTCCATTCTTGAATTCACGGACAATGCCTTTGTGTTAAACGGCTTTTCCAAGATCTTTGCCATGACCGGCTGGCGTTTGGGCTATCTGATCGCGCCCCCCCAATTCATCCGGCCCATGCAGAAGGTGCAGCAGAATTTCTTCATTTCCGCCGGCAGCGTTTCCCAGTGGGCCGGCGTTGCGGCACTGAAATATGCACACGAAGATGTGGAACAAATGCGATCCGTTTATGACGAGCGGCGCAAATACATGATCAAGCGGATACGGGACCTGGGGTTTGGCGTGGCCGTTGAGCCGGCCGGTGCTTTCTATATTCTGGCCAATGCCCGTCACCTGTGCGACAGTTCCTACGACCTGGCCTTTGAAATACTGGAAAAAGCGGGCGTGGGTGTATCACCCGGTATTGACTTCGGTAAAAACGCCGAAGGGTATATCCGTTTTTCCTATGCCAATTCCCTGGAAAGCATTCGCGAAGGGTTGAATCGCATTGAGCAGTTTTTAAAGGATCAGAAGCTCAGTTGTTAACCAACCCGGGCCATGCCTCAAGCCTGTCAGCAGAAAAAGGACCATGGACGTTGCTTTCATCAAAAGCGCTTTCAAGGAAAGCCACTATCCGCCGCCGGACAGGCCTGAGATTGCCTTTGCGGGAAAATCGAATGTGGGCAAGTCGAGTCTCATCAACACCATCACCGCCCGCAAAAAACTGGCCAGAACCAGCAGCACGCCGGGACGGACCCAGGCCATCAATTTCTTCCGGTTCGGAAAATCCCTGCTCCTGGTGGATCTGCCAGGCTACGGATTTGCCCGGGTGCCGCGCAAGGTCAGGGAATCCTGGGGGGAAATGGTGGAAACCTATCTTCGAACCCGTGAAACCTTAAAAGCCGTTGTGGTCATCCTTGATATTCGAAGGGACCTTTCAGAAGGTGATGAAAACCTCATCCACTGGCTGAACCATTATCACATCATTCCCATCATCGTATTGACCAAGGCGGACAAACTCTCCCGTCAACAGGCCATGAAACGCCACAAACTCATGTGCAACCGCCTGCAGTCGGTCTTACCCGCAAAACCGATCATCTTTTCTTCGCACACACGGCAGGGGGTTGAGGAATTGTGGCAAAGGATCAACGAAACGGTTCCGTGATTTCGCCAAGATAGACATCAGCCCTTTAAAATAGCGCTTGAACTCTGATTCTCTTCTAGTGTATATTTCAATTATACATTTTAAGGAGAGGCTGATGAAAGCAACAGTGGTTGATCTAAGATACAAGATGAATGATGTTCTTAAAGCACTTGCGAGAAACGAAAAAGTGACAGTCTTGTATCGCGGAAAAGTAAAAGGTGTCCTGGTCCCGGCAACACAGGAGCGGCATATGGGTGTTACCGAACATCCCTTCTTTGGCATGGCATCAGAAGACACCGAGAAATCCGTCCTGGCTGAACTGGACGATTTGCGGAAAGCGCGATACGATGATCTTTGATACCGATGTTTTTATCTGGGTACAGAGAGGTAACTTGAAAGCCGCTAGGTTGATGGAATTATCAGAGGAAAGGTACCTTTCCATTCAGACCTACATGGAACTTCTGCAGTGTGCAAAAGACAAAAGGCAGCACAAACACACAAAGGATTTCCTGACCGCTTTTAGTTTTGTGGTGCTTCCGCTAACGGAAAACATAGGACATCGGGCCGCCATTTATATTGAAGAGTACACACTTGGTTCCGGTCTCAGGTCCGGTGACGCTATCATCGCCGCAACTGCCGTGGAAACAAACTTGCCCCTTGCATCAAGCAATACAAAGCACTTTAGAATGATCAAAGAACTGCGGTTGAAACGTTTCAAGCCATGATGGTGATAATGCTCACCCACCCCGGAGCATGTTGAATCCATCTCTTATCAGCGCGAGAGCGAAGAATCCTTCCATCCACATTAGGGACCTCTCACCCCTTCTTCTTTTCTTTCAGATGGGGGAAAGGTATCCATTTTTTCTGCCCGAGCGGCACTGAGAAGCCGCTTGTCAAAGCAGGCAAATATGAAATTATGGGGCAACGTCTCACGGATCACCATTGCCGATGCGAGATGGATTGCATCAAAGCCTCTGAGCGGGTATCTTTCAACCAGGCGGGGGACGTATTCATTGAGGTCATCGTTGACTTCAACACGAACAAAACCGAGCCAGTCCCGGTGAAATGACTTCACGACCTTGCGAATCAGCGTATCCTCAAGATCCGCTTCACGTTTCTTTCGATAGATGGAAGACATGGTCTCCGCATACGCGACGGAAGACGTAACGATCTGCTTGGCCGATTTCCACATTGAAATGACGTCATCGGTATGGGCCTCCCGGAAATAGCGTTTCACCAATGCGCTCGTGTCGAGGTAGAGAACCATGCGTCGGTTACCGTCGATCCTCGACGACCATGATCGAAACAGGTTTTCCGGGTACTTCTACGGCAGAGACGCGGTCTTTCCGAAGACCGCGGTCAGGCAGAGAGACAAGTCCTCTTTGGACAAGAGGCATCAGCGCTTCACGACTCAACTGGTCTTCCTTGTTCTCCCTTACGATTCGGGCCACGGGCCTTCCCCGATCCGTGATGACCACAACCTCACCGGCTTTCACGCGCGCCAAAAGCCTGCTCAGGTTGTTTTTGACATCCTTAATTCCCGCACTGATCATGGCCAAACATCTCCCGGTAGCTACGTTTCCCCTTATGATAGCTACTTTTGTTCCTGTCGTCAAACAGATACCGCACCATTTCCAATCAAGCAATATCGCGCCCTGTTTAGAACCCCTTGGGCAAGCACTTAGACGATCACTTCTTTTTCAAGAAGGCCGTCAAACGCTTGATGGCTTCTTCCAGGGTTTCATCCTTCTTGCAGAAGCAGAATCTGACCAGTTCCCTTCCCCGGCCGCGGTTGTTCCAGAAGCAGGAGCAGGGGATGGCGGCCACCCCCGCCTTTTCGGTCAACATGCGGCAGAAGGACACATCGTCGTCATACCCCAAAGACCGGATGTCCGCCAGAAGATAATAGGTCCCAGCGGTGGGGAAAACATCAAACCCGAGGGTGGCGAGAGCATCACTCAATCTGTTTCGCTTTCTGGTATAATCGGCCAGAAGGTCATCGTAGTAACTGTCCGGAAAATCCATGGCAAAGGCCATGGCTTCCTGCAAGGCCCCCTGGCCGCAGAAAGTGATGAACTGATGGCTCATGCGAACGGCATCGGTGAGATGGGGCGCGGCCATCACATAACCGATTTTCCAGCCGGTCATGGAGAATGTTTTGGCCGTTGAGGAAATGACGAAGCAGCGGTCCTTGAGTTCAGGGACATCCAGCATGGTCACGTGCTTTCGCCCGTCATAGACCAGATGTTCATATACCTCGTCCCCGATGGCATAGGCCCCGTGCCGGGCGCACAATTCCCCGATAAAGGAGAGTTCTTCAAGGGTCCAGGTTTTGCAGCAGGGGTTCTGGGGATTATTGATCAGAATGGCTTTGGTGTTGGCATTGAAGGCGTTTGCCAATTTTTCCCTTGGAAGGGAGAAATCCCGGCCTTCAAGGGAAACATAGCGGATTTCGGCCCCTGCCATGACAGCCACGGGTGCATAGGAGTCATAACTGGGCTCAAGAAAAATGACTTCCTCCCCCTTCTCCATAATGCCCAGAAGTGTGGCGGCCAAACCCTCGGTGGCGCCGCTGGTGACGGTAATCTGCGTATCCGGATCTATGTCCAGATTGTAGAAACGCTGTGTTTTTCGGGCCACCGCTTCTCTCAGAGCTGGAATGCCGTAGGACAGAACATACTGATTTGGGCCTCTTACCAGCGCTTCCGCCGCCTTTTCACGGATCGCTCTCGGTCCGTCAAAATCGGGAAATCCCTGGGACAGATTGACGGCACCGTGTTGATTGGCCAGAACGCTCATTTCCGTGAAAATGGACGTTCCGAAAGGGCGAAGCGCCTGGATGGCGACTTCCTTTCGTAAACCGTTTTCTTCTTGCTGCACTTACAAACCTCCTCTAAAAGAACCGCTGGTTATAAGCGGTCGGTAGTTGGCCGGATGGCTTCCCCTGAAAAAAATTCAGATCACCATCAATTCTCAAGGGCCTCAAAAAAAGCCTCCAGCCGCGTACGTGTCTGTTCTTCCGAAAATACGCGGAAATCGGTAATATCCGCTTCGATCACCACCGAGGGAATCTTGAGATGATCCATCAGGATCTTTTTCAGATCGTATTGGCCCACGGAATAGGGCTTGCAGCTCTTTGCGGAATGTATTACCAAACCGTCCACTTGATACTCCTTTATGAGCCGCTCCATCAACGCCAGACGATGGTTGAGATTGTTGTTCAAAATCACCTGTCCGTAGGTTCTCGCCATGGATTTGATCGGATCACTTGCATCCATGTGGTCGGATGTTTCAGCCCAGGCATTGGTGTAGGTGGCGGTCACGAAATTCATGCCCCTTTGGGCGAAGAGATTCGAAAAATCGCGCACCTTGTACCAGATGGCGATATTGTCCCACATGAGTCGCTTTTGTTCATGGGAAATGGCGCCGATGCCGCGGTCAATCCTCTCATTCAGTTCAGAGAGCAGCATCCGGTAATAGTCCAGCGTTACGGGAAGACCCCTTAAGGAAACGATGGGTGCCAGGTGAACAAAGGCGTCAAAAATGGTCATGGGGGCCGGCCGATGCTTCATGGTTGCAAGAATCCGCCCCCAGGTAAGCGATGCCTCTTTTGCCAGGTGAATAACACGGCCAAAAGCGCCTTCATCAAAGGATTTTCCGCTCACCTCCTCCAGCACGGGGATCATTTCGTTCAATTGGTCCACCATGTAACGAATGTCCAGGCTCCGGATGTCTTTGAAATTGTAGGGTGTGTCAAAGAGCAAGAGGGGAATATGGAAATGGTGGGCAATGACGCGGTACCAGTACAGCACCGTCTGGCAGATGTTGTTGGAGGCGAACAGAAGATCCGGCTTGGGGAGTCTTCCGACAGGGGTTTTTCGGGAAAGCATATGCCCCAGATCGATGCGGGCGTAGGAGCAGAGGTCCTGATGATATCCATTGTCTTCCGCGATTCCGCAGTACTCGGGGCCCAATTTTTGGGCGCCGCAAAGGGCTCCGTGATTCTCCGGATAGATGGTGTAAAAACCAAATGGGCGAAGCAGTTCAACCGGGGCGCCGCTGGTCACCCAGGCAACGGGCTTGGCCCCTTTTGCGTATCGGGCCAGGAAATAATGGCGGCTCATGATTTCTTTTAAGCGGGTAGCGCTTTTGAGTTTGGGGCCGAAAGGGGAAGCCACGGGCCTTGACCGCTTTTTCTTCTTTTTCCCGGCAAGCCCCATGACAAACGGTGCGCCCACATCCTTCATGAAACCGTAACGCAGCTGCTGCGCCAAAGGCATCTCTTTTGGCCTCCCTATCCCATCATCTCAACAAAGGCTTCCACCCGGGTCGCCAGTTGGCCGCTTACGGGCTGGTTCACTTCCAGATCAAGGATCAGGGTTTTGAGACCTGCCTCTTTTGCTCTGGCCGCAATCTGCGGTATATCAAACCATTCCGGTTCGCAGAATTTGATTCCGCAGAAAATAATGCCATTTGCTCCGGCCCTATCCACCTTTTCCATCAGGAAGTCGATCCGTTCCCCAATGGCGGAGCCCCGGGTGGGGCACGGCGGCATGGCGAAGTAGTTTTCAACCATTATGTCATAAGGGTCTTGGGCCTCTCCAAAAGAGATGGGGATGCGTCTGCCGCAATTCAAAAGGTCATCATCGGCAACACACACCCCCTGCTGGTCCAACAGTCTGAGTATTTCAGGATGGGGGAGGATTCCGCTCAAAATGACCGAAGGGCCTTTCCCACGCTCCCCTTGTGATGTCTCAAGAAATGCTTCAAGACCTGGCAGAAAATCATCGGGATGCAGGTACTCGGCCAATCGCATATGGCGATAAAAGGTGCTGTTTGAAACTTGGAGGCGCCCGAGCCGTCTCATTTCATAGGCATGGGCCATACATTTATGTATCTTCTTTCCTTTCTCCACAAACCGCTCAAGGTCGTTTAAGTTCAGAGGCCCCAGGTGCTCTTTCAGTTCCTCGGAGAGGGCTTTCAGCGCATGGGCGTAATAATCCCGGGCACTCTTTCCATATGGGGCTTTGGGGTGATAGAAAAAGAGACAGGGCGTGTCGATGTCCAGGTAGTCGTTAACCACGGAAGCCAGATTCTGTATGGAATCGCAGGTGTGAGGAAACAAAAACCCGTCCAGGGCCTGGGTCTTTTTCTTTAAGATCAGAGAAAGACCCGAACGGACCACGGAGCAGATATAAGGCTGAAGATGGAGACCCGTATCTGAAGCCTCTAAAGGCGGATCCCATATTTCAACGGGAAGGGTATTCATGGCCCAGAAAATCTCCCTGGGATACTGAGCCGGAAAAACACCGAAGAGACGCCTTCCCTTCTCTTTCTGAGTCTTAAGATACGCACGCCTGTTCATGGTCCGGTCCCTCAAACTCCCCAGAGTTCCATACACATTCCACCGGGGCACTCTAAAAGAACTCCACACGGTCTGTCAAGGTCCATATCTCCTTGACACATTATGCCTTTTTTCATAGTTTCCCTCTTCAGAACTTCAAACGCTGACTTTTTTTGGGGATCCGCGGAAGGTTTTTGGAGGCATAAGGCCTTGACATCGGAAAAGATCACTCAACCACCTGAATCCGAACTCTTTATTCGTGACCATCTGGCGGGATACCGTACGGAACTGGCCAACCGCAGGACCCTTCTGGCCTATTTTCGCACAACCCTTTCCCTGGTGGCGGCGGCACTGGTCTTTATCAAATTCTGGCATCACCCGCTGGTGGTGGGCCTTGGCTGGGCCCTTCTCCCTATAAGTGCCATTATTCTTATTCGGGGGCTTTTGATCTACAAAAGAGTGCGTCGGGCCTTGCGTCGGGAAGAGGCTAAAACGGGAGAAGCCAAAAACCCGTTTGTTGAAACCCAAAGCGGGGGAAAACGGTGACCGGAAACAAACGGGAAAAGCAGGGGGTCAGTGCACTGACCCTCAATCGGAGAAAATGGGTGTGCGACCTTACCAAAGCCCTTATTCGGTCCACCTTTGCCCCCTTCTATACCCTTGAGACCCACGGCACCCGTCATCTACCGGCAAACAGGGCCTTTCTCATGCTTCCGAAACACCAGTGTTGGCAGGATATTCCCCTTCTTGCAATTGCCACACCCAGACCCCTGTATTATGTTGCCAAACACGAACTCTTTGAAAACCGGCTCATCAGTCACATTCTTAAATCCATGGGAGGGATTCCTTTAAACCGTGAGAGCCCCCTTAAAAGCAGAGATGCCATAAGGGCCATGATTCAGTTTTTGAAACAGGGGGAGGGTGTCGTGGTCTTTCCCGAAGGCACTTATTTTCCCAATCAAATGGGTCCGGGAAAAGGAGGGATTCTGAAACTGATTATCTCCCGACTGGCCCTTCCCCTGATCCCGGTGGGGGTCCGATACCGTGGGGAGGGATCGAGAATCCGTGTGAAGGTTTCTTTTGGCCGGCCCTTTTATCATGAAAAACCGAATTCAAATGATGATACCCTGGATCGGGTCATGCAAACCATTGGCGAACTTTCCGGCCTCAACAGAGGGGATAAGGATATAGCGAGATGCGTAACATAGATGTTGTTCTTGAACAAATCGACGGCTTCAGGGATGAGGTCATTGAACTGCAGCGGAATCTCACGGCCAGGGTGGCCCTGGGCCCTCAGAACGGCGGCTCCGGCGAACATGAAAAAATGGATTTCATCTACCAACTACTGCGGGACATGGCGCCGGCCATGATCCAGGAAATCCGGGCGCCGGACGAAAGAGCAAGATACGGCTACCGGCCCAGCCTCATCGCCAGATGGCAAGGCTCCCGAAACAAACCCGTGGTCTGGGTCTTGACCCACGCAGACATCGTCCCTCCGGGAAATCTTTCCCTGTGGCAAACAGACCCTTACCAGATCAAAGTGGAAGGAGACCGCATCATCGGCAGGGGTGTGGAGGACAACCAGCACGGTTTTGTGAGTTCATATCTTGCACTCAAAGCCATACTGGATTCAGGGAATCCGTTAAAATGCCCCGTTGGGCTCATTATCGTGGCGGATGAAGAGACGGGCAGCCACTACGGGCTCAGTCACATCTTGAAGCATCACGGGAATATCTTCGCCTCCGATGACTTGATCATTGTTCCCGATGCGGGAAACGAAGACGGGACCATGATCGAAATTGCGGAAAAGTCCATGCTCTGGCTCAAATTCACGGTCAACGGCCTTCAGTGCCACGCCAGCACGCCCCAAAAAGGGAAAAATTCCCTGGTGGGCGCAGCCAGGCTGATTCTGGCACTGGAGGACCTAAAGGACCAATTTGCCGCTTCAGACCCCCTTTTCAGCCCGCCTGTTTCCACCTTTGAACCGACAAAGTATCTGGCCAATGTGAGTAATGTGAATACCATACCGGGGAAAGAGACCTTTTTCATGGACTGCCGCATCCTGCCGGAACACAAAGTGGATGAGGTCATTGAAACCGCCCGTAGGATCCTTTCGAAGGTGGAAGCCGACACGGGACTTCAGATTGCGTTGGACATCGAACACAGGCATGATGCGCCCTCACCTACCCGTTCCGATGCGCCGGTGGTGGCCGCCCTCAAGAAGGCGGTTCAGAAGGTCACGGGCCAAGAGGCCAAACCCATGGGTATCGGCGGGGGTACGGTAGCCGCCTTTTTTCGGGAAAAAGGTCTCCCGGCCGCTGTCTGGTCCACCTGTCCGGATACGGCACATCAGCCCAACGAACACTGTCTGATTTCTCAAATCATCACGGATGCCAAGATATTCGCCACCATTTATCAGGCCTGCCATGATGAATGAAAAGCGGCTGTGAGCCGCATTTTCACTGCTTTTTTTTGAATTGACACATTTGCGGCAAAGAGATAGGGTAGTCTGCAATTTGCCTTGGGGGTATTCCAATCTATGAAGGTCAGATTCTGGGGAACAAGGGGGTCCATTGCGGCACCGGGAAAAGACACCGTTATCTACGGCGGCAATACGAGCTGCGTCCAAATCCTGCTGGACTGCGGTGAAACGGTTGTCATGGATGCGGGGTCAGGCATTCGGCCGCTGGGGGATCACCTCATGGCCCAAGGCAAGAACGTCAACATCCATCTGTTGATGACCCATGTACACTGGGATCATGTTCAGGGATTTCCCTTCTTTGACCCTGTTTTTAAGCCCACAACGAAAATAACCGTAGACGGCTCCCCAAGATGCATCAAGGGGTTGCGGGCCATTTTTGACTCCGGAATCGGCGACGGGTTTTTTCCGATCCGGTTTGAGGACCTGGGGGCCCAGATCAAACACCTCGACCAACTCCCCCATGGCCCCCTGAAGATTCATAATGTGACCATTACCACCGTGGACCTTCATCACCCCCAGGGCGGGTTCGGGTTCCGTTTTGAGGAAGACGGCAAATCCCTGGTTTTTATCACCGACAACGAGCTGACCCGTAGGGTCTGGCAAGGAAAATCCATTGACGATTTCGTTCCCTTCTGCCGAAACGCGGACATCTTGATCCACGATGCCCAGTTTCTTCCGGAAGAGATCGAAGCCCATCGCGGCTGGGGGCATTCGGATTACAGTACGGCCCTTGAACTGGCCCAAAGAGCGGGCGTCAAACACCTGGTATTGTTTCATCATGAGCCGGCAAGAACCGATCCCGAGATCGCAATGATCGAAAAGAAGTGCCGGGCCCTGGCTGGAGAATCCCATAAAACCCTCAAAATCGAAGCTGCCAAGGAAGGGAGCGAGCTGGTACTCTGATGACGCATTCCTCTAAAAAGGAGATCACGGTGGTCTTGGGCGGTGCTCGAAGCGGTAAAAGTTCCTGGGCCCAGGATTATGTTGAAAAAAACTATAATGCCTATATGTTCCTGGCAACTGCTGAAGTGATGGATGAAGAAATGGCCCTTCGGGTGGATCTACACCGGGAGGTCCGGGGTCCCAAATGGCAATTAACGGAGGAACCCCTGGAAATCGCGGATGTCCTTACATCAAGGGGCGTCGGTGTGGAGGCCATTCTCATCGATTGCATGACCATCTGGTTGAGCAACGTGCTGCTTAAGAAAGGTGCCGAAAATGTCCCCATTTACCAGGACAAACTTCTCAAAGCGCTGAGCACCTGTGATCAATCGGTGGTCATTGTTTCCAATGAAGTAGGGTCAGGCATCGTTCCGGAGCACCCCCTGGGGAGACAGTATCGGGACATGGCCGGATCTCTGAATCAGAAACTGGCGGCAACAGCGGATCAGGCGGTCCTGATCGTTGCGGGACTTCCCCTCTTTTTGAAACAGCCCCACGCTCAGGAAGTACCTTGAAACAGGCCTCATGAACAAGCCGCTCCTTCGCCGATTCATACGCTTGCTCTGGATCGTTTCAGTCCTAATGGTGGTTTACGCGTCCCTCACCCCCAGGCTCGAACTCCCCTATGATTTCAAATATGCGGACAAGCTATACCATGTGTCGGGCTATTTGTGGCTTTCCGTCCTTCCCGCCTTCGCATTTAGAAGGCCCGGTACGGCCCTTGGGGGAACCCTTGCCATGATCCCCCTGGGGGTGTGCCTGGAGTTTGCGCAACGCTACGTGCCGGGAAGGTCCTTTTCATTGGGAGACATGGTGGCCAACTGTATGGGGGTGGTGTTGGGGATGTGGCTGGCCCGCCATATGGAACGCTCTCGATGGGGCAGCAATTTCAGGGCCTCCGCAGAGTAAGATCCTGATCTTTCAGCCAGGACATTTGCCGAGGCGTCTTTGGATCAGTACGGTCCTCGGGAGCCTTTTTCTCCCGTTGAATCCTGGGCTGGCGCCGTTCTGGGGATATCGGCCTCGGAAAGAGGGATAGCTGTCGATAATCGCTGTAATCGGGGCAGTTCATGCCCCGGCAACCCTCACACACGGAGACGTGCACTTTGTGTCGGGTCTTTTTCTGACGGCAGGTAATGTAGGACAAATCAGTCTCCCAGGGGCAAAGGGTTTATTGCGGGTCATGAACCAAAAACAGCATCGAGGGCCTCCCCGTAGATCCTGTCCCACAATGCCTCGCCCCCGAAGCTCTCAACGTAAACCTTCATTTTGGGCTCTGTTCCGGATGGCCTGATGGCGAACCATGAACCGTCTTCCAGAGTGACTTTCACGCCGCCGATGGGTGCGCCGTTTCCCGGGGCCGTGGTCATAACGGAAACTATGGGGATGCCGGCAATGGAACTCACTTGAAGGGATTTTGGCGTAAAATCCTTCAATATCCGGCGCTGTTCTTGGGTAATTGGCCCGTCGGCCCTCCTGTAAAAGGGGGCCCCGTGTTCCGCAACCAGAATCCGGTCATAGATCTCCGCGGGCGTTTTTCCCACCTTTGCAATGATTTCAGCCGACAAAAGGCCGGCCGAGAAACCGTCCTTGTCCGTGCACCACGCCAGACCGTCTTTCCTCAAAAAAGAAGCACCCGCGCTCTCCTCGCCACCGAAAGCGAGGTCCCCTAAAAGGAGTCCTTCCACAAACCACTTGAAGCCCACGGGAACCTCATAAACGGCGCTTCCCATCTCTTTGACCACCCGATCGATCATGGTGCTGCTGACCAGTGTCTTGCCGATTTTGAGCCCGGTATTCCATGTTAAACGATGTTTCAGCAAATACCAGATGGCAACGGAGAGGTAGTGATTGGGGTTCATCAGCCCCGTGGGACAGACAATGCCGTGCCGGTCGGCATCAGGGTCATTTCCCCAGGCCACATCATATCGATCCGCCAGAGAAATCAGCTTGGTCATGGCAAAAGGAGATGAACAGTCCATGCGGATTTCACCGTCCCCATCCAGGGTCATGAAACCAAAGGCGGGATCGACCCGTTCATTGACGATTTCCATGTTCAGCCGGTACATGTCCGCGATCACATGCCAGTACGGGAGGCTCGATCCCCCCAAGGGGTCTATTCCCATGCGAATTCCCGACTCTCCAATGGCTTTCATGTCAATGACATGATCGAGGGCCTCGCAAAAAGGGGTGATGAAATCCTTTTCATGGGTGGTTGATGCCTGAAGGGCCTTCTGAAAGGCAATCCGCCTTATCTGCTTTAAATCCCCTTCCATGAGAGCGTTGGCGCGATCCTCGATCCAGCGGGTTTCGGTCACATCGGCGGGACCGCCGTGCGGCGGGTTGTATTTGAATCCTCCGTCCCTGGGGGGGTTGTGTGAGGGGGTAATGACCACGCCATCCGCCCTCTGACGGTCCGGCTCCCGGTTGTGGGCCACAATCAGAAACGAGATCACCGGGGTCGGG
Source organism: Thermodesulfobacteriota bacterium (assembly GCA_028278625.1). The sequence continues at coordinate 27,238 of JANQDY010000058.1, forward strand.
GTGTATTCGTTGTCTTTATGGATCACCGTTTCCACGCCGTTGGCGGCAAATACCTCCAGGGCCGTTCGAAAGGCGGGAATGGAGAGGGCATGGGTATCAAAACCCATAAAAAGGGGCCCTTTCCGTCCTTTCTGAGAACGAAAATCACAGATGGCCTGGGCCATGGCAGCCACCTGCCCTTCATTAAAAGTTCCCGTAAGGGATGTTCCCCTGTGTCCAGACGTGCCAAAAGAGACCGGTCCCGTGGCACCGAGTGTGTAGTAATCGCTCACCAGTTCGGGAATATTTTCCAAAACCGATTGGGGTGCCGGCTTTCCGGCCATCTCATCAAATGACATATTCAACCTCTCTTTGGCTTATCATTTCTTGGGTGATCGGACAGCGGCGGCAACGGCGGCAATGATGGCCGCCCCCTTTCCTGATCCGTCCTTTGTGTGCACCAATGCTATTTTTTCCGCTTTATCTCCTAAAAGGCTTTTAAACACATGCCTCATCCCGGCTTTGAATCCGGGGTACTTCTCAAAAAGGGTTCCGTCAACCGCCACCGTGTGCCCACGATCCAATTGAGGGTCCATCCAGCTCAACACAGCGGTTATGGCAGCGGCCCCAAGCCCCGCAGCCCTCCGTGAAAGGATACTGCAAAGGTGCTTTATTTTCTTTCTTTCGTGAAAAGGCACTTTCGGGATCCCCTTTTCCCTGAAGAACGATGCGATCTTTTCTAGACCCTCCCCGGTATCGCCTTCAAAGCGGGACATATCCTCCGTCGTGAAGGACCTCTTTTCCGTAAAACACGCTCCGGCTGTTGGTTCGTTCACCAATATGAGATCTCTCTTTATCAAATCGAGCAGAACAATTCTCGCAAGCTCTCCCAAATACATGCCGGAGACCATCTTTTCAAGATACATGGCACCTGGGTTCACCGAGTTTTGGTCCAGGATCCTATCATAAAAGGTACGCGCCACTCCATCGAAATTCCCCCACTCCAGGTTGACGATCATATATTCGCCGTCATAAGCGCTTTTGACCCTTCCGATCCTCCCAATCCTCTCCCGGTAGCATGCGTTGGTTCCGGTACCCATGATAACCCCCAGGTCACAGGCGGGATCAACATAACCCCCTGCGGCGAGGGTCCCCACCGTATCATTTGCAAGGGCGGTCAGGTTGATGCATTGGATATGGTTTCGCCTTAAGGCCTCCCGCAAAAGAACCATCACATCCCGCCCCCGGACCCCCGTTGCCGTAAAACCTTTTGTCCAGGTGATCAGATTCCCCGAAGCAACACCCATCTGTTCCACCGGAAAGGAAAAGGTGAAAGCAAGATCATAATTCTTCCCTCTATCCATTTGGTATTCGGTCAAAAAGAGATCAATGCAATGGGCAATGTAATCGAAAAGGACTACCCCTGTTCCCTGCATCTTTTCCTTTGGAATGACGAATTTATGGGTAGCGGAAATAGTACTGCTCCTCTTGCCGTCAAGGGTCACGGCCAGCACTCTGAGATTCGTTCCACCGAGATCAAGGGCCAGAAAGTCCCCACGCTCACTACCGGTAGGTCGATCCACAAAGCAGGGAATCATTTTGAGAGAGCTTTCGGCGCCGGACAAGCCTTTTTTCATCTCAGAATGAAAACCGTTGATAAAGGCCTCCATCTCTTTCAATGAAACGGAAAACATCTTTTCCAGATATGAAAAAAAAGCCTCGGATCTATCGCGGGAAGACGCCATACCCTTTTCCATGACCAAAAAAAGATGCAACAATTCCTGGTCTTCTTCAGCCAAAAACCCTATAATCCACGCAAAAAACATATCTCATGTGATCGGGATTCGCAATTCAATAGTGCTTTTTTGTGTGGGATCTTTTGATGATGGACGTTGAACTCATTACCCGCTTAAACGACCTCTGGAAACCGATCTATCCATATTTGGCACGATGGATTGAGTCATGGATACCCGGTGAAAAGGCCCATGTCCTTGAGATTGGGCCGTTCTCCGGAGGCATCATTCACTCCCTGTTGAACCGTTGTCCCACGTTGCAGGGGCTTATGGCCCTCAGCGATCGGAATGTGGCCCAGGCCATCGGGAAATCGTTCGGCCCCCCCTGCCCCATTCTCCTTTCTCCACTTGAGAAACTGCCGTTGCTCCCGGCTTTTGACCTGGTCATCTGCAGGGGAGCGTTCTTCTTTCTCACACCGGAGATCATCAGTGAGAGTGCTCGAATCATTAAGCCGGGCGGGCATGCGCTGTTGGGGGGCGGATACGGCCCAATTACGCCGGACGGACTCATTTCACCCATTGCCGCCGAATCCAAAAGGCTCAATTATCGCTTGGGGAAAAAACGGCTCGCGAGTGGGACCTTGGAAGAGATGGTCCAAGAAGCCGGTTTTACTGACCGAAGCAGAATTATTGAAACAGGCGGGCTCTGGGTTCTGATCACATAGCGGGTCCCGGATTCATTTCATATTGAGGAAAGACCCTGGCCCCGCATGCGCATTTTCTGACGGAGTGCTTTTTCATGATTTCTGAAAACCGTAATCCATTGTTTCCAAGGAGAACACTGCTGCTCCTTAGTTTGTGCACATTGTTGTTGATATTCTCCGCTTGTGCGAGCACACCCGACCGATTCTATATTCCCAAAGGGATTCCCATCAAGTCCGGGACGGTTTTGAATCCTGCCTTTAAGGTGCATCGATTCGTTGACATCGAAAACGTGCAATCGGTGGAGTGGGTTTCCGTGGGCACGGAGACCCACCAGTGGCTGGCAAACCTCAACCGCTGGACCCATACGGCGGCCAACCTGCTCAAGGATGAACTTCATCATCGGGGAATTACGGCAACCCTTGGTTCAGCCACCGTCTTTGAATTGATTGTCTGCCATGATGGCGAAAGCGGCATAAAGGGGTATCTCTGGACTGATGTGAAGAATGGCGGATGCCCCCTTGACACGGACCGGGACGGTGTACCGGATTTGCTGGACCGTTGTGCCGGAACCGCTTCCGACATCCGGGTAAACCGCTATGGATGCCCCATTGACACGGACGGGGACGGGTCACCCGACTATCGCGACAATTGCCCAGGAAAACCGGTGAAAAAAGAGACGCCCACAAAGGGCAGCGCTCCCCGGCAGACAGACAAGGGTGCGTCTTTCAGCGGTACTTTCTCACGGGAATGCCCGGTAAATGAGAGGATTTTTTCCATTGCCGGGCCCATACCGCCCGATGAAGCATTTCGGGTCATCAGAGATGAACTGGAGAAAAACCACATTTCCCTATTGAATTCCGGACAGAACTTCTTCACCTTTTCCACTTCCCATGAGCAATGGAAAGAGACCGTTCATTTGCTGGAATTGGCCCTTGGGAAAAGAGGCGCCAAAGTGATTGACGGACCACCACGGATTTTCAGACTCTCCATTACCCGGGTGGAGCTGTTCTGGACGTTTTACGACGTGGGCTGCCGGCTTAATCTGGCCGTTTTGACCGACGATGGACGTCTCAAGAACTATCCCGTGAGCACCCTTGCCCCGGAACTCTACGTCAGTTGCGATGAAGCCGTATCAAAAGCTGTTTCACGCATGTTCATGAAGGAAAGAATCATTGTCGATACGGACATAGATTTGATTCCCGACGAAAGGGATGAATGCCCGGGCACTCCCAAGGGCGTAACCGTTGATAAGCTCGGTTGTCCGGTGGATACGGATCGAGACGGAGTCCCCGATTACATGGATGACTGTGAATCGACGCCGCCCGGCGTTGCCGTGGATGCCGCGGGATGCCCATTGGATACGGACCAGGACGGTGTACAAGACTACCGGGATCAATGTGCCGAAACCCCCGAAGGGGTGGTGGTTGACGGTCAGGGTTGTCCCCTCGATACCGACGGGGACGGGGTGCCGGATTATAGGGATGAATGTCCCGATACGGAGGAAGGGGTCGCCGTTAACAACAAGGGGTGTCGCATAAAACCGAAAAACCGGTACGTTCTCATACCGGACTTCGACGGCGCGGTGGGCCAAATCGAGGTGACCAGCGAAAAAGGGTCTCAGATATTGGACAAGGCCTTTGAGGCGACCGGATTAAACCGCCATAACGAGGTCCCCAGTACTCCCAAGGTCATGGATGAAGATGAGGTGCGCCGAATTTTCAAAGATGCACTGGATGCCCAACCCACGCCGCCGGTTCACTTCTTGCTCTATTTCGTGACCGATACAACGGACCTGACCCGGAAATCCCAGGATCAACTTCCCCAAGTACTCAGAACCATTCAGGACCGCCATTCCGTGGATCTGATGATCTCCGGCCATACGGATCGTGCGGGATCAAGGGATCATAACAACAGACTCTCCCTTGAGCGTGCGCAAAAGGTGGCCCAACTCCTCATATCCCGAGGCGTTGACCCGAATATTATCGAGATCACTTCCCATGGCGAGGGGAATCCGCTGGTCAAAACGCCCGATGGCAAGGCCGAACCCAGAAATCGCCGGGTAGAGATTGTGGTCAGGTAGCAAAGGAAACTAGGATTCAGGGCCCCCATTTCTGAACCATTTCCTGGACAATTTCCTTTTTTACGGGCTTTATTACATAATCATCCATGCCCGCCGCCATGCATTTTTCCCGATCCTCTTTTCTGGCGCTGCCGGTCATGGCCACAATGGGAACCCTTCTTTTCACGCCACCTGTTTTCAGACCTTTCGCTTCAAATTCCCGAATGGCCCTGGTCCCTTCGAGACCATCCATTTCAGGCATTTGAATATCCATGAAGATCATGTCAATGCTTTCGGGACGTTGACGATAGGCGTCTAACGCTTCTTTGCCGTTTATCACCGTCTGCACATGGTGTCCCTGCTTGCCCAGGATTTTCTGGCCCAGCTTCCCATTGACCGGATTGTCGTCGGCCAAGAGAATGTTGAGGGGTGTTTCTAGGATCACCGGGGATGACGCTTTCAAGGCCGAAGGGGATTCTTCCTGGGCCAGTGAAAAGACCATTCTGAAAACAGTCCCTTTTCCCACTTCACTCTTTACGGTGATGGGGATTGTCTGTTTTTCCAGAAGCTCCTTTACGATGGACATGCCCAAGCCCGTCCCCTTTTCTCCACTGGTGCCGCTCTGACTGGTTCTCGTATACTGGTCAAATAGATAAGGGACCTTTTCCTCGGAAATCCCGATCCCCGTATCTTTCACGCTGACGCCCACCGTCCCTTCATGGACCGGCTCAATCATCAGGTGGATACTTCCCTGCTCCGGCGTAAACTTGATGGCATTACTCAAGAGATTGTTAAATACACGCCCCAAGGCGCTGGCATTTCCCATAATCACCCGGTGATCCGATTGATCTTTGAAATGAAGAGACTGCCTTTTGCCCATTGCCAGATGTTTTAAGGAACTGATGCTGGTCTTTATGACGTCGGCCAGTACGAGGGGTTCCAATTTCAGTTCAACCTGTTCGGATCTGACTTTGCTCAGATCAAGAATATCATTTACAAGGCTCAGCAGTACGTTTCCGGAGGTTTTGATGTGGGCCAACGCTTCCTGGTCCTCATCATCCAGATAGTCCTTTTCCAGCAACAGGTCGGCAAATCCTAGAATGCCGTTTAAGGGGGACCGCAGATCGTGGGAAGTGACGGCCAGGAGATCGTCTTTCATGCGGTTGAGTTCCCTGAGATCCATGGTCATCTGCGCCAATTCATCCCGCTGCCGTTTCAACGCCAGATGGGTTCTGACCCGGGCCATGATAATGGGAGGACTGAAGGGCTTAACGATATAATCCACGGCCCCGGTTTCGAGCCCTTTGGTCTCATCTTCCACCTCCCCCTTTGCCGTAATGAAAATCACCGGAATGTCATTTCCGCGCGACTTTTCTTTAAGTCTCCGACACACCTCGTATCCGTCCATATCCGGCATAACGATGTCCAGCAGGATCAGGTCCGGCGGATTTTCAGAGGCGGCAATGGCCAGGGCTTTTTCACCACGGGTGGCAGCAAGGACATGGTATCGGTCTCGCAACAACTGCCCCAGAATCCTGATATTGGCGGGCATGTCATCCACAATGAGGATTGTTTCCCGCTCCTTAAAAGAACGATTCATCAAATACCCTTCTTTTAAATAAAGCAGCTATTCACTTTCTCCCAACCCCCGAAAACTAACAGAATCCCGGTGCGCTTACAAGTACTTGAATCCCGGCTCTTAAAAACGCATTTCATTTAGACCGCCTAACGTGACCCCATTTGACCCATTTGGAGAGGCCGGATTTCACCTTGACGTTGGAGGATTTTTTTTTTCATAATGGGTCCGTTTGAAACGGGATTCCAACGTCACTGAAAAACGGTTTGAAGGTTATCCTATTATTGCCACCCATCTTTGGAAGGAAAACCCATGAAAACAGCCACCCTTTTGATTTCTTTGCTCCTTCTGATTGCCTACACCCCAGCCTCAGCCCAGGAGACCGTCGCGGGGGTCATCAAGAACACCAAAGGGAACGCATCCATAGAGAGGGATGGCGTTTCGGAGCCGGCCATCGTGGGTGGGAAGATTCATTCGGGAGATGTCCTGGTGACGGGACCCGACGGCACCCTTGGGGTCATTTTTCGGGATGACACCACCCTCTCGCTGGGGCCGGACACACGCATCACCATCGATGCGTTTCTTTTCTCCCCCGCGGAAGGAAAGCTGGGCTTTGTCTCCAAAATGTCAAAAGGTACGGCAGCCTATCTTTCAGGGAAAATCAACAAGCTCAAACCGGGTGCCACGCGTGTTGAAACACCCTTGGCCGTCCTGGGCATCAGGGGGACCCGTTTTCTGATTGAGGTTGAATAAACATTCGTGACCGGAGGATAGCCCATGCGGCATCATTTCAGGATGTCTTTGATGATGTTTCTCGTTTTGTTTCTGCTTCTCCTGGCCGGTTGTGCCAAGAAAACCACTTTCGTTTTGATGCCCGATCCCGACGGAACCGTGGGCCAAATCGAGGTCAGTACCAAGGGCGGCACTCAGGTTGTATCAAGTGCAGCCTTTGCCACAGAAGTAACCTCATCCGAGGAAGCTCCCAGCCCACCGGAGAAAATGGATGCGCAAACCATTCAGGAAAAGTTCGGCATGGCCCTTGCGGCGGACCCCGGCCGGCCGGCTTTTTTCAGCCTGTACTTTGAAAGCGGCACCAACCGCTTAACACCGGAAAGCCGGAAATGGATGGATGAGATCATAGAGGCCATTGCCGCCAGACGTTCAACGGATATCAGTGTTGTGGGACACACTGACCGTGTCGGTGCCGCAGATCTCAATCATCGCCTCTCTCTAAAAAGAGCCCAAGCCGTCAAAGAGCTCCTGGAGAAAAAAGGAGTTGAACCGGAAATCATTCACCTGGATGCCCACGGCGAAAGCAACCCTCTGATAAAAACGGCAGACGAAGTGGCCGAACCCAGAAACCGCCGGGTGGACGTCACCGTCCGCTAATGTGTGGGCTTTTTTCCGCAGAGATAACGTGTCCCATGCAAACGCCATCATCGAAAGCCGCGTAAAACGCCTGCTGCCAGGTCTTCTCGTAACCTTGCTGGCCATGGGTATGGCCCTCTTTTACCCGGGATTCGCAACCTCACTGAGACACAATGTCTACGATTATTTTCTCCGCACCCAAACCAAGGAAACCGGTTCTACCGCCCCGGTGGTGGTAGCCATCGATGAGAAAACCCTCAGCGCATTCGGCCAGTGGCCCTGGCCCCGATACCGAATGGCCTTGCTTGCGGAAAAAATCAGGCGCATGGCCCCTTTGGCCATAGCAATGGATGTCATATTTCCTGAGCCGGACAGAACGTCCACCGTTGTTATTAAAGATGCAATGCAGCGGGATCTGAACGTCAACATTCAGGTTTCGGGCCTTCCCCGGGAGCTTTGGGACCACGATCGGCTATTGGCGCGAATGCTTGAGAAAGGGCCTTTTGTGTTGAGCTATGCGGTTCTTTTTGACAACCAGCCCTTCACCCCAAACCGTTCTCCGTGCGAGATCCGCCCCCTAAAAGCGGCTATTGTCAGGCCTTCAGGGGGCTGGAACCCCCAAGCGCATCTTCCGGATGGCAGGGACATCATCTGTAACCTGGATATTTTCACCAACGCCGCTGAAAGCGCCGGGTTTATCAACACACTGCCGGATGAGGACGGCGTCATCAGGAGTACGCCCCTTCTGGTGTCCAATGAAGGAAAAATATACCCGAGCCTGGCACTCGCGGCAGTTTTGCGGGCCATGGAGATGCCACCCGTTGTGCTCAAAATCGAGGCCGGAGGGAGCATCCTCATGCGGTTGGGCCAAAGGGTTGTCCCCCTTGACGGCTCCGGCCGTTTCTGGATCAGTTTCCCCCTCACGGGGAGTAAACTTGAAACCATATCGGCCGCAGACGTTCTGAACGACAAAATCCCGGCCCACCGTCTGGAAAACAGAATTGTATTTCTGGGAACCGTTGCCGCGGGAATCGGAGACCGTCACGCCACACCCATGCGCAACAGCTTCCCTGGCGTTGCAATTCAGGCCACGGTGGCAGATAACATCTTGAACGGCCGGTATGTCACGCACCCCCTTTGGCCCAGGGTCACAAAACCCTTGCTGGTGCTCATGACCGGCCTTCTTATCTCTCTGATCTTTCTCAACGGAAATCCGCTGGCCGGTACGGCGGGCGCCGTCATTCTCTCAGGAGCACTGTGGTGGGGAACCCTTTTTCTTTTTGCGGAAAAGGGAATGTTCCTCTCCCCCTTGATGCCGCTTTTGACGGTGGTGGCCGTCTGGGTTGTATCAAACCTTGCAAACCTCATGGCAGCGCTGTCGAGAGCGAAAGCCCTTCGAGAGAGCAAGCTGAAAGCCGAGGAAATGAGCCGTTTCAAAAGCGAATTTCTGGCAAACATGAGTCACGAAATCAGAACGCCCATGAACGCCATCATGGGCCTGAGCCACCTGGCCTTAAAGACCGATCTCACCCCCAAACAGGCGGACTATGTCAAAAAGATACTGAATTCCTCCAAATCCCTTCTGGGGATCATCAATGACGTGCTCGACTTTTCCAAAGTTGAAGCAGGGAAACTGGAAATGGAGACGGTAGGGTTCCGGCTGGAAGATGTTTTTGACAACTTGAGCGGCTTGATCAGCCTTAAGGCCGAAGAAAAAGGTCTTGAATTCATCTTTGATGTGGATCCCGAGGCGCCCGACCATCTCATCGGTGATCCGCTCCGGCTGGAGCAGGTATTGATCAATCTTGCCAACAACGCCATCAAGTTCACTGAAAAAGGAGACGTGATTGTGTCCTTACGTGTCCTGGAACGTCATGAAGAGGAAATTATCCTCCGGTTTTCCGTTCAGGACACTGGCATCGGCTTGACCCGTGACCAACAGGAAAGGCTTTTCCAGCCATTTACCCAGGCGGACCTGGGCACCGCCCGTCGTTACGGCGGAACCGGTCTCGGACTGAGCATTTCCAGACAGCTGGTTCACATGATGGGTGGAGACATTCACGTGAAAAGCGAACCTGACAGGGGGAGCACTTTTTTCTTCACGGCAAAGTTCAAGGTACCGCCCGGGAAATCCACCTGGCACCCGGCCATGGACACGGATCTTAGGGGTAAACGTGTCCTGGCTGCCGATGACAATCCCGTTGCACGCGAGATCATGGGAACGCTTCTTGAAACCTTCGGGTTTGAGGTTCATGTGGTGGACTCAGGGAAAAAAGCCATTCAAGCGGTTAAGGATGCGGACAGAGATGGGGAACAGCCCTTCGAACTGATGATTCTGGACTGGAAGATGCCCGGAATGACCGGTCTTGAATGCGCGCGACACATAAAATCCCTCTCGCTTCGCACGTCTCCCAAAATCATCCTTATAACGGCTTACGGCCGGGACACCGTCATTCAAAGAGCTGAAGGTGCCGGCCTGGAAGCCTTTTTGCTGAAACCGTTAAACCCCTCCATCCTCTTTGACGCCATCATGGAGGCTTTCGGCCGGAAAGGTGAAGAAAAACCCGGAGCCGTCAGGATTGAAACCCGGCTTGAGAAGGGTTTGGAAGCCATCCAGGGGGCCAAAATACTCTTGGTGGAGGACAATGTCATCAACCAACAGGTGGCCCGGGAACTGCTGGAGCAGGCGGGCCTTTCGGTAACCATTGTTTCAAACGGACAGGAAGCGGTGGAAGCCCTTCAAAAGGCGGTTTTTGAGATGGTTCTGACGGATATTCACATGCCGGTCATGGACGGGGTTCAGGCCACGGCACACATTCGTCAGGATCTGAAACTGACGAATCTCCCCATCGTGGCCATGACCGCCCAGGCCTTGAGCGGGGACCGTGAAAAGTGCCTGGCGGCCGGCATGAATGACCATATCGCCAAACCCATTGATCCTGAGAGGCTATACCAGGCTTTGATCAAATGGATACCCCCTTTTAAAAGGGCTGAAACGCCCCGAAAGACACTCCGGGAAACCGATTTTGTCAAGCCCTCCAGGGACGAGCGCCTGCCCGGATTGAACATCAGCGAAGGACTGGCCCGGGTCGCCGGAAACCGGGAGCTCTACGGGGAACTCCTTCGGGGTTTTGCCAGGGACTACAAATCAATGGTCAGGGAACTGCAACAGCTCTTAGAAGAGAGACGGCTGCATGACATGGAGACCCTGGTCCATGGCGTCAAGGGTGTTTCCGGGAACCTTGGGGCCGATAGGCTCAACGGGATCTGTATGGAACTGGAAACGGCCATCAAAAAAAGAGATTCCCTTTTCATGGGGAAAGCGTTGGCCCATTTTGAAAAAGAGTTGAAAACCGTTTTTCAATCCATTAATAATGTCGAACTCGAAGGGAGCGATCAAAAAGCGGATTTATATGCGCACGAAGGTAACCGGAAAGCGGTTGATGTCAAAATCATGAAACCCTTGATCACCGATTTAAGGGAACATCTTGAGGCATCCCGCCTTGACGCGGACGCGGTGTTTGCCCGACTCAAGGAAGAATTGGACGGCACGCCCTTGGAGAACCGTATAGAAGCCATTGAAAGACACATGAGTGATTTCGAATATGAAGCGGCATTGGTTGATCTTGTGCAACTGGCAAAAGCACTTGGCATCCAAAGGGAAAAAGGAAACTAGAGAATGCGAAAGAGAGTGGTAATCACAGGCTTAGGACCGGTAACGCCCGTTGGCATCGGAAAGAAGGCGTATTGGGAATCTCTTTTAAGCGGCAAGTCCGGCGCCAAAAGGATCCATTTCGATGGATGGGAAATGGATCAATATCCCTGTCAGGTGGCCTGCCCCATTGATGATTTTTCACTGACCGATTACCTGCACCGGAACAAGGATTTTCGTTACCTGGGAAGAACTTCCGAATTTGCCATGGCCGGAACGAGACTGGCCCTGGAAGATGCGGGGTTCGTACTTGAAACCGTTGAACCTGAAAAGGGGCGCCGCACCTACGCTTTGAAGGATATCGATCCCGTGACCGTCGGCTGCATACTCGGCGTCGGGGCCCAGAATATGGATCTTTGTGAGAAGTGGTATCGACAGTTTCAAAAACACAACGGCCCCAAGAGGGTCTCCCCTTTCGCACTGCCCCACGTCCAGATTTGTGCGGTTCCGGTGAATGTCACCATGGCCTTTGGCATCAAGGGGATCGCCTGCAGCGTCTCCACCGCGTGTGCCTCTGCAAATCACGCCACCATCGAAGCTTTCAAGCAGATTCTTCTGGGTGAAGAGAAGATTATGGTCACGGGCGGAGCGGATGCCTGTATTACACCCTTTGTATTTGGCGGTTTCGTGAGCATGAATGCCATGAGCAAACGGAATGATGAACCTGAAAATGCCTCGCGACCCTTTGACAGGGACCGGGACGGATTTGTCATGGGTGAAGGATCAGGGGTTATCGTCTTGGAGGAGCTGGATCACGCCCTTGAAAGGGGGGCTCACATCTATTGCGAACTTTTGGGGTATGGGGCCTCGTCGGATGCCTATCACATTGCGGCGCCTGACCCGGCGCCGGACATGCAGGAGCGGGCCATGAAAGATGCCATGAAAAGGGCCGGCACCGCCCCCGAGGAGATCGACTATATCAATGCCCACGGAACTTCCACGTCACTGAACGACCCTATTGAAACCATGGCCATCAAAAGAGCCCTGGGCGATTGGGCCGAAAGGGTCGCCATCAGCTCCACCAAATCCATGACCGGCCATTTAATCGGTGCTTCAGGGGGTATTGAAACCATCGCAACGGTGTTGATGATTGAAAACAGCCGCATTCATGCCACCATCAATCTGGAAAGCCCGGGAGAGGGCTGTGACCTCTTCTATGTACCGCAAAAACCGATCCAAAAGGAGATCGGAAAAGCCATCAACAATAGCTTTGGCTTCGGGGGACAGAACGCCTCGCTCCTGTTCAGCCGATATGATGCCTGAATTCAGAACAGATTGCAGTCGTATCATCCACAGACATGGACAACACCGAACTAACCAGCGGCGGTTAGAGAGGTACATCCTGCCGGGAAGTTCAAAAAGATACTAATAAAAAAAGCTCAAACCGCCCCGAATTTAGCCGTCTGTGGTGAACGCCTGGTTGGGCACTGCAAATTGGTTTATTTTGAATGATAGTTGACACCTGTCACGTGACAGTTTACACTATGATCCATGATTAAAACGTTTGCCGACAAAGAAACGCAACAGCTCTTTACAACAGGCAAGTCGAAACGGTTGCCACCGGATTTGGTAAAAAGAGCCATAAGGCGCTTGGAATATATTAATTATGCGATAACCCTCAACGATCTCAGAGTGCCTCCAAGTAATCGGCTGCACGCGCTAGAAGGCGATCGAGAGGGCCAACATTCCATATCGATTAACAGACAATGGCGGATATGGTTCCGCTTTATGGAAAATGATGCATACGATGTCGAAATAACCGATTATCATTGAGAGATACCAATATGAGCATACCCAACACAGTAAAAAGACATATTCCTCCTACACATCCCGGCGAGATGCTTAAAGAAGATTTTATGCCGGATTTTGGACTAAACACTACGTCCATGGCATCAGCCATAGGAGTGTCTCGACAGACTATCAATGAAATTATAAGAGAGCGTAGGGCAATTACACCCTCAATGGCCTTAAGATTGTCACGTCTTTTTGGAAATTCACCGGAATTCTGGTTGAATGCCCAGCATGCATTTGATTTGTGGGATTCTGAACAACGTTTCCAAAAAGAACTTAATCAAATTCAGCCTTTAAATGCTGCCTGACACTCGCTTTGCTTCCAGCATCTTTAGTTTGGTGCCCAACGTCGCCTTCACCCGTATATCGGGTGAAAGGCGTGGTTGGGACATTTGGATAGAAAGGCATAGGCGGTCTTGCCTTAATGCTTACATGACCTGCTAGTTGGGCTAGGGTTGGGCCACGCTAACATATGGATTAATCGTAAAAAGCGTCCAAAAAAGGAGTGCTTTTAGACCCCATATTGCACTTTTTGACCCCGAAAAGTTGCATATTTAAAAGACTTCCTGCCTCATGAAATCCTATAATGCTCTTTTTGACCCCCAAAAAGTCCATATAGCGCCATTTTCAAAGGCAATTTTAGCTGTATATTATTTATTTTCAATCAGTTAGTTCGGCCCGACCTCCGCCCGCTCCGCCCGCCGCCCGACACCAGGACAGCTTACCTGACGATCGGATGCTGGCCAAGATAGGAGATCAGATGCTCAATGATAAACGCCGGCTGCTCTGCCAGCATGGCGTGTCCTGCATCGGGTACCACCACCAGGGTAACCCTATCCGGGTAGGTTTTCTTCATATAGGTGGCATTCTCCACGGGCGCTGCCACGTCATATTCGCCATTAAGAATCAACATAGGTGCATTGCCACCACTCACCCAAGCCGCTGATGTTGATGAGTGGTCTACATCCATTTTTTCCTGCATCCAGCCAGTGTCACGATACCATCCCGTAATCCAGTAATAGGGAACCTGCGACATGGGTGCGAAGAACGCTTTTTTAACATATGGCTTTCGTTCAGAGGGTGGAAGCCAGTACACAAAGGCGGCAATCATGCCGGATAGCGTGATATGCTGAGGATCCGTTTCCTTTGTTTGCTCGGCGAGATCGGTAAAGAAGCAATCTATATTCTCTGTTACAGCCGAAGGAGAGAGCACTGAATCCTTATCACTGGAAGCCTTTTTCGTTGAGGGGTCAGGGCTGTTCTGAGTGGTCTTGGAAGCATTTGTTTGGGAGGATGAATCAGAGACATTTTGTCCCCCACAAGCGAGTAGAATGAGTGATTGAACGTGTTCCGGATATTTTACGGCATACATCCTGGCGATGCGATTCCCAAATTCATAACCAAGCAGGTGTGCTTTTCCGCCAATAATCCCCCCGGGAATATCCTTCAGGACGAGTGCCACATCCTCTGCAAATTGTGCATATGTCGGTTTCGTTAGTATTGGACCGCTTCTGCCAATGCCTCGTGGTTGTATCGCAACAGTACGATAACCGGCCTTATTAAGGGCAGCGGCAAGTTCACGGAATTCGCTTGCCCCACGCCCCAAACCCGGGAGTAGAACAACCGTCCCTCCCTGCGCAGGTCCCTGCAGGAAATAGGTCAGCTTCACGTCCGGACCGATAGCTTCTCCAATGTAGGTCAGATTCAAATCCCCCACTTTTCTGTGGGAGGCACAGCCTGATACGGCAAGCATAAACAGAATTGAAAGAACCATACAAGAAATGCCTGCCTTTCCTCTAGTTTGCGTTTTCACGTCGACATTCTCCTTTCGAGTGCAAAGTTGCGGCGTTAGCCTTATAGGGACTGTCAATTTCGACCATACCATCTGTTTTTATCCTTCATTTGGGATTCATAATGCTTTATGGCGCAAATTAGGGAAAAATTAGATTTCTGCAGCAGCGCCAATAGCTGCAAACGAATAAATTGGATGCCCGGTACGTATGGCTTGTGAATGCATTCTTGCAGCCTCCGTAAGTGCACCCATATGAGATGGCGTTGTTTTTATATCGAATGGTACACTTTCAGTAAATTCAAAATTGAATGACGGAAATAATAAAGTCCCAGACATACCAACAGCGGTTAAAAACGACGTCCAGCCCGATGCTATCTGAAAGCAGGTTTAATTATGCAGCCTTAATTCGCTTCAAGCCCTTGATGTCAATTGATTTCTCGGCTTTCCATAAATCATATTGTAATTGCAGACGCATCCAGCCCTCCGGCGTTCGGCCGAATACTTTTGACAGCCTTAGGGCCATTTCCGGGCTTATTCCTGCTTTACCATTTAAAAGTGTTGAAAAAGTCTTGCGACTGACCTTAAGGGCCATAGCAGCATCCGTAACGGTTAAACCCAGTGGTTCAACGCAAAGTTCTCTAATTATTTCGCCAGGATGAGGCGGGTTATGCATCCTCATGACACACCTCTAATGATAATCTTCATAGTTTACATCCAAGGCATCGCCTTTCTCCAATTTAAAGGTGACGCGCCAATTTCCACTAACCTTCAAAGACCAGGTACCCTTCCGATTCCCCTTTAATTCGTGAAGATTCAAGCCGGGTAAATCCATATCTTCAATAGTATCGGCGGTTTCAAGAAGTGCGAGAATGAACTTCAATCGCCTTACATGCTGAACATTGACACCCGATTTTGTGCCTTTTTCGAATAGTAGTTTGAGTCCCTTGTGTTTGAAATCATGAATCATATGTCAAACTGTAACCCGATACGTAACGGGTGTCAAGGTTTCGACTGGAAAGATTACACAGATAATCGCGGTGCCGGTCAAGTACCTTGTTCTGGCGCGTAGCGCCGGGACAAGGTACTTGACGAAGTCAGCACCGCGATTCACGGCGGCGAAGCCGCCGTGAACGTTTCAGTTCACCAGGGCGCAGGGTCAATCGATAGTTTTCGATAATGAGAAAAGATTTCAGTAAAATGACGCTTTCAAGAACGGCACGGCCCCTGCGCTCTGCTGGAACTGGTGGTTAGCGAAAAAAGTATTTTTAAACTCAGTGGTACTGCTGCTTGCGAACTGAATATGACTCTTTCAGTCTATTCATGAATTCAGCGTCATTATCATAATGCGCTTTTGGCATCTTTGGCATGACCTCATCAATATAACAATCATCGCATAATATCTTTGTATGGAGCTTTTGTATTTCTCCATCCGGGATCGTTTTCTTACATTTTGTGCAAATTGGCATAATAGCCTCTCAATACAGACTTATGAAAAGTACTCAAATTGCATTGCGCTAACGGCTCAGCCCTGCGGCGAGGGAACCGAGTCCGCAGAAGCTGAAGGTTCGGTGTCCTCACGTTCATAAAACTTGCTTAAGTTCATTGATGGTCTCGTAAAAAGTCAGAACGCGGTCAAGCCGATATTATGAGCATTTGCTCAAAACGGGTGCGGTACAGGGCGGCCATTTTTTTCACCTCA
>JANQDY010000059.1 GCA_028278625.1 Thermodesulfobacteriota bacterium
AAGGCGCGAGGCAGCTAAAGGCCGAATCGTCCCGTGCCCTGGCATCCCTTAGAAACGCACGGGTCAAATTATCCTATGCGGTGATCCGTGCCCCTCTGAGCGGCGTGGTGGGCTCCGTCTCCACCCGTGAGGGGGAAACCGTCGCCGCAGGGCTCAACGCGCCCACATTCGTCACCATCGTAGATCTTGAGCGTCTTCACCTGGATGCTTTTGTGGACGAGGTGGACATCGGCCGGGTCAAGGTGGGCCAAAAGGCCTTTTTCACCGTTGACGCATTTCCGGACAGGGAATTTCACGGCCGGGTAACGGCCATCTATCCTCAGGCGGTGATTCAAAACGATGTGGTCACCTATGATTGCATCACCAGCATCGATACGCCCTATGCCGGTTTGCTTCGTCCCCAGATGACCGCCACCGTAACAATTATGGTGGAGAACAGAGAGGATGTCCTGGTCCTTCCGGTCGGTGCCGTCAAACGCCGGTCCGCTCAAAACATTGTCTGGCGAAAGGGAGAGCGGGTTGAAGCGGTCTCGGTGACCACCGGCTGGCAGGATGATGAACGGGTAGAGATCGTTTCAGGGCTTTCTGAAGGGGACGTGGTCCTTTTGTCTCCACCCAGCAATCAGAAAAAGAGGTGAAAATGATCAGACTGGAACGCATCAGAAGGTTGTACGGGCCGGACCAGCAGGAAATCAGGGCACTGTCTGGGATTGATCTGACCATCGGCACTGGGGAATATGTGGCCATCATGGGGCCTTCCGGTTCGGGTAAATCCACCCTTTTAAACATCATAGGGTGCCTCGAGCATGCTACCGAGGGCCGTTATGTTTTGCAGGAACGTGACGTCTCAACCCTTGATGACGCAGCACTTTCCGGGTTGCGCAATGAGGTCTTTGGCTTTGTATTCCAGCAGTTCCACCTTCTGCCCCGTCTGAGCGTGATCAAAAACGTTCTGTTGCCGTTGATCTATGCCCCCGAATATCCTTCAGACGCCCTTTTAAAGGGCAAGGCCGCGCTTGCTTCCGTGGGGCTGGAACATAAACGGGGGGCCAAACCGGGGGAACTCTCGGGCGGCCAGCAGCAGCGCGTGGCCATTGCCCGGGCCTTGATCAATGAGCCGTCCATTATTCTGGCCGACGAACCCACCGGCAACCTGGACAGGCAGAGCAGCCGGGAAATCCTCGATATCTTCAAAAGACTGAACCGGAATGGACGGACGGTCATCATGGTCACCCACGATTCGACGGTTGCGGAGTCGTCCGGAAGGGTGGTCGTCATTGAAGACGGCAGGATCGTTTCGGATCAGAGCGGTTCGGGGGAAAGAGGGGACAGATCATGAGGATATGGCGGCTCTTCAAGGAAGGCCTCACGGCGCTCGGGTCGAACATGACCCGGACATTTCTGATGGCCCTGGGGACGATCGTTGGTATCGGCGCCTTGACCGTCATCCTTTTTATCAGTGCCGGCACCCAGCGACAGGTGGCGGAGAAGGCGGAGCGCTTCGGTGCTCGGGCCATTCTCATCATGCCGGGGCATGGGCGCATGAGCCGGGCCGTGGGCGGGCGCGCGGTGGATTTGAAACTGAAACTCTCCGATGCAAAGGCCATAGAGAACCGCATCGAAGGCTTGGAAGGGATCACCGCGACCTCGTCCAGATACAGCCAGCCGGTCAAGGCGGGCGCGGCCCAGACCGAGACAAACGTGTATGCGGTCGAAGCCGATTGGCACCGGATCTGGGACTGGCCCGTGGCCCCGGGCCGGCCCATCACCCAAAAGGATGTGGATCAACTGTCCAGGGTATGCCTTTTGGGCACCACTCCCAAAAAGGAACTTTTCGGCGGTGCCGATCCAATCGGCGAGAGAATTATGATCGGCAAGGTCTGGTTCCGGGTCAAGGGTGTCCTGGCCCCGAGGGGGATTACCGGAAGCGGGCATGACCGGGACCGGCGGATTAATATCCCTTTCAGTACCGGAATGCGTCGGCTCTTCAACCAGCGGCACATCAACAGTATTCGGGTCAAGGTGAAAGAAGATTACGATCTGGACGAGACGGCGCGATCCATCGAGGCATTGCTCAATCAGAGACACCATATCGATCCATCGGTGGAGAAGGCGTTCACGGTTTTTTCCACCAATACCCTGGTCAGGAAATTCAAAGGGGTCTCCGATGCGGTGTCCCGGCTCCTCATCGCCCTGTGCGGCCTCTCTTTTCTGGTGGGCGGCCTGGTGTTGATGAACATCATGCTCATTTCAGTGGCCGAACGGAAGGCCGAGATCGGGGTACGCAGGGCCCTGGGTGCCGGCCGCCGGGACATTTTGATCCAATTCCTGACGGAAGCCGTCGCCGTGAACGGCGTGGGGTTGGTTTTGGGGTGGTGTGTCGGGATTTCGGCGGTCTGGTTTGTCGCAGAGTTCACGGATATTCCCGTTGCCACCTCCGGCATGTCCCTCATCTGGGGAGGTCTTTTTTCCGTGGGCGTGGCCCTCATCTTCGGCATTCAGCCGGCGCGCCGGGCCGCCAACCTGGATCCGGTTGAGGCCATTCGGTGAACTGGCTGGCCAATTCGGCGTTGTCCGTCGAGGTGCTGGCGGGCCACCGGCTGAGAACGGCACTGAGCCTGTCGGGCATTGTCATCGGCGTGGCATCGGTCATCATCATGGTTGCGGTCGGCATGGGGGCCGAGCATCAGGTCATCGAACGGATACGGGCCATGGGAACCAATCTGATTGTGGTGACCTCCGGCCAGACGCGCATGAGCGGCGGCAAGGTGAGGCGGATCCAATCGGCCAAGACCCTCAAACCGGGTGATGTGAGCGCCATCAAAGCAAAGTGCCCGTCTGTGCGCGCGGCGGCCGGCTCCATCAAGCGATCCATCCTACTGCGCTACAACGGGAATACCGTTAAAACCACCCTGGTGGGGCTGGAGCCGGACGGGTTTTCCATCTGCAACCTGACGCCGGATCAGGGCCGCGTTTATACCTCCGCCGAAGAGCGATCCAGAAGGCGCGTGGCGGTCTTCGCGCCCACGGCGTCTCGAAACGCCTTTGACGGGAAAACTCCGGTGGGTGAAGCGATTCGTCTCGGACGGCAGCCTTTTCGCGCCGTCGGGCTCACCCATCCCAAAGGGACCGATTTGAACGGCACGGACCAGGATGACCGGGTATTCGTGCCCTTAAGGACGGCCATGCGCCGTTTGGTGAACGTCGATTATATGGATAACATCTTTGTACAGGCTCGGGAAGGCATCCCCCTGTATGTAGCGGAGGCGGAAATCAGGACAGTCCTTCGCAAACAGCATCGGCTGGGAAACAAGAGTGATGATTTCTCCGTTTTAAACCAATCGGACCTCATTAACCTGCAAAAGGAGACGACCCGTTCTTTGACCTTGTTGATCGGTAGTGTGACGGCACTTAGCTGGATCGTGGGCGGGGTAGGTATTCTGGCCGTCATGCTCATGTCCGTGCGGGAACGGCGTTCGGAAATCGGCCTGAGAAGGGCTCTGGGAGCTCGGGCCAAAGACGTGCGCCGGCAGTTTGTCATGGAAGCCGTCTTCCTGGCCGTGGCAGGGGCCTTGGGTGGTTTGACATTAGGCCTTTTGGGGATCTGGGTGACCCACTTGACCGGTTGGGGGCCGGTGTTGATACCCTGGTCCGCTGTTTTAGCCGCCGTGGGATCATCGGTTCCGTTGGGGTTTGTGTGCGGTGTATATCCGGCACTCAAGGCGTCCCGCCTGAGTCCGGTGGCGGCCCTGAACCCTTCCTGATGTCATGGATGGAAAGGAGAACTGAAATGGCTTTGCGGCTGGCAAAAGGAATGGTGATGTTTCTGGGCCTGGGATGCTGCCTTTCATGGGCATCTTGCACCTTTGTGGAAAAGCGCATCGATCAAACAGCCGGAGGCCCCAATTTGCCCGCGGACACCCGGGTGACCATGACATCCGATGACGGCAAACAGATTGCGGCGCCACCGCCCCAGACACTTTCCCCGACACCTTCCATGGCATCATCACCCTTACGGATTACCACCACCGATGCGGTGTTGCTGGCGCTTCAGAACAACCGCTCTTTAGTGGTGGAGCAGTTGAACCCTGCCATTCAACAGACCTTTGAGGACACGGAAAGGGCGGTCTTTGATCCAAAAGCGACCGCCGAAATCTCAGGGGGCCACACTGACGCGGAACGCCTCGCCAGGGCCGGATCGGGTACCGAGGACTTTACCGAGGATGATGCCCTGGGCGCCATCTCCCTGGAACAGTATTTCCCAACCGGCACCACCGTCGCACTTGAGGGAAAAACGGAAATGGATGACTCATCCCTCTATCGGGACGCCTTTTACTGGTCCCGGCTGGGCCTAACCATCAATCAGGCCATTTTGAGAGGATACGGCACTGACGTGAACCTGGTGCGGCTCAGGCAGGCCCGCCTGGACACCCGCATGTCGGAATATGAACTGCGGGGTTTCACCCTGTCGCTGGTGGCACGGGTGGAAGAAACCTACTGGGATTATGCACTGGCGGGACGCCAGGTGGAAATCTTCAAAGAGTCCCTGAAAATCGCAAGGCGCCAGTTGGATGAAACCCTGGCCCTCATCGAGGTGGGTCGATTGGCCAGATCCGAACTCCCGGCAGGTCAGGCGGAACTGGCGGCCCAGGAACAGGGACTGATTAATGCCCGGAGCCAACGGGAAACCACCCGGCTGCAACTCCTGCGGTTGCTCAATCCGCCGGGAACGGATCTCTGGGGGCGTGACGTCGATCTGGTCCACCAACCAACCCTGCCCAACATAAAGCTGGACCCTGTCCAGTCATACGTTCTGATTTCCAGGCGCATGCGGCCCCTTTTGAACGAGGCCCGATTAAAACTGATGAGCGATGATCTGGAAGTGGTGAGGACCAAAAACGGGCTCCTGCCGTTATTGGATCTATTCGTCATTTTGGGCAAGAGCGGGTATGCCGATTCTTTCGGCCGTTCCATCCGAAATTTGGACGGAGATCATTATGACGCATTTGTGGGGGTTCGATTCCAATACCCCATTCATAACCGGGCCCCCCAATCCCGGTACCGGCGGGCAATGCTGAACCGGGAGCAGGCGGTAAAGGCGCTTCAGAACCTATCCCAGCTTGTGGAAATGGATGTGCGAACCGCTTACGTTGAGGTGACCCGGGCAAAAGAGCAGATCAGGGCTTCCGCCACCACACGCCTTTTCAGTGAGGAGACCCTTCGGGTTGAAACCGAAAAACTGCGGGTGGGAAAATCCACCAGCCTCCTGGTGGCCCAGGCCCAGCGGGACCTGCTGATCAGCAGAATCGCGGAAGTGGAAGCCCTCGCCAACTACTTAAAGGCCCTGATTCGCCTCTATCAGCAGGACGGATCTCTCCTTGAACGGCGGGGCATTGCGGCCCCCGGAAGGGAAACGGTGAGACTTGCCGGTTCGTTGAACTCCCCCTCAGATGTAAAACTTTCCCCTTGACGCATGCCCGGGGTCTTGCTAGATAAAAACTGACGCAGATGCTCCGGAGGAGCTTAATAGGGAACCCCGTTGAAATCGGGGACGGGCCCGCCGCTGTGATCGGGGACAAACGCCGCAAAATGCCACTGTCGGGTACTCGGCCATTGTGCTGAAAGGCCGGTGGGAAGGCGCGGCAAGTAGGATGATCCGAAAGTCAGAAGACCTGTCTGTGTGTTGAACCAAAACGCTTCGCGGACGGAAGCAGGTTCTTGGAAAATCGGAGGATAAAAAGGGACATCCCCGGATTGATTCATTTCAGTCCGGGGATTTTTTTTGGAGATTGAACAATATGAAACATGGAACCCTTTACGGCATCGGTGTGGGACCCGGAGATCCGGAGCTGGTCACGCTGAAAGCCGTCCGAATGCTGCAAAGAGTGGCCGTGGTATTTGCGGCCGCATCCAGTGCCAACGACTATTCCCTGGCCATGGAGATCGTATCTCCTCACCTTGGCAAGGGGGTTCCCGTCATACATCTCGGATTTCCCATGACCCGGGATCGGAAAAAGCTTAACGACGCATGGGAGCAAAACGGTCAAAAGGTGGCACAAACCCTTCAAAAGGGCCGGGACGCGGCCTTTATCACCCTGGGGGACCCCCTTACCTACAGTACTTTCGGGTACCTGCTGGAGACGATTCGAGCCGCTTATCCGGAGATCCCCATTGAGATCATTCCGGGCGTGACCTCCTACCAGGCCGGTGCCGCCGCGGCCGGCCACGTCCTGGTGGAAGGGAGCGAATCCCTTGTGGTGACATCAGGGGTATTGAGCGCCGAAAAGCTGAAACAGGTCATTTTGCGGGCCGACAGTGCGGTCATCCTTAAAGTCTACCGCAATTACGGCGAAATTATGAGGGTCTTAAATGAGCTGGGGCTGACCGATGAGGCCATCCTTGTGTCCCGGTGCGGTTTGGAAGGGGAAGAGATCGCGTGGAACCTTAAGCTCCGAGGAGATAGGCGGCCCCACTATATGTCCCATTTGATCATCCGGAAAAGAGGGTCCATTTTGAACCGGTTAAACGGTACCGCAATATCAATACCTGGCATGAAGGAGAAGAACAATGAGGGCAATCATCATTCTGGGGCACGGCAGCCGGGTGCCTGAAGCGGCCAAGAACATGGAGATCGTGGCAAGCCTGTTGAAGAAAAAATATGATCTCCAAATGGTGGAGGTCTGTCATATGTCACGGCTCGGGCCCCATTATCCGGAAACCCTTGCCAGATGCGTTCAGCGGGGGGCAACCGAAGTGCTTGTGATTCCGTATTTTTTGAACAACGGATTGCACATTCGCCTGGACATTCCGGAAATGATGAAAGCGGGGGCCGAAAAATACCCCCATGTGAAAATGATATTCGGAAAGCACCTGGGATTTGATCCCATGTATGCGGATATCATCTATCAGCGCATTCAGGAATCCCTCGATCTGCCGGATGTGAGAAGTCTCCAGCTGGAGTCGAGGGAGAATTTTCCCGTGCCCGCCGGACAGGGGGAGTTCGTTGAAATGCCGCCCGAGGAAGCAAAAGAATATGAGAAGAGGCATTCACATCATGGTCATGCGCATGTTAAGCTGTGAACGGCTCTTTTAAAAGCCATCCGGTTTCAGTATCCGCACGTATCAAGGGAAGAAAGTGAATAGAGGATTGGTCATCGCCGCAACCAAAAGCGGCAGCGGAAAAACCACCGTCACCCTGGGTCTTTTGGCGGCCCTGGCAAAACGGGGTCTCAAAGTTGCGCCGTTTAAGGTGGGTCCCGACTTCATCGATCCGGGCCACCATACCGCCATCACCGGGATCCCGAGCCATAACCTGGATGGATGGATGCTGTCAAAGGCATACAATCTAAAGAGTTTTAAGAGACATACCAAAAGGGCGGACCTGGCCGTTGTGGAAGGGGTCATGGGCCTCTTTGACGGATACGACGGCAGGAGCGAAGCGGGCTCGACAGCCCAGATGGCCAAGTGGCTCGAGCTTCCGGTGCTGCTCGTTGTCGACGCCCAGAGCATGGCCAGAAGCGCGGCGGCCGTGGTTCAAGGGTTTGAGCGGTTTGACAAGGACCTTTCTTTTGCGGGGATCCTCTTCAACAATGTGGCAAGCACCAGGCATCTGGATTACCTTTTGGAGGCCCTTTTGGGCAATACGTCGCTCCCCTGTCTGGGCGGGATCCTTCGGGATGAAACCGTTCAAATGCCGGAACGGCATCTGGGCCTTGTGACAAGGGAGGATTTCAGGATCAACGGCGCCCGCTTGGAAAGGCTCGCCCGGCTCATTGAGGATCACATGGATTTGGACCGGTTGCTTGGGCACCTGCCCAAGGCCGGCAAAAGGCCCATCACCGATCCGACCGATGAAGGAGAAGAGGACGGGAAGGTGAGAATCGGGGTGGCAAAGGATCGGGCATTCTGTTTTTATTATCCCGACAGCCTGGAAATACTGGCGCGTGCCGGTGCCCTGTTGGTGGATTTTTCCCCCATGAATGACCGGGGACTTCCCGAAAACCTGGACGGGCTCTATCTGGGAGGCGGGTATCCCGAACTGGCGGCCGGGGAGTTGTCGGCAAACCTCCCCATGAAAGAAGAAATCCTCGAGATGAGCCGTTCGGGCATGCCCATCTTCGCTGAATGCGGGGGGTTCATGTACCTTTGCCGCGAAATTCAAGATCTCAATAAGGACACCTATCCCATGGTGGGGTGCTTCCCCTTTAAAACGGCAATGCAGTCAAAACTGAGGTCTTTGGGATACAGGGAAATCACCACAACCGTACCATCCCTTTTGGGAAGAACCGGGCTTGTGGCAAGAGGGCACGAATTTCATTACAGCGCCATTTCAGAGGAAACGGCATCGGATGCGTTGATTCGCGCCTTTGCCGTGACGGCCCGGGCCGGGGGTTCCAAAGAAAAAACGGGCTTTCTAAAAAAGAACACCCTCGGCTCCTATATCCACCTCCATTTGGGAAGCTGTCCCGAAGCAGCGGCTTCCTTTGTTGAGAGTTGTCTTCTTTTCAGGAAAAAACGAAAGGGCGCACCATGAAACCCCATGAAATCGAGTCCTTGAGCTTCAGAATCATCGACCGGGAGGCGGGCCCCCATGACTTTGACAGAGAAGAATGGCAGGTGGTCAGAAGAATGATTCATACCTCCGCCGATTTTGAGTACAAGAACGGTGTGCGGTTTCACAAGCGCCCCGTTTCCACGGGGATTCATGCCATCCGGCAGGGGAAAGCGATTATTACCGATACCAACATGGCCAGGGCGGGCATCAGGAAAAAGGAACTCTCCGTCCACGGCGCAAGTGTCCAATGCCTGATCGACGACCCGGACGTTAAGAGAATTGCCCAAAAAGAAGGAATTACCCGGGCAAAGGCCGCGGTGGATGCGGCGCTTAAAAAGATGTCCCAGGGGATCTATGTGGTGGGGAATGCACCAACGGCACTGCTCAGGCTCATTGAGCATTTGGATCGGGGAAACGCAAATCCGGCGCTGGTAATCGGCCTTCCGGTGGGATTTGTCAATGCTCGGGAATCCAAAGATGCCCTCAGAAAAAGGGACATCCCCTACATCACCAATGTGGGCCGAAAAGGGGGCAGCAATGTTGCCGCAGCAGTGGTGAACGCCCTTGCGATCATGGCAAGCAATGAAGATTAGACCAGGTTTCCGCGATCCTTTGGGAGTATCAATCCTCTTATCCCTGGCAATGCTTTTTGGGGGATCTTTTTTTGTCCATGGGATCGGGATCCGCGATATCACATCACAACTGCTCTGGCCCCTATTGAGACTCATGATCTTTATCACCGTGGGACTGGCCGTGGGTCAGGTCATAGAACTGGCCGGCTGGACCGCAAAACTGGCTGCTTTGGGACGCCCCCTGTTCAAATTCGGCAGGCTGGGGCCCCACTCCGGCGCCGCCTTTACCACCGCGTTCTTTTCAGGGGTATCGGCCAACGCCATGTTGCTGGAATTTTATGAATCAAAGAAAATAACCAAGAGACAGTTGTTCCTCTCCAATTTTATCAACCAGATGCCGGCTTTCTTTTTGCATTTGCCCACGACCTTTTTCGTGGTCCTGCCGCTCACCCGGTGGGCAGGGGCCTTGTACTTTTTGTTGACCTTTTCGGCCGTGGCCTTTCGCACCCTGCTGCTATTGGTTTACAGCCGTCTCAGGCCGGAAGATGGTTCGAAATTGACTTGGAAAGAGAACCCGAAAACGTCCAAAAGGAGCACTCCGGTCGACCTTTTTGCCGCCATAAGGAAACGGCTGCCGGCCCGGGTCATCAAGGTTATGGTATATGTGCTTCCCATTTACGTGCTGGTCTACGTGATCAACAAGATGGGTGCTTTTGAGCTTCTGAAGGGGTGGATGGCCCATTATGCGGCCTTTGAGATGATTCCCGTGGAGTCCCTTTCCATTGTCATATTGAGCTTTGCCGCGGAATTTACATCCGGTTTTGCAGCGGCGGGCGCGCTCATGGACGCGGGGGCCTTGACCCTCAAACAAACGGTCCTGGCCCTTTTGATGGGCAATATCCTGGCCTTTCCGGTCAGGGCATTGAGGCATCAATTACCCCGCTACATGGGCATCTTCTCTCCCAAAATGGGAACCCAGATACTGCTTATGGGACAGGGCTTCAGAATACTGAGCCTCATCCTGGTGGGCATGGTCTACTATGGGGTGGCTTAATGGCTAAGGCGGACAAAAAGGACCTTCGGAAAGGGTTTACCACCGGCACCGCGGCTGCCGCCGCCACCAAGGGCGCCCTGACGGGTATCATTGAGGGCGTCTTTCCAAGGCGTATAGACATTCGGCTATTAACGGATCAGAGGATTGAGATACCGGTCCATTCCGTGACAAGAATGGACGAGAATTCCGCCCTTTGTTCGGTCATCAAGGACGCGGGTGATGATCCGGATGCGACCCACAGGGCGGAAATCGGTGCCAGGGTTCGATATGAAACGGGTCCGGAACGCCTTGTTCTGATTTCGGGGGGGAGAGGCGTCGGCCGGGTGACCAAGCCCGGGCTCGAAACCCCGGTGGGAGAGCCGGCCATCACAAAAGGCCCACGCCGAATGATCCGAGAGGCGGTGCTGGAGGTGCTGCGGGTTCGGGGCCTTAAAGGGAAAGTGACCACTGAGATCTTTGTTCCCCATGGCGTTGCCCTTGCCAAAAAGACCTTGAACAAAAGGCTCGGAATCGTGGGGGGGATATCGATCCTGGGCACCACCGGGGTTGTCACCCCCATCAGCCACGAGGCGTATATGGCATCCATGGATGCGGCCCTTTCCGTTGCCAGGGCCGCGGGCCTTGAACGGGCGGTCCTTAACACCGGGCGGCGCGGCGAAAAATACTCCCGAGAGTGGTTTAAGGAATTGCCGGAAGAGGCATTTGTTCAAATGGGTGATTTCTTTAAAGGGGCCATGACCAAGGCCGCTGAAAAAGGGTTTTGCCAAGTGATCCTTGCGGTATTCTTCGGCAAAGCGGTCAAGATGTCCCTGGGGGTTCCCCACACCCATGCGGCCAAGTCGGAACTGACCCTTAAACGGTTGTCCCGGTGGGCCATGGAGGTGACAAATGACGCGGCACTTGAAAGACGGATCGCATCGGCCAATACGGCCCGTCACGCCTTAGGTTTCATCCTGCCGGATTACCCTTCGGTTGTCCAGCGGGTGGGGGAGGAAATGGTGAAATGGGCATGTAAATTCGCCAACCAGGCCACAAAGCGGGTGATAAGCGTTCGGGGCGTCATTTACGGGTTTGACGGAAAAATCATCTTCGACTCAAAGGGGATGACATCATGAAACCGGTTATGATCATCGGAATGGGCCTTTCGCCGGACGACCTTACGGAAAGGCACAAAAGGATTATCCATGGGGCCGATATCCTCATGGGCGGGGAAAGGCACCTGGCGTTTTTTGACGGCGTTCCCATCCAAAAGATGACCATTACCGGTGATTTAGAGGGGGCACTTGCCTTTATCCGCGAAAACATGGTGAAAAAGAAGATCGTGATCCTTGCGTCAGGGGATCCCCTCTTTTTCGGCATCGGTGCCTATGTGGCAAAGGCCCTTGGACCCGAACGCGTGGAGATCATGCCCAACATTTCATCCGTTGCGGCCGCTTTTGCACGCATCAAAGAGCCTTGGGAAAATGCCAAAATTATCAGCCTCCATGGAAGGGATCATGAGAATGAACTGGTGGCGGCCTTGAACAATGCCAAAGACAAAGATGATAGAATCGCCGTCTTTACGGACCGGGCGCGGAATCCCGCGTGGCTGGCAGCCCATCTCCTCAAAATGGGGTTCGAACATCTCTCAATGTGTGTGTTTGAGCGGTTGGGGACCCATGACGAAAGAATTGGATGGTACCCATTAAAGGATGCGGCAGCCCTTCTGTTCCTGGAACCGAACGTCATTATCCTGAAACCCGAAGTTCCCGGAAACATGGATGAAAGCGGTTCTTTTCCAAAGGATCTCATCATCGGCATGGCGGAAGAGGATTATGCCCATGAGGAAAGCTTGATCACAAAGTCCGAAGTGAGAGCCATCACGCTTTCCAAACTTCGTCTCCTGCCCCGCCACACCCTCTGGGATCTTGGTGCCGGCAGCGGTTCGGTTGGCATTGAGGCATCCCTTTTGGTACCTCTGGGAAGGGTCTTTTCCGTGGAACGCAGGGCCCAAAGGGTGGCCCAAATCAAGGAGAACGCGGCCCGGTTTCATGTGGGTCACTTGAAGGTGATTCACGGGGTCCTGCCGGAAGGAATGGATGATTTGCCGGATCCGGACCGGGTCTTTGTGGGCGGCGGGGGAAAGGGACTTGAAGCTATCATTCAAAAAGCGGCAACCCGACTGAAACCCCATGGCATCATCGTCATCAACGTGGTCCTCATGGACAGCATTAAAAAGGCTTTGAATATCCTGAAGCATGAAGGGTTCCATACGGATCTGGTCCAGGTCCAGATCAGTCGCGCAAGGCAAATGCCCTGGAGCGAAAGGCTGGAAGCCCAGAACCCCGTCTGGATCATCAGGGGAGAACGGAAGGATTAGCGCAAATGGAAAAGCACCCGGTCATCTTCTCAGGGGCAGGCCCCGGAGATCCGGAACTGATAACGGTAAAAGGGCAGCAGGCATTGAAAAAGGCGGATGTGATCATCTATGCCGGATCCCTGGTGCCGGAGGCGGTCCTTACATGGGCCGGTTCCCATGCGGAAAAAATCAACAGCGCCCCCCTTCATCTGGACCAGATCGTCCATGAGATGGCGGCTGCTTATCATTCACGGAAGCGTGTGGTGAGGCTTCACACCGGAGATCCGGCACTTTATGGGGCCATTTTTGAACAGATTTCCGCCCTTGCCCGCCTGGAAATACCTTACCGGGTGATTCCGGGGGTTACGGCGGCCTTTGCGGCGGCCGCCGCCATGGGCATGGAATACACCCTTCCGGAGGTATCCCAGACGCTCATTTTCACCAGAATCGCGGGCAGAACACCTGTCCCGGAACTGGAGGCCATGGAGGGGCTTGCGGCCCACCGGGCATCCATGGCCATCTATCTCAGCATGGGCCATGTGGATCAGGTTTGCGCCATATTGGAGAAGCATTACGGGAAGGAAGCCGGTTGTGCCATCGCCTACAAGGTCTCCCACCCCGATGAAAACATCATCCTCACCACCTTGGAAAAACTGGGAGAAACCGCCAGGGAGAACAATATCACCCGTCACGCCCTGATCATCGTGGGAAAAGTGATGGACGTCACCTGGGAAACCCTGGAACACACGTCCAAACTGTATGATGCCGGTTTCTCACACGGGTATCGCAAGTGACGGATCGTATGCCTGATCATGAAAGCATCGCTGTCTGGGCCCTCACTCCCAATGGGGGAAGACTTGCCACGGAACTCCGTGGAAAGATGCCGGGCACGGATCTTTATTTTTCCCACGGTCTGGCCACCAATTTTAAAGGGATTCACCGGTTCCACCGGTTAAGGGAGGCCGTAAGGGACCGCTTTGGTGACTATGGGGCCCACATCTTCATCATGAGCACCGGCATCGTGGTCCGGATGATTGCCCCTTTGATGGTTCACAAAACCGTGGATCCCGGGGTGTTGGTGATGGATGAAAAAGGAGACCATGTGATCAGCCTTCTATCAGGGCACATGGGTGGCGCCAACCGGATAACCCTCAAAGTGGCCCGGCTGACAGGTGCCGATCCGGTGATTACCACGGCCACTGATATCAACCATCGGCTCGCCATTGATGAAGCCGCCGCGCAAAAAGGGCTCTTCATTGAAACCCCCGAGAACATCAGGCATGTGAGCATGGCCGTTATCAAGGGTGAAGCCATCTCAGTTCATGACCCCTACGGGTATTTGGGGGACGCGCTTAGAACCGTAACCACAGCGCCGTACTTGGAAAAGGCCGGCACCAACGCCTTCCTTTTCATCGACCATGAAGTAAGGCCCCTGCCCCCAAAGACCCTTGTCCTCCGGCCGCCGTCACTGGTTGCGGGCATGGGGTGCAACAGGGGGACCCCCTTAAGGGAACTGAAAGATTTTCTGACGGACGTCATGGATCGATTCAATCTGTCAATCAGAAGCCTTAAGGGCCTTGCAAGCGTTGATCTCAAATCCGACGAAACCGGGCTGAATCGTTTGGGGGAGGAGCTGGGATTACCCCTCCGGTTTTACGGAAAAAGCGAACTTGAAAGCGTCGAAGCCATTCTGAATCCTTCGGCCATGGTGGAAAAACACATAGGAATAAAGAGCGTATGCGAAGCAGCGGCGATTCTGGGTGCGGGTCACGGAAAACTGATCGTCCCCAAACAGAACACGAAAAACGTGACAGTGGCAATCGCAAGGGTCTTACGGGCACCCTCTACATCGTAGGGATCGGCCCGGGATCCGTGGATCACATCACCCAAAGGGGTGTGGATGTTCTAAAGAGGGTCCATACGGTGGCAGGGTATACCCCCTATATGGAGATGATCCGGCCCATCATCGGTGACAGCGAGGTCATCTCCACCCCCATGAAAAAGGAGGTGGATCGGGTGGCATCGGCCATTCAGGCCGTTCTGGAGGGAAAGGACTGCGCCCTGGTTTCGAGCGGTGATGCGGGGATTTACGCCATGGCGGGACTCGTTTTTGAAATGTGCCGCATAAAGGGAATTTCCATTGCCCATGGCAACAATCCGGGAAGTATCCGAAGCGGACGCACCGGCATCAGGATCGAAGTGGTTCCCGGTGTCCCGGCCCTGGCATCTGGTGCCTCACTTCTGGGAGCCCCCTTGACCCACGACTTTGCCACCATCAGTCTGAGTGATCTCCTGACCCCCTGGGAGAAGATTGAAAAGCGCCTCCATGCCGCGGCAATGGCCGATTTCGTGATCGTGTTGTACAACCCCAAGAGCAGGAAAAGGGACTGGCAGTTGAGGGCGGCCCAGGAAATCGTCCTGAAATACCGGGATAAGCGTACGCCGGTGGGCATCGTCACCCGGGCCATGAGAGAAGGGCAGCGCATGGAAATCGTGACCCTTGAAACCCTTGACAAAGCCCCGGTGGACATGCAGACAACGGTTTTCATCGGAAATGCGTCAACGTTTGCCTATGAAAACGCCATGGTGACGCCGAGGGGATATTCCAGGAAGTATGACCTTTAGGGCAACATCTTCTTGCCGTGAACGGTCAGCGCCCTACGGCCTGATAACGAGGTTTTCCATTTTGAGGGTGCCGGTGCTCACTTTCGGTGCCTTGATAACGGTGGTACGGGCCTCCTGACCTGAGAAGGCATCGTTCCAACCCCCCTTTACGGTAACGGTCTTGTTGGTTTTGAGGGTGATGGTCTCGGTGTAGGTCCCTTGGGCCACGTTCACGCTGTAACCGTCCGCCACCCCGTCGATCCCCTCCTGAAGGGTCGTATAGCAAGGGCTGTTGCCGCCGCAGGCACCGTCATCGGGATTCACGTAAACATCCGTATCAACATCCGGGTCAGGCGGACCGGGGGTCTCCCCATCGGCATCCCGGACCAACCGCACGTAGTTGAAGACCCGCTGCACATCCCCCTGGGGGCCGTTTCCCCAGGTGGGATAGGCATTTGGGTCCCCGTCCTTTGGGTCGCTCCGCTGGCATCCGGCACCGTGAACGTCGATCAGGGTGGTGCCGTCCATGGAACCCATTCCCCTGCCAAAGGCCACATAGACGGCGGCGGTGACACTGCCGTTGGATCTTAAGAAGGACGTGCTTGACCAGTAAAAGGGGTAGTCCGGCTCGCCGGCCTCATTGGTGATCCCGGTGGCGTTAAATAGGGGGTCGATGGCCGCGGAGCCCGTGGTATCAGGGGACCGGGTATAGTCCACCAGGCTTTGGAGTTCTTTTGCGTTGGGGAGGCGCCAGTCATCGTAGCCCAGGTATTTTTCCTGGTTCTTCTCCTGGGCCCAGGCCAGGGCGCTCTCCCAATTCAGTCCCTGGCCGTTGTCCGACTGGGACCACATGAGGCCGGTATTGCCGTCGGTCACGGTACCGTCCCCATTATCGGTGAAATCATTTATGCCGTAACTGGTGTTGCCGCGACAGAAGCGGGCATAGAAAGTCTTGTTGTTGGTGCCATACCCTTTTATGCGCCCGTCCGCGAAATTCACGCCGAACATGGCCGTC
>JANQDY010000080.1 GCA_028278625.1 Thermodesulfobacteriota bacterium
GCCCCGCCAGATGTACTGGCTTAGGAAAGCAACATCCAGAGCGGCGGACGGCACGTCCACATCCTCCTGATCCGCCGTGGCAACGGTGGTGCCTTCTCCTGGTGCCAGGGGTTTCACGGCCTTTTCCTCCTCCGCCGCCACACCTGCCGGTATCAGGAAAAGGCACCACAGCATAAGAGAGACGATTGAAAAGGTGATTCGAGTCTTTTTCATTTCGATTTTCCTCCCAATAATAAATTTTAAAAACAAAAAGCACTGATAAAATTGTGAGAACTTCCACGGGCTTCGGACCAGATGGAATGTATATCATATTCGTCGAATATTTCAAGTGAAAAAGCCGGATAACCATTTGTTTTTTTTGCAAAATTAGTATATCTGACAAGACGGTGGGGTTTTTAGGTATAATGATAGAAATGCCTTGAAATGGTCTTTTTTTGGAAAAAAATTTTACTTCAAAGAAAAAAGCTGTTGACTCAGGGGCCCGCAAGGTTTAGAGCATTGGGAACGAAAAGTGGGCTTTCCGGATAGGGTGCCCAAAAGAACAAAATTGTCGTAACCGTTCACGGAAAAGAGCATGCAAAAGAGGAGGTATTATGAAAGTTGCGGTACTCGGTGCGGGACACGGTGGTTTGGCAACAGCCGGCCATATCAGTTTGAAAGGACATTCCGTCAGACTTTTCAGTTTTTACAAGAAGGAAATAGATCCCGTTGCCGAAAGAGGCGGTATCAAGCTTGAAGGCGGAGTGGAAGGATTTGCGGAACTGGATCTATTGACCACGAGCGTGGATGAAGCCGTTTCCGGTGCGGACCTGATCATGGCCATACTCCCCGCCCTGGCGCACCGTAACATGGCGGCCCTGCTCTCCGGGTGTCTTGAAGACGGCCAGGCCCTTCTTCTTTCACCCGCCAGAAGCGGTGGCGCGCTGGAGGTCTACCAGGTTTTCAGGCGATATTGTTTGGAGAAGAAGGTGCTTTTGGGAGAGTGCCAGACGTTTCTGTATGCCACGGAATCACGGGGACCCGCTCATGTGGAAATCATGAAAGTAAAGGATCGGGTGAGGGCGGCGGCCCTTCCCGCCACCGGGACGCAGCAACTGATGCAGATAATGCAAGAGGTCTATCCGGAATACGCGGCAGCCACAAATGTGCTCGAAACCAGCATTAACAACACCGGGGCAGTGGTCCACCCGGCCCCCATGCTGCTCAATTCCGGTCTGCTGGAGCGGGCCGCAAAGGGGGAAGATCTCAGATACTATCGGGATATTATTACCAAGTACATCTGCGATAACGTGATGGAGAAGATCGACAGGGAGAAGAGCGACATCGCCCGTGCCCTGGGTGTGCCGGTGCTCGATATTCGGGGATGGTACAAAGAGTGTTACGGTGTGGAGGGGGAGGATATGTACAGCACCCTTCAGAATAACCACTACTATGAAGGATTCTCCGCCCCCAAACATGTTTTGGGCTATCATCATGTGCTGGATGAAGTCCCCAACAGCCTGGTGCCCCTCGCTTGTTTTGGGGATGCCTTGGGCTTGGATATGGCCATGACGGAAGCGATGATCGGTCTGGCAAGCGCCATGTTGGATTGTGATTTTTGGACTGAAGGCAGGACCCTTGACAAACTGGGTGTTGAGGAGATGACAGGAGAGGAGATGTTGGCCTTTGTCAATCAGGGACCGTGTTTCTTTGAGAGATAGAAAGGCTGTTCTCTAATCTTTGTTCTTTTCGTCCCCTTTTGACAGCAGAGAGCCGTGATGGCGTTTGAAGTGGGTGGATGAGTATTTCTTAAGCTTCCAGTCCGGAACATTGCAGGCGGGACAGACGTTTAAGAACCACTTGTTTCGAAGCCATCGGGCGGCTCTGCTGTTTCTCGAGTTGTTCACCACAAAGCTCTTATGGCAGTGGGTTGTGATTTGCGCCCGGTCTCCCATCTTTTGAACGGTCTTGATGCCGTGAAGCGTTCCCTTTCGTGACGGCCACAGCTTGATCTTTTCGATCAACCGGAACAGCTCAACCCGTTTGCGGTAGTATCGTTTGGAGGGTTCTTCCGTCGCTTTGTTTCTTGTCATGGTGATGCATTTCTTGTGTGCGCGATTTATAAGTGCTGAAAGCCATGGTGGCCACCCCGATCTCAAGCTTATCATGAAGCAGGCGGTTGCCCATTTGAGATTGTGCTTCCGGGTCGAGACCCACCGGTACCCCGGGGGCGGCGATGTACATCCCGGGTCCGATGTGGCGCGCCAAAATGATGTTCCTGGCCGGTGTTGCGTCTATGATGAGGCGTTTCTCCCTTAGCGCCGCTTCAAGATCCGGCGCAATGCCGATCTCCTTTTCAAATGCCGTTTCCATTGCTTGGCATATATGGCGGCACCGGGGGAAGTGAATATCAAAAACAGAGACGTTGGCGCCCCTGCCCACCAGAGATACGACGGTCGCCTTACCAACAGGGCCGCAGCCGATCACCAGCACTTCTTTCTCCTTCAAACCACGGGCCATCCGGTCGAGACCCTCAACATATCCCCGGGCCGTTGCAACGGCATTATCGACCACTTTCCGATTTATGGTGTCGATAATGACGAACCGAACGTCATCCGCCAGCATGACGGCATCCGCCTCTTTCTCGAAAGCCTCGGCAAGGCCCGCCACATCCGCCGATGCAGTGACAAAGGCGTCAAAGCCAAGATGGGAAAGGATGCCATAAACCGCCGTGGAAAAGCCTTTGATAACCCCTTTTCCACCGGTTATGGGGATGATGCCGATTCGAAAGGAAAGGCGGTTGCCACCCGCCTCTTGGGGGCTGATACCGGCGGCTCGGCATGAAAGATCTCTCAGGGAACAACCTGTTTTTAGCACCAACTCCCGGTCGTATTCGTGAAGTCCGGACGGAATCTCCGAAATATCCTGCGTGCGAAGTCTTGTCACGGCTTTTTACCCGTTTGATAGGGGGAAGGAAAAGGATCTTGATAGGTTTCACAACATGAATATCGCATGATATCCCTGATGGTGCGTCGACGCCTCGACAAAACGCTCTCACGATCCTTCCCGCAAAAAATCAGCGTGGCAATCCAACTGTGGCGATCCGACGCAAAATCGGTGATGGCTTCGTTTGCGCCGAAAAAATCCTTTCGGATCCCGAGGGGTCGGGCCCCCCTGATGGCCCGCTCTCCAACGACCTGGAGGATGCCGGGGGTTGCGCGGATATGTTCGTATATGACGCTTTTTTCGTTTTCGGGCTTCGCGGGCGGAGTTATCACTCCCTTCATGAAAAGATCTCCCATTCGTTCCACCATATTGATCCCGGTGGACCAGAATACCGTAGCAGGTGTCTGGCTGGGGAGTCTTGCGTCAATCTCCAGCACCTTCAGTTTGTTTTCGTGCAAAACCACCTCAACATCCATCAATCCCTTCAGTTCCATTGCATTGGCCAGCATCTCAGCCATA
Source organism: Thermodesulfobacteriota bacterium (assembly GCA_028278625.1). Next base: position 3,445 of record JANQDY010000080.1, read on the forward strand.
TGCTGAAAGTCCGAAATCACAAAATCCGGCATTTTCGTGGGCGCAACCACCCTCTTGCAGTCAAAATGGGCATCCATTTCAAGGCCGGTCACCTGGAAGGAAGTATATTGACCGGGTGTTCCCAATATTTCGATGGAGTATGAGGGGCCTTGGAGGAATTGCTGAATGACCATCCTTCCCTTGGCCAGACGCAAAAAACCCTCAAGGTCATCTTGTTGGTGAAATATCCTGACACCGTTGCTGCCGCTCCCTTTATCCGGTTTTGCAATCACGGGAAAATCGCAGTGGGGCCAGGTTTCGGGAGCAGGGATGTGACAATTTTCAAAGAGCCGGTTGGATTTCAATTTGGAAGCGGATACGGCATAGGCCTCGAGATTGAAGGCAAAAGGAATGCCCTTCGCCTCTGTCCAGTGAGCGAGTGTTGTGAGCGCTTCTTCATTTTCCAGGGCCGGAATAACGAGATCGACGCCGTCCAGCGCGCTTCCCGGATCTTTTTCCTTAGTGACGTCAAGACGAATGAATTGATGGCACAATCCGGATGCGGGTACCTGTCGGTTTCTGTCTATGAGCCGCACTTTCCAGCCTGCTTTCCGGGAGAGATAGCACGCTTCAATACCCTGCAGACTTCCCCCCACAACCGCCGCTAACACAGCCCCACCCGATAATGTGTGCTTCTGTTGAACATGCTCTCAGATATTTAAGCGTATGCCGTTCAAATAGGTCAGGCTCCGTCCCATCTTTGCCAGGTTGGGGGTGTTCTTTGCTACCATCAGCAACCGTTCCAGACCGAAACCGATCCCCACCCAGTTTTCGGTGATTCTCCAAGGGCGGTCAAGGGGATGGGGTCCCATGGCGGAAGAACCGATTTCCGTGCCTTCCTGGCCCGCCACGATGTCAATGGTGTCGCCATAGACTTCCGAATAAACGGTCTCGAAACGGAAATCCCGAATGCGGGCCGCTTTGGAAATCAGAGCTCCCAACTCCCGTATGCGGTTTTCCCGGTCGTCGGCGGGCAATCCCATTTCAACCAGATTCAGCATGGTGAATTCACTTGAATGCAATGCCCCTTTTGATTCCCTGCGAAAGCAGGGACCCACTTCAAAAATGCGGACGGGTCTTTCCCATAATCGCAAAAGATCCACCAGGACATAATAGAGGTGCGGGGCCAGCATGGGGCGAAGGCATCTGTTTTTGTCCACCCAGAATATCTGGGACTGCAAGGGATGGTCGGCACCAATGGACATTTTTGTTAGCAGCCCTTTTTTCATGATAATGGGGGTGGTGACCTGTACGAAGCCTTCTGTCAGGAGCACGTCCGTCAGTCTGTTTTCCAGTTTTAAAAGAGCGGGCCTCAAACCGGTCCGGCGGAACGCGTTGAGGGCCGATCGGTGATCCGTTACCAGTTGCTTTTCAAGTTTCTGAAAGGCCTTTTCACGAATTTGAACGCTCTCGAACCAGCGCTCCATCTCCGGTCTCGGCGCATCCAGTTCGATTAATCGCTGTTTCTGAGTTTGGGTCCAGGTGACGCCCAAAAACGGTCTCCCCGCTGAAAGGGTTGGGATTTGGCGGGGAGTACGGGAGTTGCACCCGTCTGTGTGGATTTAGAGTCCACATGATCACCTTACGATCCACCCCCCGCAACGACCCTGTTTTCTTAACTTAACGGTTGCATCCAGTCAATTCATTTCGGCAAAATCGGGTGGGTCGATCCCCACGGGGCTTCGGGCCTTCTGGCCTGCCATCCAGGACTCATATGTTTCCTGGGCCGCCATTTCAAGCCCCATGGCGTTGATGACGTTTTTGACTTCATTAACGGTGCGCAATCCCTGTTCAATATCAAGAGCGCTTTGGGAAACGCCGGCCAGCCGATTGTTCGGAGGGATGATGGAAGTGACCACATTGGCGCCGGCATTAAGGCGCATTTTAAGGCCCTTAATCCCTTCAATATCCAATGAGGCGGGGATCGAACGGTCCGACATGGTGAGGCGCATGACCGCAATGCATAAGCATTCAACGGCTTTCGATGGGCCGGCCATATGCTGCAAGGGTGTTTGGGGTTGGGGTACCAGACTCATGGCCCGCGCTTGATTCACCTGGTTTTGCCGCATGGTCCAAATGGCATCGGCACGGTCCTGGACGGTTTCGCCGATGCCCAGCAGCATGCCATCCTCCACCAGCATGCCGGCCCGTTGGGCCACACCCCTTTTTTCATTCCGTTCATGGAACCCCTGGCCGATGCGAATCTTTTTGAAGAGCTCCGGATTGTGGGTTTCCTGGTATAGGGCGTACCAATCGGTCTTTATGTGGGCCAGTTCATAAAGGGTCTTCAGAGGTACCACCCCTGGCGAAATCATCACCGGTAGATCCGTTGCCTGTTTTACCCTAAAAACGGTCTCCCGCAGCATGTGAAAGTCATCCATATCATGCATCATGGGGTCTTCCCCCAGGGTCAGATCCACCAGGTGCACGCCCGAATGGGCCAACCCGCGAGCGATGTTTTCCACCTCTTCCGGGTTCTTTCTGTAGCGAGGGCTTTTCATGTTGGTTCTGCGGTAAAAACAAAAAGCACAATGATTCCGGCAGTAAGTGGACAAATAGATGAAGCCGTAAAGGAATAGTTTGTTTTCAAAATAGCGATCGCGCAACCGCCGGGCCGCCGCCATTACCCTTTCAATGGACGCGGCATCATGCAGGGAAAGCAAATAAAGGATCTCGTCCCGCGTGGGTGGCGAACCATCCACGGCCGCCGATAAAATGTTATTCAGGGAGTGTTTTTTCAAGAGCTACCACCGTTAATTTAAGCAATTCAGAATAGCACATGCGATTTCGGTTTCGTCTTTCACAAAGGAGAAATTTCCCTGGCCGTTAGTGGCCAAGTGACGGATTTTTTCGTTCTTCGCGGGCGGAAAGCCGATGACATTCAGTTTGTCAAAGCGGGCTGCCGCTCTAAGGGGATCATCCCCCCGGTTCCAGGCGCCGTCTGTCAGAATCAAGCCCCTTTTGTCCTGGTACCCGGCCAAATGCTCAAGACCCGTTTTAAGAACAAGAGAAATATCCGTATCGCCGGTCAATTCCAGGGAGAACAACCTTTTTAGGACCGTTTCCGGCCCCGTTTCGATATCAATGTCCTTTAATACCGTTACCCGGTTGTTGAAAGCCAGGATACCGTAGTCCCTTTTAAAATGCTGGGCAATGGTCGCGGCGGTAATGGCGGCCAGAATGATCTTCATCCCTTTCATGGAAAAACTGTGGTCGAACATCATGACAAATGCCATTTTCTCCTGTTTCCTGACGTATGACACAAGATTGTCAAGAATGCCCAGTTCCGGCTGTTCCGTAAACTTTTCGAGACTGCGGTCAAATTCAATTTCAGCGCTGTCCGAGAAGCCGTCAACCAAACGCATCTTCCCCGAACGGCACCCGGTGTCGGCAATCTGTTTGGCGATGTTGATGATCAGGCGGCCGGCAATTTTTACGGCTTTGGACCGTACATTCTCTTTTAACATCCCCATGCAGTTGGCGAAGACTTCAAGGGAATCCTGCTTTTCAAAAAAACGTTCCAGCTCATGGGGATTCTGGTTGAGGTATCGTGCAACACGGTAAGAATAGGCGCAGTTTTCGGTTTCTCGGGGCAGAAAGTCATCACCTACATGGCGGTCACTTTTTTTTTTGCCGCCAGGGACCCTTCTTCGTTTTCTTCATCTGTGACCGATGGGGTCTTTTCGCCGCCGGTTTCGTCAAAAGCGGCGTTCTGGCCGTTCCACAGTTCTTGGATAATCTCGTCGGCCGATTGGGCCGCCATTTCGTTCAGCCAGATCTTATTGCTCATGGCCATGGAGGCCGATATCAGGAAATTCTGTTCCGGCTTATCCTCCAGCTTCTGCATGCCCCTAAAGAGATCCACCAGATCAATGCCGGCGCGAATGGAGGCCCCCAGCTTGATATCGGGATGTTTCCGGGTCTGTCTCACCATCTTGACGGACAGTTCAATAATATCCACATCATCCGACCCGGTTCGAAGTCTTACAATATCCCTTTCTTCCGCTTCACTCTGATAATCCATCTTTATCAAGCAGATCCGGTCCATAAAGGCCCGGCTGACCCGAACGGTGCCCACGTCGTCATAGGGGTTCTGGGCTGCGATGACCGTAAACGGACGGACGGCCTTGACGGTTCCGTAGCGGGGAATGGTGATTTCTCCTTCCTCCATGGGAGAGATCAGGACGTTGCTAACGTCCGCCGGCATTCGATTGAACTCTTCGATGTAGAGAATCCCGCCCTCTTCCATGGCCTTGGTGAGCGGCCCCTTCTCGAAATACTCGGGATGGTAGTTGTCGGCCATGACTTTTGAAGGGTTGAAATGGCCCACCAGTTTGGCGGGCGTCAGATCGATGTTTCCTTCTATGATATAGAAGGGGATGCCGGCGGCACCTGCAATGGTCCGCAAAAGCGTTGATTTGCTGGTACCTGGGGGGCCTTCAAGAAGAATATGCTTTCCGGCATCCATGGCCGTCAGAATCGCTTTTATCTCCAACTGCCGGCCCACCACCGTTTCACTGACATTGCGGTATATGTGGCTGATGTCGATTTGATTTTCCAATGTTACACGACTCCAAGAATTCCTTGAAACGGGAAAACTTCCCTATCTTTGATTGTTCGTGGTCATCCGTTCTATTCAGACAAAAACAAGCCCCATGAAATTGACATAATCCTTGGGCGGCCACTCCACGGAAACGCCCGCTTTTCGGGCCAGTTCGGTGATGTCAATCCCGAAGCCTTCAGGGCTGGGCCGTGCCTTAAAGGGGCGACGGCACGGTTCTCCCCGGGGTGTGCATTTCTCGCATAGTTTGCAGCCCCCCACGCCTAGGCCCAGTGCCTGGTAGAAACCGTTTTCAAAGGCTGCCTTCTCAAGATGGCCGATGATGTCGGCCAACTTCAGTTCCGCCCGAAAATCCTTTCGATAAACATTAATATCTTCTATTCTCTCCTTCAAGACCACCAGAAATGCCTTTTTGTAGCCGGAAAGGGTTTCGCGGAACTGGGAAACACTTGGAATATTCGGCGGGCAAACCTTGCAGGCGTCAAAGTACTCACAGATGGGGACCTGACACTTGAGACGCATGCTTTCCCGAGGGTTGATTTGCCCGATGGCCAAGGGGTAGAGATCAATACCATGCCTTTTGGCCACGTCCAAAAAGGCTTTTTCCAGTTCTTCGTCTCTATGGTTTGCCATCAAAATCATCAGTCAATCCGTACGGGATTCCCCAAATCCCGGAATCCCGCACGGGAAGCGGTTAGAATTTCATTTTTTCCTTTAAACGATTCACGCTGGCAATCTCGATGTCGAGCAATTGCGCGATCCTCGTTTTTGCTTCAATACCCTTTGCACAACCCGGGACAGACGTAATGATTCCCAAGTCCAGCTCCTCGCGGACTTCCCTCATGACGTGTACATCCGACAGGTCGAAAGGAGATATCTTCAGCTTCTCGGCAACATAGGCTTTTGCTTCATTGATCCGCATCTTCCGGGCCATCTGCATACGAGCCACCAGATCTCCGGCGGTTCTAATGCCGCCCATTCCCGCTGCCACTCCGTGAGCGATCGACATCCCCATGGGATCCCCCACACCTATCTACAAGCCGTCGACCATGGCGATTTCCACCATGGCTTTGGACGCCCTGCTGACGGAATCGATGGGAGGTGTTTCAAATACCGGGGAGCCGCCCACGCCCATTCCCATGTTCACATGAATCGGGATGTTGGCCACATCAACGCATGTTTTTACAAAGGTGACGGCCCTGGACAGATTCCACGGCATGGTCTTGCTCGGTTTCGTGTTGACCACCGGTCCGAAAATGTCGGCGCCGGCCTTTTCCACCAGCTTGACCTGGTCATGACAGTACAGACCCGCCAGTCTCTGACCGTCATATTCCAGTCCGCCGTGCATGCCCAGCACAAATTCTCCGGCCATGCCCACTTCAACGCACAGATCGGTGTTTTTCTTCAAATGTTCAACGGCGTGCAGCGTGGCTTTGAAATCCGTATCACCCGCGGCGCCGGTGGTATCGAAGTTGATGCCATCGCACCCCACTTCCGCCAGCTTTTCACAGACATAAATCATGTCACGGGTTGCATGTGCCACAGCCTCTTCCTGCGCTTCATAGGCCTCTTTGATTTTGCCCGAAGGGAGCAAATCCGATGGATTTCCAAAAGGTCCATCCGGCGCATAATAGGTCCCAAGGTTGGGCATGGCGCCGTAAAAGAGCGGAAGGATCGTTGAGAGCAGGGCATTTTCCATTTCCTGCTGTTCCATGGCAATGACCGGTTTGACCGGCTTGAAGCTGTAATCAATATGTCCCAGCTCCATGGTGTCGGCACAAAAAGCCCTTTCATGCACCTGGATTCCCTGCAGCCGGCTGAGCGGTATGCCCACACCGCTGTTGCCCTGGTCGCCCATGAGCCGCAGGGTGCCGATATCATGGGTGACCACCACTTCATTTCCCGGTTCCACGCTGACGACCCGGGCGGGGTTGGTAAAGATCTCAAGCAGCCTGTCCAGATCATCCTTTGACAGGGGATCGATCTTTCCCTTGTCAGCCGCGTCCGCGGTGCCCGCTTCCAGATCTCTGATGATTTCTTCGGAAGTCATTTCGATCAGGGCGCCGTCGCCCCGTCTGACATAGTGCTTTGCCATATTCTCACCTCCTTTCAACTGAATGTTTCTTTAAGTTTCATAACGGTGTCTCCGGCGTTTTCAGCCCAGAAATTGGCGCCGATCTTGGCAGCCCAGTGTTCGGTAGTGGCCGCACCACCCACCATGGTGACGAGCTTGTCGCGAAGTCCCGCTTCTTTGAGCGCTTGTTCCAGCACTTTTTGTCCCACCTGGGTGGTGGTCATCAGCGCTGACGTCCCGATCACGTCTGCATTGTGCTCTTTGGCCTTTTCCACAAAGGTCTTGATCGGCACATCCCGCCCCAGATCGATGACCTCAAAGCCGTAGACCCTTAGCATGGTGGCGACGATCCCTTTGCCGATGTCATGGACATCCCCCTCGATGGTTCCGATGACCACCTTGGCCAGCTTTTTGCCGACACGGTCTGCCGGCAATGCCTCTTCCAAGACTGTCACCGTTGCGGTCATCGCCTCTGATGCAAAGATCAGATGCGGTAGAAAGACTTCACCCCGGTCAAAAAGATCACCCAGTTTGCGGATGCCGATGGAGAGTCCTTCCTCGATCATTTCAACGGGGTCAAACCCTTCCTCCAAATACGCTTTGGCCAGCTGGACGGCCCCTTCCTCATCGGCATCAATAATAAATTGGGCGGCCTTTTCCATGTATTCCGCTTTATCCATTTACTTTCACCTCCTTTCAACAGTGATGTTCGAAACTCCTTAAATGCTAAAGAGACATTGCCCCGGCCGCAAGAAAGCGGCGGGGCAATGGTGAAAAGTCATATGGGCCTGTTTGTTCGAAAACAGCAGTCCCTCGGCCCGGACTGTTCATTTTAACAAGTTACCCGGTGATGAAGCTCATAACCCTTAAACCAGGGTCAGATACCGTTTTGTCTCCCACCGTGTCACATGGCTCATGAACTCGGACCATTCCGCCCGTTTGAGGCGGAGATACTCGGGTCCGATATGGCCCAGTGCGTCCATGATCACTTCATCTCTTTCGAGAGCGTCACAGGCGTTCCCCAGGTTCTGGGGAAGGGGAGTCATCCCCTTAGCGCGCCGCTCTTCATAGGGCATGTCCCACACATTGATGCCGATATTCGGTTCGCCGGGGTCCAGCTCATTCTTGATGCCGTCAAGGCCTGCGGCGATGTAGACCGCCGCCACCAGATAGGGGTTCGCCATGCCGGAGATGGACCGGTCTTCAAACCGGTTGTTGGCGGGAGAGCGGAACATCTGGGTCCGGTTGTTGTCTCCGTAGGAGTTCCACGCCGGGGTCCAGGTGTACTGAGAACCGGATGAATAAACCGCTTCACCGCTCTGGATGCGGCGGTAGCAGTTCACCGTGGGAGAGCTGACCGCGCACATGGCGTCTTTGTGTTTCATGAGACCGCCGATGAAATGATAGCCCAGTTTGGAATATCCCAACCGGTCGTCTTTCCAGTCTTTTTCGCCTTCCGGCAGAGGAAAGAGATTCTGACCGGTTTTAACGTCGGCCACGTGAAAGTGCAGATGGTTGCCGGAACCGGTCTTGTCCGGAAACGGTTTGGCCATAAAGGTCACCTGAGCACCGTATTTGGCGGCAATTTGAGGCGCCATGATGTGGAAAAAGACGCACAAGTCGGAGGCCGTCAGCATGTCTTCCCACTGCCAGTTGATTTCATACTGGTAATTGGCGTCTTCATGGTCGCACTGATAGACCTCCATGCCCACCTCTCCGCAGCTTTTCATGAGGTCTTGGAGGTAGTTGACCGCCTGGGAGATGCCCCGAACGTCGTAGCAGGGCTTTTTGAGGGTATCGATTCCCATGGGATCCCAGCCCCGGATACTGCCGTCCTCGTTCTGAAGGACCAGGAAATGCTCCGGTTCCCATCCCCCGTTAAAGACATATCCTTCTTCGGCAAATTTTGTGATCTGACGGATCAGGTTCACCCGAGAGCAGGACGGCCAGGGTTCGCCGTCCACGTAAAGATCGGAGTGGACCAGTGCCGTATTGGGCTGCCAGGGGAGCTGCTTAAAGGTGTTAACGTCGGCCCTTGCCATGATGTCGTGGCTGTGGGGTCCCTGGTTCACCCCCCAGACCGCGCCCCCCGCAAAACCGGCCCCGTCATCAATGATGTCGTCAAAGGCCGCCATGGGAACCTGTTTGACCTTTCCGGCCCCGTGCATGTCTACAAATGACGCCCACAGAAATTCGACGCCGGCCGCCTCCAGCATTTTCCTGACTTCTTCCCTGTCTTCTCCTTTTTTTGCGTATACGCCCATATTTCCTCCTTTCTGGTCTAAGATTCATTTCAATACCATAAAGGAACCTATCTTCAAAGGAAAAAAAGTTTATAAGGAGTTGTTTTTTTTAGGATTTTAGTATAAATGACATGTGGCGGGTTTTTTAAGAATTGATAATAGGGCCTCTGTTTCCATGTCTACCTTGTTGAAATTATTGGGCCCATAAAATCGGTTTGACCGATCCATTTTTCAAGGCCGCCATGAGGTAAAATTCGAATGGGAAGGGGGATGTGTGAAAGAATTTCACTGAGGGTGAAAACTCATGCTGTCAATGAAGATTTCCTGAAAATCGGGCCGCATGCTCAACTCCACCACGCGCGTTCGACGGGCCAATTGGACCGCCGCCTTTCGTTTGGCCAGACTGAAAAGCGCCAGTCTGGCCCCGTCTCCCGCGGCGTTGCCGATGGATTTGATTCGATCGAGGGGCATGGGCGGGAACATACCGATTTCAAGCAATTCCCTTGGATCCAGATAGCTGCCGAAGGTGCCGGCAAGGAAGAGCCGGTCCAGATGCTTGATCCCCGCGTCCTTGAGCAGGATGTCGATGCCCGCCCGCAGAGCGGCCTTTCCCAACTGGACCGATCGCACATCATTCTGGGTAAAAACGATATCACTGTTGGTGTGGGATTCCCGGGCCGGCACCACAACGAATTCCGCGTGTCCGGACCGGCTGTCTGTCCGCAGGGAGGGGTGGCCGCAGTCCAGGTCAAAGGCGCCGTCGGGCTTTATGACACCTGAGCGGGTGAGGGCGGCGGCAATGGAAATAACACCTGACCCGCAGATGCCCGCGGGCCTCTGTGGCGCGGCGCCCTCCGCCCCATCGGTGATAACGTGGCAGGTCAGAGGGCCGTTACTGTCCGTTTGCCATACACTGTCGATGGCGCCGGGGCTGGCCCGCATGCCGCACTGGATCTGGGCTCCCTCGAATACGGGACCGGTTGCGCACGATGTTGCCGTAAGATTCCCCTCATGGGCCAAAACGATTTCGCCGTTGGTGCCAACGTCCACCATAAGGGTGGTGCCCTCGAAATCGTCTCGGGAGCGGGTCAGCATTGCGGCAATGGTATCAGCCCCGATAAATCCAGAGACCATGGGCAGAAGGTGGATCTTTGCCAGGGGAAATATCCCGATGCCCAGGTCCCGGGCACGGATCTCGCCCCCCTTGAAGCAGACGGGCAAATAAGGGGCCTGACCGATGGAGGTGGGGTTCAGCCCCAGAAAGAAATGCTGCATGGTGGGATTTCCCACGGCAACCGCATCCAGAAGGTGGTCGGTGGATATTCCCGCTTTATTCACGGTCTCACGGATGAGGTGATTGACCCCTTGGATGAGATTCTTGTGGAGATCGTCGAGGCGGGAAAAATCCTTTCTCATGTGGGCGATGCGGGAGATCACGTCCTCCCCGTAAGTCACCTGGGGGTTGAGCAGGGATGCCACCGCTACGATACGGTCATTTACCAGGTCGCAGAGGAATGCGGCAAGGGAGGTGGTGCCAAGGTCCAGTGCGATCCCGTAGAGGGACTCGTCCTTCTGCGGACGGAGTTGGATGATCTCCCTGTCCTTGAAAACGGCGGCCGTTATGGTGCTGTAAAATCCTTTGAAAGGCTGGCGGGAAAAATCGGCCATGACCGCGAAACCGGGCGCCTCAGGTTCTTTGGGCGCAGCAGTGGCAAGGGTCGCGGCGATGCGCTGCCGCAAGGAGAGGACCGGGCTTCTTTCTCCCTCCGGGTCCTGTTGAAAGGTGATCTTTCTGACGGCAGGTTCAATGGGGATGGCGTATTTGGTCACCGGTTTTCGTGGAGAAAACCGGTGGATGCGTGTTTCGTGGGGGATGTGAACGGACACCTCTTTATAGAGGCGCGTTGTGCAGGCGAGCCTGTAGAATTTTCCATCGGTTTCATCAGGCAACAACCGCCGCTCCTCGGCCGTGGGCTTGGATAGGGCGCCGGGAGCTGTCGAGGCGGTTTCAAAGAGCACTCGGCAGGTGCCGCATTTGCCTTTTCCCCCGCAATCGGCCCTGAGGCTTAAGCCTGCTTCCCGGGCAATGTCCATGAGACGGTCTCCCGGGGTCGCTGTTACCGTTTTTTGATCCGGAAAAAATGTTATGTTGATCAATCCGGGCCCGTCTCCTTTCTTTGTAGACGCGGCTTTGAAACCGCCTGTCCCCGGAGCACCACTTCGATCATGTGTTCACGGCCCGAGGCCAGGGTGGCCGATTTTCGATCTTCCCAGAGATTCAATTCGCAACCGTTTCCGCCCGCCAGCCGTACCTGCTCCCTGAGGTGTTCGTCAAGGTAACGCCTCCCGTGTATCAAGGCCTCCTCCACCGTCGAGTATACGTATTTTCCCTCGGTGGTGAAGCAGGCGAACCCCTCCGGTGGCAACGGCCGGATGAGCACCTGGTCGTGCATGATGATGGTCCCCACGATGGCACCCAGGGCGTTGGCCACTTCAGCGTGATCCGGCACCCGTGCATCGGCGGCCATGCGTTTTGCCAGCGGCGGCAGCATGATAGGCGCGGGGGCGCCGATCCCCACGATGGGGATGTCCAGGGAGAGGCGCAACCGGAACCGGCCGATCTTGGCCTGGCGTTCCAGATGCCCCCGTTCCCAAAAGGTGTTGCGCCAGGTCAGGCGGCAACCGGGACAGGTCCCCGCCAATCCCGCGTAGGGTACCGGCGGGCCGGAGAGGCACTCCACCATCTGGAGACCGGCCTTTCGTCGGATGGTTTCATCAACTTTGAGCAGGAAGCCGTCCAGGTCCATCCCGGCGCGGCCGGCCAGGTACTGGGCCGCCAAAAGGGAAAATTCCCGTACGCCCGGCTGGTACTGGCCGCGAATTTGAAAGATGTCCGTGGGGGTGAAACCGGCCAGTTTTACAAGGGCCATGTCTTCCATGCGATCCAGTTCGTCCCTTACGGAAATGGGGTAAACGTCCAGACGCTTTGCCAGCTGAAAAATGTTTAACGGCCCTTGTGCGAGGACTTCCAGAATCGCTTGCTCTCTCAGGCTCAATCCCGACATGGGGTCACGCTCGGTCCTTGACCAAAATGCCGTTGGGGTGAAGCGTTCATCCATCAACTGCATCTTCAGTAGTTTCCGCATGGGAGCGATCAGGGCGGGATGGCGTTCCCCCAGCAGACAGAGGGGTTCCACACGTTTGGGCCCCGCGTGGATTTCCTGCCGGTGGTCAAGATAGATGTGGCTGTCTCCACCCAGCCCCACAGTACGGACATCGACAGCCGTCACATGGGTCTGCCAGGGCCCCACGGCCACGCCCGCCTCGTTCAGTTTCGGTGCGCCACCGGAAAGGACCGCAATGTCCGATGTGGTGCCGCCGATGTCGATGACCACGGCATCTTCGATGGCATTGTCCATCAGAAACCCGGCGCCCACGACACTGGCCGCCGGCCCTGACAGGATGGTCTCCACCGGACGCTCCCGGCACAGGGCCTCACGGTACAGACTTCCGTCTCCTTTGACCACCATAAGGGGCGCATCAATCCGATAGCCCTCCAGAACCCGGGAAACGGAACGGAGAAGGGACCGGATGAGCGGTATCAGGTGCGCGTTTAAGATGGTGGTGGTGGCCCGGTGCTTGGCGTTGAGTTTGACGGAAAGCTCATGGCCGCAGGCCACCGGCAGGTCAGGCGCCAGTTCTTCGATCAGCTTTTTGATGGTGTGCTCATGGACGGGATTCCGGGTGCTGAAATAGGCACTGACGGCGTAGGCTTCAACCTGGTCCCGGGTCGATTTCTGGGCCGAATGGTGCGGCCCGTGCAAGATGATTGCGCCGGCGCTCGACGAGATCGCCACGGAGATGGACGGCAAGGTCAAGATCGCCAAGGTCAATATCGACGAGAATCCGGAGTTGGCGGCGCAATATGGCGTGCGCTCCATTCCCACGCTGATGCTGTTCAAAGGCGGCGAACCCGCCGATATCAAGGTCGGCGCGCTGCCGAAATCGGCCCTGTCGAGCTGGATTTCCGGCGCCGCCTAGGCTCCGAACCACAACGCCGAAGAGCCCGGCCTTAAGGCCGGGTTTTTCTTTGTCTGTGTCGTCGTTCACTTGCAGGCGCGGGATGGACGCTTATTGTCGTCGGGCAAGGGGTCTCGACAGGCGCGCCGGCGGAGACGGCCCGTGACCGGATCGGAGCCCAAAGCGAGGCGAGAGACATGGCAGACGAAGATGTCAAATATGATCCATTGATGAACGGTTCGATGCCGTTCGCGCTCGGATTGCCGTCGACCGTGCGAATCCCCGTTCCAGGTTCGAACCATCTGGCTATCGAGTTGCGGCCGCGCGGCTTCGTTCCCAAGGGCGGTTCCACGTCGACGCTGTTCATTCAGGACCCAAGCGGCAAGCGCCATTTGCGACTGGACTACGGCTACAACGCCAATACCAAGACAATCGACTACCACTGGAACCAGAAGGGCACGTATCAGCAGTTCGGAGTGGCCGACCACACACCGGTCGGCCGCGGTGGTGAGGCGGCCTATAAGATCGCCAGATACTACCGCTATGCCGGACGCGTCCTTTTCGTCGCCGGCGTCACGATGGATATGGTGTCGATTGTCCAGGCCAGCAATCCGATCCGCCGCGCCTCCGAAGTGGTCGCCGGTTGGGCCGGCGCCTGGGCCGGATGCAAGGTCGTGGGTGCCGGCGGTGCCTATGTGGGCACGGCGGCGGGGCCGTGGGGAACGGCAATCGGCGGATTCGGCGGCTGTATCATCGGCGGCATCGGCGGCTATATGGGCGGCTCGGCAATCGGCGGGGAGGTCTATCAATGGACCGAGGACACGTTTTTCACTCCGCTGGAGATCGCCCCGGCGCCGGACACGTCCCCGAGCTCATCATCACCCGGGCCAGACTCGCACGGCATTGGCAATATCCCGCCCATAAGGCTGAGGTAACGCAACTCGGCTGGCGCCAGGCATCCCCGCCCGTCGATGTCGGCCCTCCGGAAACGATCGTCGGTGTGATCGTGCAGGCGCTTTGCGCCTGCGGCATGGTCACCTTTGGACTTGGCGCCGAAGCGGCGGCGTCTTTGGGCACCGGGGTCCGCGTTGCGCCGCTGATGCGGCCGGCACCGATGGGTTGGCTTGACCGGATGATGGGGCGGACATCGGTCGCCGTCCAGACCGATCGGCCCGAGATTGTGGCGCTGGCGTTCGACGACGGCACGCATGACTGGACGATGCTCGGCCAGGTGATCGCGGTGACGGCGGGTCCGGACGATGCGGTGATGCGCCACGACCGGCTGTTTGGCCTGATCGCGCGTGACCGGCCGGTGGACGATGTGCTGGTCACCATTAGCGATGCCGTCGGTGTCCTGCTGCCGGGAACTGACGGGGCGTCGGCGGCCTGGTTCGGTCTGTCGGACGAGGCGCTCGACAGTTTCGAGGC
>JANQDY010000125.1 GCA_028278625.1 Thermodesulfobacteriota bacterium
TGAACGCCTTTTTGGCCGCCTCAACTGAACAACTTATTAAAATCGCAGCATAATTTTCTTGTTTTTTGTTACAGGGTTTTAGGAAATAAGGCACTAAAATTCGCGTTTGGCAAATAATCATGCATTTTGAAAAAATCATTCTACAGTCAGCGGGATCATTGGCAGTTGCGGTAATTGGGCTGCTTATGGCGATTCTGCAGGTTCTTTTCTTTCTTAAGCAGCGCAACGTAACATGGTATGCGTGGAGTGCGGCCATCTCTTTTTCGGCCTTTCTTTATTCCGTGAGTATTTTCTTCGAATACAACACCCCGGCGGGGCCCTTGAACCGAGCGGCCGGACTGCTTGAACTGACGGCCATCATTTTTACCATCCACTCCCTGTACGGTTTCAGCTTTTCCTACCTTCACATCAGAAGCACCAGATATCATCCCATCGCCGGCATCTTCCACGGACTCCTTATCATCTTCTTGTGGACCACGCCTTATGTGGTGGCGGAGACGTTTGTCTCCTGGCAATTCAAATGGTTGACATCACCGTTCGTTGAACCGGCCCTCGGACCGCTGGGGTTCCTTTTCGTCCTCTATGCGGGGGGTGCCGGTGTCTGCATCATGATCCTGTGGATGAGACGGAAGGGAACAGATCCCAAAAACCGGTTCATCTATCTTGCCGGCATCGGCGTCTGGATTCTGCTGGGACTGCACGACGGCCTTAACTCCCTGGGGTTTACCACCTTCCAGTATGTAATGGAATACGGATTCCTCGGATTCGCCATGAGCGTCCTTTGGGTGGTTTTCAGAAATTACCTTGAGATCACTGCCGAGGAAAAATATCGCGTTATCACGGAATTTGCCAATGATTGCATTATGGTGATTCAGGATCGAAAACCGGTATTTGAAAATGCCGCATGTCGCAACCTCCTGGGGAAAGCACTGGCGGATGTCAGACGGAAGGAGTTTTTCGAAATCATCCTTCCCGAACACCGGGAAAAAGTCCTTGAGCGTTTAAGCGCCCAAAACGGAGGAGAACGGCATCTCAATCCCTATGCATTTCCTGTTTTATGCGGGCAGGGGCAGGAGAAATTTGTGGAAATCGTCTCGAGCGCCATTCAATACCGGAACAGGCCGGCGGTCCTTGTTGTCATGAGGGATATTACGGAGCGAAAAAAGGCCGAAGAAGCGCTTCGAAAAAGTGAGGAGCGTCTCAGAATAGCGGGTGCGGCTGCTTATGATTTGATTTACGAATGGGATACGGGCGATGATTCCCTGGAATGGTTTGGAGACGTGGATGCTTTTCTGGGGTATCAAAAAGGTGAGATATTACGGAATATCGAGGGGTGGCTTTCATTGATCCACCCGGATGATAGGGAAACGCTTCGAGAAGCGGTGGCACTCCACCGAACATCGGGCCATCCCATCGAATATGAGTATCGCATACGACATCATGACGGCACCTACCGATACTGGAAGGACCATGCCTTAGCCCAGTTGGACGAAGGGGGGCGCCCATACCGCTGGGTCGGGGTGTGCACGGATGTGACGGAAACCCGATTGGCCGAAGAGAGTCTGAGGGAGACCGAAGAGAAACTGGCGCGGTCCCGGAAAATGGAATCCCTGGGGATTCTGGCGGGAGGTGTTGCCCACGACCTGAACAATGTGCTGTCGGGGATTGTCACATACCCGGAATTGATTCTGCTGCATTTGGATGAGGAGAGCGAATTAAGAGGGCCGGTGCAGGAAATAAAAGAGGCGGGCCATCGGGCCGCGGCCGTCGTGGATGACCTGCTTACGGTGGCAAGGGGCATCGCCATTTCGAAAGTACCCATTAATTTGAACAACGTAATTCATGATTACCTCAATTCTCCGGAATTCAAAAAGATCCAAAATTTTCATCCAAAGGTTTTCGTGAAGCCTCGGCTTCATGAATCTCTGATGAACGTGAACGGCTCCCCGGTGCACCTGATGAAAGCGGTGATGAACCTGGTCATCAATGCCGCGGAGGCCATGTCAGAGGGGGGTAACATCACTTTAAGTACCATGAACCGAACCCTCGATTCACCCATCAGGGGATACGATGATGTGGAAACGGGCGCTTACGCCGTTCTTTCGGTATCAGACGACGGTTCGGGAATTCCACAGGATGATCTGGACCGAATATTCGAACCTTTCTACACAAAGAAGGTCATGGGCCGAAGCGGCACCGGACTGGGCCTGGCGGTTGTCTGGAACACGGTCCAGATTCATGAAGGGTACATCGACGTCATAACCGGGGATGCGGGAACCACCTTCGAACTCTATTTTCCCATTACCACCGAAGAGGTGCGGCCCGAGGAATCACCATTGACACTGGCGGATTATTGCGGGCATGGGGAAACAGTGCTTGTTGTGGATGACATTCAAAGCCAGCGCGATGTGTGCTGCGTGCTGCTGAAAGCGTTGGGATACGTGCCCACGGCAGTCTCAAGCGGTGAAGAAGCGATCGGTTATCTGAAGAAGAACCGGGCGGACGTGCTATTACTGGACATGATCATGGCCCCGGGGCTTGGGGGTCTCGAGACCTACAAAAAGATCCTTGAAATGCATCCCCGGCAAAAGGCGGTTATCATCAGCGGGTTCTCGGAAACGGAGGATGTGAAAGCCGTCCAAAGGCTGGGTGCCGGAGAATACCTCAAGAAGCCGATCACCCTTGAAAGACTGGGGATGGCCATCAAAGCGCAACTGTTGTAGCCAATATAGGGGTCTCGGGGAAACCGCCAAAGGATGGAGGAAAAGATGGCGCGCAAAGGGTTTTTCATATCATTGATGCTGTGGATTTGTTTTATTTTCGGCGGAATGTCGACCGTTAGGGCCGCAGAGCCTGAAAAGTGGAAAGAGATCTCGGCGCCCGAAGTGAAGAGCATGATTGAAAGTGGTGATGCGGTGGTGGTTCACGTTCTGAGTGAAATCGAATACAATATGCAGCACATCACCGGTTCCATCAATATCCCCATCATAAATGTCCCAACAAGTGACAAACTGCCCAGGGACAAAAACACGCCCTTGATCTTTTACTGTATGGGTAAAAGGTGACCGTATAACATCCGGGCCGCAAGGATTGCGGTCAAAAAAGGATATCAGAACGTCTACGCCTTTGTGGGGGGAATCCCGGAATGGCGGCGTTTCAATTACCCAATGACCATTAACAAGAATTGGCAGGCGGTTAGAGTCAAACGGATCAGTCCCAAGAAGCTCGAAAAAATGCTCGCGACGGAAGACATCTATGTGTTGGACGTAAGACCCCTCAATTTCAAGAAAAACACATCCTTTATCAAGGGTTCCCATCTGCTTCCGTTGCTTTTCCTGGAAGATCGCTATAAAGAAATCCCGAAAGGGCGTCCCATCGTCCTTACCGATTGGGCCATGAAACAATCACCGGTTGCCGCCAAATTCCTCACCACAAAGGGATATAATGTCCTGGGCGTTTTAAGGGGCGGTTTGGAGCGGTGGGAGGCGGATCATCTCCCCGTTGAACAGCGGGAGCCCACCATGGAAGCTGGACCCCTGAGTGGCTGGGATTCGGGCTGGCATTTGAAACATGGGGCCATGCCGGGGGAGGGGTTTTCTTTGGGAGTGACCACTTGATCCCCACCCATATGCCAACGGAAAACGGTGGTTCAAGGAACGCCATCATCAACAGGATCGTGCTGCTGTTCTGTTTGCTCATGGCGGCGTTGATTTGCACGGGCGTCTATTCGACGGTGGTGGAAAACCGGCGGGCCAGGCGGGATGTCTCCCGTGAATTGGCCAAAATCCTTGAAATTGCTAAATCCGTCCAGAACAGCGAAATCGACAAGCTGAACATTATCTCCAGCGTTGTCCGGGAACAGAATCAGAAATTTTCAGATTTCCTCGACTACGAAAGGACCGGCTCCATCACCGGCATGATCAATACCATCAGCCACATGCACGACCTGGATCTGGTCCTTTTTTTTGACGAAGACGGTGAACTGCTGACCTCCAGCCGGACCGGGACACGCATTGAGGAACCGGGTCAGTATGTATCTCTTTTGGGCAACGGTGAGGAACGGGTGGGGCTGGACGCCGTCCCCGCGGAGGTCATTCATGAGCAGCTTCCCAAAAGGGTCCGATTCCCGCATCAGAAAGTGTTTCCCGCTTTCAAATCACTGGTCCGTATTCTGAATGATACGGGTGATATCTACGGCTTTGTGATTCTTCTCAAGCTGATCAGCGGAAATCAAGCCCTTGTGGATCGCATGAAGAGCATCACCGGCGGGCAGATCATCTATTTTGATGAACACGGTAATAGCATCGTGAGCAGCCTGCCGGGATTGACAGTACCCGAGCCGGTGAAATCGGAGATCACCCTGGGAGATGCCTCCTATCTCACCGCATCCCAAGATCTGCGCGGTATTGGGGAAGCGCCCATCGGAAAGCTCACGGTGGCCATGAATGAAGAGCCGTTTCTGAAAAAACGGTTGTATCAGATAACATTCAATCTCATACCATTTCTGATTTCCTTTACCATCTGTCTGATTCTCTTTTTTATTTTAAAGGCACGGGTCTTCGACAAGATCAGCCGATTGATCAGGGCGTTGATCGGGGTTTCCGAAGGGCAAGGGGATTTAAGCATCAGGCTGAAGATTCCCCGGAAGAAGATGGTCGCCGGCAACCTGGATGAGGTTGAAAAGATGTGTCTCAATTTCAACCACATGATGGATAAACTGGAGACCACTTACAACCAACTGACCCAGGCCCAGAAGGAGGCGGAAAAAGCAAATCACGCAAAAAGTGCCTTTCTGGCCAACATGAGCCATGAAATTCGAACTCCCATGAATGCGGTCATCGGCTTTTCCGAAGTATTGCTTGAAGGTCACCTGACAGAGGATCAGCGGGATTGCGCGACAGCCATTCAACGAAGCGGGGATTCCCTCCTTTCCCTCATCAATGACATTTTGGATTTTTCCAAAATCGAGGCGGGTCAGCTCGATTTCGAGGCCATGGATTTTGATCCGGAGCTTCTGGCCTATGATGTGTGCGACATGATTCGGCCCCGTATTGAAGGAAAATCCGTTGAAGTGCTGTGCCACATCAGTGATGACGTGCCGTCTTATGTAAAGGGAGATCCGGGCCGGGTGCGTCAGGTTTTAACCAACCTGATGTCCAATGCCGCCAAGTTCACGGAACGGGGCGAAGTGGCGCTGACGCTTGGGATTGATCAGGAGGAGGAAGACCGTATCAAACTCCATGCGACGATTCGGGATACCGGTATCGGCATTGCCCGGGAAAAACTGGAAACCATATTCGAGCCGTTCAGCCAGGCGGACGGGTCCACCACGCGGAAATACGGAGGCACGGGGCTCGGGCTTTCCATATGCAGAAGAATTGCGGGCCTGATGGGAGGTGACGCCTGGGCGGAAAGCCCGGGGAATGATGGTGATGGAAGTCTTTTTCATTTCACCGCGTGGCTTTTAAAATCAACGGTCAAAGAACCTGAGCCACGGCATTCCCTTTCCCTGGCCGGTAAGAAAGTTCTGGTAGTGGATGACAACAGGAACAACCGGGATCTTCTTTTTCGTGATCTCAGTAAGGCAGGCATGCACGTGGTGGCTGTGGACAGCGGTGCCAACGCCCTTCCGGCCCTGCGGCAAGCGTTGAAATCCCTTGACCCTTTTGATGCATGCATTTGTGATATTCAAATGCCCCACATGAGCGGATATGCCGTAGCGCGATCCATAAGGCGGGAGAAAGGGGCCTTCAAGGCTCAGGAACGCCCCATTTCCCGTTTGCCGCTGATCTCCCTCTCCTCCCTCATGGCCGGGGAAGCCAAAAAATGCAAAGAGGCCGGCTTTGACGGATTTCTATGCAAACCGGTGCGAAAACTGAAACTCCTTGAGATGTTGGAGAGGGTCATCGAGGGGCGGTCGGCTTCGATCACGGACACGCGACCCATACTGACGCAGTATTCGGTCCGGGAGGAAGAGAAACACTCCGTGCGAATCCTTTTGGCTGAAGACAACCCCTTCAACCAGAAGCTGGCGAAATTGATGTTGTCCAAAGCGGGTTATTCCGTTAGTGTGGCCAACAATGGGATGGAAGCGGTTGAACGGTTCATGGCTGGGGATGGCAGGTTGGACCTGATCCTCATGGACGTCCAAATGCCCGGGATGGACGGCCTTGAGGCCACAAGACGAATTCGAAAGCTGGAGTCTGAGGCTAAAATCGCCCATGAGACGTCACATGGAGAGAACGGGTCCGTGAGGGGGCGCATTCCCATCGTGGCCATGACGGCTCACGCCATGAAAGGGGATCGTGAGAAATGTATTGAAGCGGGCATGGATGATTACTTGACCAAACCCATCAAGCGGGAAAGAGTCTTCGAAATGTTGAAGGAATGGGTATTTAAAAGGGAGATCCAATGAAACTGGATGATTTACAGAAAATGGGATTTGACAAAGACGAATATGTGGAACTGATAACGCTCTTTGTTGAGACCGGCCTGTCGGATGTCTCAGAAATAGAGAAAGCCCTTAAAAGCGAAAATCTTGAAGGAGCGGCTGCGGCGGCCCATTCTCTGAAAGGGGCGGCAGATAGCTTCGGGGAGCGTGAACTCTTTGAGATTGCGAAAGATATTCAGGAACGTATTCGAAGCGGCAGCAGCGAAGGCGTTCTAGAATCCCTGTCGGTCATGAAATCGCACCTTGAATCAGTTAATGATAGAATAGAAGGATGAAATGAGGAGTGGTTCTCATGAAAAGAAGCGTCCTGGTGGTGGACAACCATCCGGCCATGTTGAAATTCGCATCCAGACTGCTGGATAAGAAGGGGTTCGAGGTCTGGACGGCGGAAAACGGTCTGTCAGCGCTCGATATCCTGAAACACCGGACACCCGATGTGGTGTTTATTGACCTGGTTATGCCCAACATTCCGGGGGAAAAGCTTTGCCGGATGATTCGAAGCATGCCGAAAACCCGCCGCGTGCCCATCATTATTCTATCGGCCATTGCCGCCGAGGAAGAGGTTGATTTCAGGGCACTGGGCGCTGACGGGTGTATCGCCAAAGGGCCTTTCGATAAGATGGCCTCTAATATCCTGGCGGCGCTGAAGCGGTTGGAGAGTCCGCAAATCCCGGATACAACCCATGGGATTCTGGGGTGTGAGGATGTGGACCGGCGTGAAATCACCCGGGAGTTGCTCTTTTCAAGACGACATCTGGAAGTGATTCTGGATCACATGCGGGAGGGCCTCCTGGAACTGACCGATGATGCAAGGGTGGTTTCGGCGAACGCCGCGGCCATATCGATTTTGGGAACGCCTGAAGAGCAGATGCTGGGAGATTTCTTCATAAATCGTTTCTCCGGCGGGGAGCGACGGAAAATCGGCCAGATGATGGAAATGATGGCGGGTGGGGATGGAGAAAACAACAATGAGCGGCTCATTACCATAAGCGGAAGACAGGTATTTGTCAGGATGTTTCGGATTCAAGACGGGCGTGAGAGGTCAATGGCAGTGATCTTAAACGATGTGACCGAAAAAAAAGAAATCGAAGCCCAACTGTTTCAGGCCGAAAAAATGAAGGCCATCGGAACCCTGGCAGGCGGTATTGCTCATGATTTCAATAATCTGCTTATGGCGATACAGGGTAACGCCGCATTGTTGCGCATTCAAAAAAAGCCGGAAGAACCGGATGCCGAAAAACTTGGAAAAATCGAAGAATATGTGGCCAAAGGCGCGGATCTGACGCGGCAGTTGCTGGGATTTGCCAGAAAAGGGAGATACGAACTGAAAGCCGTCAACCTGAACCAGGTCATCGAATCCAGCTTGAATGTGTTCGGGCGCGCCCGAAAAGAGCTCTTTATAAATGTACACTATGAAGAGCGGCCCTGGTTGGTATTGGCAGATCCGGGACAGATGGAACAGGTGTTCATGAATCTCTTTATCAATGCGTCCCAGGCCATGCCTGACGGCGGAGAACTGAGTATTGAAACGCGAAATGTGCGGCTGGGAAAGGAACAGGCAAAACGGCTGGAACTGGGTCCGGGAAGATATGTGAGCGCATGCGTTACAGACAGCGGGACCGGGGTGGCTGTGGAAACGCAGGACCATATTTTTGAGCCATTTTTCACCACCAAAGAGGTGGGAGAGGGTGCCGGCTTAGGCCTCGCCTCCGTTTACGGCATCATCAAGGATCACAAAGGGGCCATTGATGTGAAAAGCCGGGTTGACGAGGGAAGCACCTTCCGCATATTTCTACCGGTATCAGAATTCCGTGTACGGGCAACGGCGGATGCGCTGCCGGAAAAAAGGTCCCTTGGAAACACGGAGACAATACTGCTGGTGGATGACGAAGACATGATCCTGGAAACCGCCGGTCAAATGCTGGTAGAGCTTGGCTACAGGCCGCTATTTGCGAGAAACGGCAAAGAGGCTTTGAACATCCTGGAGCAAAGGGGGCACGTCGTTGACCTTGTTATCCTCGATATGATCATGCCAGGCATGGACGGGAGGCAGACGTTTGCGCAACTCAAGGAAAAGCATCCTGAAACAAAGATATTGTTTACAAGCGGTTACGACTTGGAGGAGAAGGTAGCGGAATTGCTACAGCGGAATTCAGGAGGATTCATTCAAAAACCCTATGATATTGGCAAGTTTTCCCGAAAAATCAGGGAACTTCTGGATGCCTGAAAAGGGGCGATGAATATCTCAGGATCCCGCGCTTTTGCGGCCGATGAATTGGTAATAGGGAACCTTTGCATCCCCCTGTAGAAATTCCCCAGTCGCTCGGAATGGGTTCCGCCTCTGCCCCCACGCGCCAAGTGATAGAGGGTTTTCATATCCTGGGCAAGGTTCATTTCTTTCATCACGCTGCGGCCATGTCCGCAATGTAGAAACTGCCGTAGCTCCCACCCGATCCAGTGCATGGAGCCTCTCGGCCAGTTTCGATTGGAAGGTGCTCTGTTTGCGGCGGCCCGTGAAATAGCCCGTATGCTGGTCCCAGTAGGCACGCGCTTCAGGGGTGAGGGCGGGGCGCAGGGTTTTGAAATAGACTTTGGGAAAGCTCGGTAATCGCCCCCGGCCGAAAATACTGAAAAAACCGTCGTACTCCAAATGGCGAATGGCAGCGATTTCCGGGAGGATTAGGAAGGGATTGGTTTTGCGTTACGGCTCCCGTAACATGGGAATGAGCAGCAGTATCCCCGTGATGAGACAGACCCCCAGTGAAAGCATCCAAGCGATTTTCCGGGAAAAAAACCTTCCCAAAAAGAGAAAGGCGAGTGAGTACCATAGCATATAGAGGGTGACCGGAAAGCCGATCAGTAATGAATAGAACGTGAACCGACGGAAGAAGTGATGATGTTCGGCCAAAATTGAATACTTCTTCATGACCGCTTCGGCATATGGGGAGTATTGGTAGTAAAAGTCCACAATCCCCTGGCCCAGTGGATTATTAAGGAGCAGACGATCCCGAATGTTGATGAATAGATCCTCTGTCATTTGGGGGACCCACAAAAATCCCAGCAAAGCCAGGCAGAGGACTTGGATGATTCCTTTTTGCAGGCCTTTTTTGCGGTTTTCCCGGGGCATCCACAGAAGTGTTCCCGCAAAGACCACCGGCGGGATTAGGATGAAATAGAGGGATTCAAAGGGTGAAAAGCCCTTCAAATTGACGGCTGCCAGAAACGCCATTAACAAGAAGATCAAGAAGAACAGAAATGTCGGATTTCTGCGAAACATACGATCCCAGATCCAAGCGGCGGCAAAAGAAAAGAGAGAGATGCCCGCGCCGGTGGTGAGCGTAAAGAAGAGACCGCCGCAAAGGGCCGTGGATAGCTGCTGAAGGGCGGGAACCATCTGTTCATTGGGTATCTTGTTAAGACCCGCCTTCTGAATTCCTGTGAGCGTCCGGTGCAGGGAGATGTTGTCGTAATAGACCTGAGCGGTGGCGATGATCTGCGCACACAAAAGACCCAGGATGATGGGGATGGCGGGGTAGCAGCCTTTCCCGTTTATGTGGGGTGAATTCATGATAATGTGCATCCTTTTGACCATGAAGTATAGGCGACTTAGGGTGGCGTATCAAGCAGGGGCCGGTGACCCGGTGTCATAATCCGCCCGGGTCAGCCATGAAAGACACAACAATACTTGATGAATTGCCGCGATTCCGATATATCCATGAACCAGTTTAGGGGATGAACGGGGTTTATCGTTATGACCTTTGAGATCGCTTTGGTGTTGTCCATTCTGGCGACCGCCGTCCTTTTTCTGGTGACCGAATGGATACCCATGGAGGTGGTGGCGCTGTTGGTCCTAGGAAGCCTGGCGGTGACCGGCCTTGTAACGCCCGCTGATGCGCTCAATGGTTTCAGCAATCCGGCGGTGGTTACGGTCTGGGCGGTGTTCATCCTGAGTGGGGGGCTCACCAGGACCGGTGTGGGAAACATCATCGGCAGCCGGGTGGTGAGACTGGCTGGCGGAAGCGATTGGCGCCTTGTAATGATCGTGATGGTCGTGACGGGGCTGATGTCCGCTTTTATGAACAATGTGGCGGTGGCGGCCCTCATGCTGCCGGTGGCCATGGATATCTGCCGAAGTACCAAACGAAGCCCCTCGACGCTTCTGATGCCGCTTGCCTATGGGTCGCTTCTGGGAGGGCTGCTCACCCAGATCGGAACCCCGCCCAATATCCTGGTGAGCGCCCTGCTGCGGGAAAGGGGGCTTACTTCCTTCACCCTTTTCGATTTCACGCCGGTGGGCGCTTTTGTTTTCGTTTTTGGGGTCCTTTTCATGACCTTTCTGGGCCGGCGCCTGCTACCCCGGCACGATTTTTTGAAACATACCTCCAAAGCCTTTGAAGACGATGTTGATGCTTACTACGGCATGGGGGAACGTATCTTGTGGTTGGAAGTTCCCCTGGGATCGTCCCTGGCCGGAAAGACGTTGGCGGAGACGCGCATGGGGACGGTGATGGAGATGGATGTGGTTGCCATCACCCGGGAAAACCACAGCCTCCTGGCGCCGGGCCCGGAAGAGGTTCTGCACGGGGGAGACTTTCTGTTGGCCAAAGGGAGTCACGAAAGGTGGGAAGAATTGCGTCTTTGGGAGGGGATCATTGATGGCATCAGGCCTGTTTCACCGGATGAAGTATTTACCCGGAAGATACGGCTGGCTGAATTAACCCTGGGGCCGGACGCCATTTTGAACGGCAAAACCCTCAATGAAATGGATTTCAGGAACCGGTTTCAGGCGGTGGTTCTGGCCCTCCGCCGAGATGGAAAAATCAGGCGGGCGAACCTGCAGGATCATCTTCTCCAGGCCGAAGATACCCTACTGGTTCAGGGAAGCAGGGAGAGTATTCGATCCCTTTCAGCTGCCACCGGCCTAAACTGCGTGGAAATGCCTCAGAAGGCACTGCACAAAGAGTACCAGCTCCATGAGCGCCTTGTGGTTCTGACCATCAAGCCCGGGTCGCCCCTTGAAAACAAGGCGTTGAAAGAGAGCCGCCTTGCCGAGGTACTGGGAATGCGCGTTTTGTGCATCGTCCGCACAGATGGTGCCTTTTGCATGCCGGAAGCCGCTGAAACCCTTCTGCCGGGGGATCAGTTGATCATGGAAGGGCGCATGGGCTCCCTCCCTGTTCTGCGCGGTTTCCTGGAAATGACGGTGAAGGATGGCAAAACTCCGCTTCTAAAAACCCTTGTTTCAGATCAAATCGGCATGGTGGAAACCATCCTTTCCCCCCACGCCACCCTTGCGGGAAAGACCCTGCGGCAGCTTCATTTCAGAGAGAAATTCGGACTGAGGGTACTGGCCATCTGGCGTCGCGGCAAGGCGTACGCCACCAACCTGCGGGATATGGCCCTTGATTTTGGTGATGCGCTGCTCCTCTACGGAAAAAGGGAACGGTTGTATATGCTGGGGAGGGAAAACGATTTCATCGTACTGACGCAATCGGCCCAGGAATCCCCCAGGCTGGAGAAGGCGCCCCTTTCGGCCGCCCTCATGGGGGCCACCTTTATTCCGGTCATTCTGGGCCTGATCCCCATTTACATTGCCACGGTGATCGGGGCGGCCCTGATGGTGCTTTGCCGCTGTCTGACCATGGAAGAAGCCTACCGTGCCATTGAATGGAAGGTGGTCTTCCTGATCGCCGGTATGTTCCCTCTGGGGACAGCCCTGGATCGGTCGGGGGCCGCCAGGTTTCTGGCCGAAGGCGTGGTGTCCGCGGTGGGGCCATGGGGGCCCATGGCGGTATTGCTGGCCCTGGTGGCACTGACTTTCTTAGCCACCTGCATCATCCCCACCGCCGCCCTGGTATTGCTGCTGGCTCCCATTATTCTAAACACAAGCCAGGAGATGGGCGTCACTCCCTATGGTTTTATGATGGGGATGTCCATGGCCGCCTCGGCCAGTTTTATGACCCCCATCTCTCATCCGGCCAACCTTCTGGTGATGGGGCCCGGAGGTTACAACTTCAAGGATTTCATGAAGGTCGGTGGGCTGCTCACCCTGGTGGTGCTGATTGTCATCATGCTGGTGGTGCCGGTCTTCTGGCCCCTTTCTCCGATTTCCAATGGATAGGGGAATGACCCATGATAATGGCGGCGAAATTTCGCCGCAAAGCGGTTATTGATATAAAAAGGATGAAATGGATCATGCGCGTGATGACATTTAATCTTCGGTTTGAAAACGATCGGGATGGCCAAAACTCTTGGATTTGCCGGCGTGATCTGGTGGTGAATCTGATTAAAGAACACGGCCCGGATATTCTGGGGACCCAGGAAGGGCGCGTATCACAATTGACATACCTTGATGAGCAGCTGACACAATACGAAATTCACACCCCGTCACGGGTCCTGGATGACACCTGCCAGTATCCCACCCTCTTTTTTCGAAAAGGGCGGTTTCGCATCCTGAAAGGGGAAGAATTCTGGCTGTCCAGAACACCCAATGTCCATCGAAGCAAAAACTGGGACAGCGCCTTTCCCCGGATGATGAGCACCGCCAAGGCAGCGGACCTGACATCAGGCCGGGTGTTTCAGGCGGCCGTCACCCATCTGGATCACATGGGCAAAAAGGCGCGTCTGTGCCAGGCCCAGATTATCGCCCGGTGGGTTCAGGATGAAAATGTTCCCGTAATTCTCATGGGAGATTTCAATGACGGACCGGCTTCCAGGACCCATGCGGCCCTTGCAAACAGGGAAACGGGCCTTTCGGATACCTGGCAGGTGCTGGGCCACGGGGAAGGAAGTGAATATTTTACCCATCATGCTTTCAGTGGTGTGCCCCAGAAAGATCGCATCGACTGGATATTGATCAGCAGGTCCTTTACCCCGGTAAATGCACGAATGGTTCACGACCACTTGGAGGGTCGTTACGCTTCCGACCATTTTCCCTATTACGCGGATCTGAAATGGGGGAGCCCGGAACGGATGTAATCCCTGAAACCGTGGCTTCAGTCCGACTGATTCAGCTCATGGAGCAGTTGGTCCGTTGTCCGCCGACGGCAGTATCCTTTGATGTGCGAAATGGCGGTGTCGTGCCGCTCCGGGGTGTAGGAAGCGCAGGCGTCGGTGATCAGGGTGACCAGGTAACCCAAATCGCAGGCATCCCGGACCGTCGAACTGATGCACTGGTCGGTGATAAGGCCGCAAACCACGAGGAAATCGATATTCAAATTCCCGAGGACGTAGTGGATATTGGTGGAAATGAAAACACTTGAGGAGGTTTTCGGAAAAACCATTTCATCCTCCACCGGACGGATGGCTTCCAGTACCTGAGCATCCCGGGAACCCTTGGGCACATTGAAACCGGTGATCTTGTAATCCAGGCTGCGGTCCCGCCCGTCCCTGGTGAGGCTTTCAATGACGGTAAAGACCACCTCGATGCCGACCCCTCGGCAGGCTTTCTGCAGACGCCGCAAGTTGGGAATTACGATCCTGTCCAGACGGTGGAAAAAATAGGCATTCTGCGAGAGGGCCTGTTCCGGGGTCAGGCCCATTTCCCTGTATTCTCCGCCATCCGGTCTGGCGTTGAAGTTCTGGACATCCACAAAGAGCAGGGCGGTCCGCGACGGGATCACGGGATTTTCCCGGCTGAGCGTTTCCATTGCGCCATTCCCCTTGTTCAATATCTTTCCGCCAGCATGGCGACCTCTTCCTTTTGATCCAGATCCTTGAGCGCCTCCCACTCACTCTCCCGCACGGCCATGAAGGATCGGAATAGCGGCTCTCCCAGGGCCGAGCGCAGCACTTCATCTCCTTTCAGGGCTTCGATGGCCTCACCCTGGCTCTGTGGCAGCAGATCAATTCCCCTTTGCCGGCGCTCGGTCTCAGGGATCCTGCCGGGATCTACGGTGACCTCCTCCGGGAGTGGCAGTTGCCGCCTGATGCCGTCCAGGCCCGCGGCGATGAGGGCGCCGAGAGCAAGATAGGGATTGGCGGTGGCGTCCACGGTTTTCACCTCGAAGCGGTCGGCCCGGGTACCACCCTGGTTTTTAAGGGCCCGTATGGCACCCTCCCGGTTATCGTACCCCCAGGCGCGGAATGCGCCGGCCCAGAAATGGGGTCGGATCCGGCGGAAGGAGTTTTTGCTGGGTATGGTGATGGCCGTAAGGGCCTTGAGGTGATGGAGGATGCCGGCCAGGAAGGCAGCTGCTTCAGGCCCGAAACCGTGGGCCCCATGGGGATCGCCGGTAATGTTCTTCCCATCCTTGACTAGGCTGAGATGAAGATGACACCCGGACCCGGCCTTGTCCTCGACGATCTTGGGCAAAAACGATGCGACCAGCCCGTGCCGGGCCGCCACGCCGCGCACCGTTTCACGGTAAAGAATCTGGCGGTCGGCCGCAATGGTGGCTTCTCCATGGCGGAAGGTCATCTCCTGCTGGCCGGGGCCCGACTCGGGGTGATACCCTAGAACCGGAATATCTTGAGAATTGAGGGCGTCGGCCAGATCATTGACAAAGGCGGTTTGACGGTTCATAACGTCCGTGGCGCAAAAAACCGTATCGTCCGTGGGCACAAGCTCTCCCCTATCATTACGATTCAAAAGAAAGAACTCGTTTTCAAACGCGGTATTGAGGGTCAGCCCCTCGTCCCCGAGGTCGGCTGCCTGCCGACGCAGAAAGCCCCGGGGACACTGATCCCAGACTTGGCCGGTGGGACCCACCACCATATCGCTCAACGCATGGGCATGGCCGGGTGCGAAGGGCAGGACCTTCAATGTGTCCCAGTCGGGCATGAGACGGACCTCGCCAACGGGCCCAAGCCCCGATTCCGGCACTACTGCGTCGTACATTACCGGTAACGCCATTTGGGCCACACTGATGCCAATGCCGTTGGCGACAAGTTCTTCCAGACAGTTGAGATGGGCCGCCTTGGCACGAATGATGTTGGCATTGTCGCACCAGATGACCCGGACAAACTTGATCCGGGCCGATTTTAATAGTTGCTCGAGTGGTATTTGCATGGTGTCATCCCTATTCCGCAATTCATATCAGATAGATCCCAAGGAGACAAATTGCCACATCCTTTTTGCCACACAGAATAACCCATCGGGTGTTTTCGGTCAAAGAGTATTGAGATTCATCGCCAACTGATGACGGACAAGGGAATCCCGGAAGTTTCGCCTGTGAATCATCCCTTTGGTATGCTATGGATAGATTTATGACAACCCCGTTTACTTCGACCGTGAAAGACCTGATCAAAAAGATCCCCCATGGAAAGGTCTGCACATATGGCATGCTTGCCGCATGCGCCGGCAATCCAGGAGCCGCGAGACAGGTTGCGCGCATACTGCACTCCTCTTCAAGAAAAGAAGGGCTGCCGTGGCACCGGGTTGTCAATCGATTCGGAAGGATTTCACTCAAACGGCATCAAGGTTATGAAATCCAGAAGCAGCTGCTGAAAACAGAGGGCGTGCGTTTTGATGCCAGCGACACCATCTCTTTTGATTCATTTTTGTGGTTGCCCGGAGATTGATGCCAGGGAAACCATAAAAATGAAGCAGATGGGGATCAACTGCGCCTCCGATCTATTGCATCTGGGTGAAGAACGGTTGGGAAAGCCGATAAATAGCGATGATGCGTGTGAGTTTCTCGTAGAACTTTAGAGTATAAAAGCAACGATAGATCCATGGAATACATGAGTACCTTAATTGCGGTGGCGTCAATATGGGCCATCGCCGCCATCACGCCAGGACCGAACTTCTTTATTACAGTTCATACCGCTATTTCAAAGACACGTCGCTTGTCTTTTTTTACTGTTTTGGGAGTTGTCACCGGTACGTTTATTTGGGCGGTATCAGGTTTCCTTGGGATTTCCATCATTTTTGAGATATCTCCTTTAATTTATCATACGCTTAAAATATTGGGTTCTTTTTATCTGATATATATCGGTATTGTTTTCTTTTTTAGAAACCAAGCTGAAAATAGTGCTAGAATAAGGAAAGACACGCCAAATGCACCAAGTTGTTTCAAAATGGGGCTTTTTACGAATTTGATAAACCCTAAAACGGCCGCATTTATGACAAGCCTGTTTGCAGCGACCATCCCGCCCAATGCCCCGTTTGACCTGGGTTCTCTTTGTGTGATCGTGATATGCGCCATATCAGCTCTTTGGTATTCCATTGTTGCGTCATTATTATCATACAATAGGGTTCAAACAGCCTATCAAAGATGCAAACTCGCAATTGAGAGAATCGCAGGCGTGATTTTTATTTTCTTTGGGATAAAGTTGGCGACAACAGAATAGACTGACGCTTGCAACAATTCGTCCACCCAATCGATTTGGAGCGCAAATGTTTGAAACGTTAGAGACCATCAATGAACGGCCGGAACCGTTCCAGTTTTATACGGCAAGCGATTTATGGACCGATGAACATACGTCAAAGCAAATGCTCTCGTTCCACTTGAACGAGGCCATCGACGTCTCTTCACGAAACGGGGAATTCATCAACAGATCCGTGGAATGGATCGCATCTCACTTCCACATCGGCACCGGCGCCAAAATAGCTGATTTTGGCTGTGGTCCCGGATTGTACGCGGCACGTTTGGCGAAACGGGGGGGGAATGTGACGGGGATTGATTTTTCGGGAAGGTCCGTCCAATACGCAAGGGAAGTGGCGGTCCGGGAAGGGTTGAACATCAACTACGTGAATCAGAACTACCTGGAGTTTGAACCGGAAGACCGCTTTGACCTGGTATTGATGATTATGTGTGATTTCTGCGCTCTCAGCCCGGAACAAAGAAGCGGCATTTTGAGAAAATTCAACAGGATTCTTAACCGGGGCGGTTCGGTGCTCCTCGATGTTTATTCCCTGATGGCATTTAATCAAAAGGAAGAGGCCGCCACGTACCAGGTGAACCAGCTCAACGGATTCTGGTCCCCAAACAAGTATTATGGATTTGTGAATACCTTCAAGTACGGCCGGGAAAAGGTGATTCTTGACAAGTACACAATTGTCGAAGCAGATCGCATTAGAACCGTATACAACTGGCTGCAGTATTACACCCCAAAGGAACTGGAGAGGGAATTTGAAACTGCGGCCTTTTCGGTTGAGGGATTTTATTCGGATGTCGCCGGAACCCCCTATGATCCGAAATCAAAGGAATTCGCCATTGTGGCAAAAAAAGTGTAGATCAACTTAATATGGTACTGCGATTTAGATCATTAGATGATCAGGAACCGGGAACCCTGTACAGATTGCTATGCCGGAGCTACGCGGATCTCATTAAATCGGATCCCATTCATTGGGAACCCGAGGAAAGCAACTGGCATCGGTTTGATCGTGATGCATTTGAAAATCCGGGGACCATCGGTTCCTGTGTCTTTTTGAGTTGGCACGTTGGAGCGCTTGTCGGATTTGCATCATTCGATCCGCGGCAGGCCCCTGAAATCGGTGTTATCGGGCATAACTGCATTCTCCCCCGGTTTCGTGGGCGAGGTTTTGGCAGACAACAGGTAAATGAGATCCTTGATCGCTTCATGGATCTGGGAGTCCGGACAGCCATGGTAACAACGGGTGACAGTCCATTCTTCCTTCCGGCAAGGCGGATGTACCAATCCTGTGGGTTTCAGGAAATCTCCCGGGAACCCTGGGAAGGCGACAAAACAGAGTACATTATCAACTACCGGAAAAAGATCGTATGACCAGAAATTCATCACCGTTTTTCATGGAAGAATCTTTTCGTTTTTTGTAAAAGGGTTTCAGGAAATCAGGCACTCATTGGATGGAAAAGGAATTATGGCTTCACTGAATCCGGCGCACGTCCGCGAGGTGGTCAAGGCAATCAACCAAGGACCCTATTTCAGACATTTGTCAATGCCCGTTAAAGAGATCGGAACAGGCTATTCAATGGTCCAACTCAAGGTGGAAAATGAACACTTGAATCCATTTGGTGGGATACACGGGGGTGTCTATGCGTCCGTCATCGACACGGCCGCCTACTGGTCCGTCTATTGTGAGCTGGGTGAAGATGTTGGATATATTTCCATTGACCTGAAAATTGATTATTTGGCCCCCACCAACTCCGGGATAATTCTAACAGAGGGACGAAGCATCAAGATCGGAAGATCCATGTGCCTGGCGGAAGCGACCGCCACCGACGAAGATGGCAAATGGCTGGCCCACGGGACATCAAAGATGATGGTAACGAAAGGGCTTCAGACAATTGAAAGTGCCCTCAACTTCACGGGGGTAGGGGCACTTCCTCCAAAATTCATATAAAATGGCCCATGACCCAAAGGAAATACTGATCTTCGAAATGGGGCTACAGGATTTCCACCTGTTCTGGCCCACTTTTAAACGCATACTGGAGGATCAGGAGACATATGCATTTGAACCGAATCTGCCCTTTGAGGAAGCCCATGCCTTGTGGTGCCTGAGCCCGCAGAAATCCTTTGTGGCCAAAGAGAAAAACAAGGTATTGGGTTCCTATTTCATAAAACCGAACGCTTCCGGACCAGGTTCCCACATCTGCAATTGCGGATTCATTGTGCGTCCGGATGCCAGGGGGAAGGGCGTTGCCAAGCGTCTGTTTTGGCACGCTCAGAAGACGGCCGTTGATCTCGGTTATTTGGCAATGCAATTCAATTCCGTTGTTTCCACAAATGAGGTTGCCGTGGATCTTTGGAAAAAGCTCGGTTTTCGCATCATCGGCCGTATTCCAAATGGATACAAGCATCGCAAGTACGGCTATGTGGATTCCTATATCATGTATAAGGAATTGGATGGATGAGTGCTTTGGATATTGAAGTCCTCGATTTTTGTGGGCCCTTTGAGGTGTTCTCGGCAACTCGCTTAAACGGGGAAAAAAGGCGGGAAGCGTCTTGTCGTTTTTCCCGGCGGACGGGGGGGCGTGCGCAAAGAGATGGAGAACCGGGTGATACGCCAATGGGATGTCACGGATCTGATTCTGTGGGAGCCAAGCATGGCAAGACGGTATTTCGAAGATCTGAGTGAAGGTGAAGCATTACATTGCAAACCGGTGGTCATGACCCGGGAAGCGATTATCGATTTTGGGAAACGATTTGATCCCCAGGCTTTCCACATTGATGAGAGGGCTGCGGCCGGATCAGTTTTCCGCGGACTGGTTGCCTCTTCCTTGCATACCCTCGCAGCCTGTACCCGGGTGGTGGTGGAAGCTCAGGGTGATATGGCGATTCTCAGCGGGGTTGGCATGCATGAGGTGAAAATGTTCAATCCGGTGCGGCCGGGGGATGTGCTTTCGGTGAGGGCCTGGTGGACGGAGCTGCGAAGATCGGAAAGCAAGCCGGATCGCGGATTTGCCGCAATCAGATGTCACGTGACCAATCAGGAAAAGGCGCCGGTGATCGAATACGGCTATCGGTACCTGATCGCTTGCAGGAATTCCCACGGTCGGAATAGGAATCCGTCATCACTCCCGGCATCGTCAATTTAAGCGTCATTGAAAGGAAAAATGATGAAAGCGGTAACGGAAAGGACTTTGACAACCTATTGCGGCATCTATTGCGGGGATTGTCCGCGCTATAATGCCAAGTTTTCCGATTTGTGCGGCGAACTGCTGGAGACCTTTGAAAGCAGCCACTTTTCTGAACTTGCAAGGGTTATTGCAAGGAAGGATCCGCAATTTAAGGAATATGACAGGATGCTTTCATTGTTAAAGACAATCGCCCAGCTGAAATGTGATTCCCCTTGCAGGTTCGGACGCAGTAGCGGTGAATCGTGCGGGGTTGTCAAGTGCAACAAAAAAAAGGGATTCCAAGGGTGTTGGGAGTGCGATAAGTTTGAGAAATGCCGAAAGCTTGATTTCCTCAAACCCTTTTGTGGAGATGCGCCCATCAAGAACCTTCGGAAGATCAGGGAGTACGGCATCGATAACTGGGCCGGGCACAGAGAAAAGCAATATCCCTGGCTGTGAGAGGCCATATGGACTTTTCCCAACAGCAGCGTTTGGTGATCATCCCGGAAAGAAAGGGGACCGGTAAACGTTTGAAACAAACCTTTCCGCTCAGGATGTATCGATTTTCGGAGATAAGAACCCCGGGATTTGAATTCTGCTTTAACCTGAACGGTGAAATAACATCCATAAGAGGGTTGGATCGCACCTGGCCGCATCCCGCGGAGCATTTTAAGCGAACAGCGGGGAACGACTGGGTCTACTATACGGTGGGCGATAAGAGCGGCAGTGACGGGATTATTTCCTGGATGGGAGAGTATTACCTTCCCTGTCTGCCCTACAGCAGCAACCCGGTTTGGGATGTTCGGTATTTTTCAAATCCCGCCGTCATGAGTGCCCTGGCTGAATGGAGCCAGTTATACGCCAACCTCTATATGGCGGACGAAAAGGGCCTCTATTCCCACGCCTCGGATCTGATAAAGCGAATATTGGCCAATGATGATACGACCCTTCATGAACGGGCCAAAGAATTAAACAGGATCATCGGCGGCCGGATTTCCGTGCTGCCCCCTGACACGCGGCATGTGGATTATGATATTATTCCGTTAAATATCGCGGATGGATGCCTCTATCACTGCAGGTTCTGCTGCGTAAAATCGGAACGAAACTTCAAGAAGAGATCAAGAGAGGATATCCTTAAACAGATTGCCGCACTGAAACGCTATTTTGGGGCCAACGCCATCAATTATCATGCGTTGTTCCTGGGCAACCACGATGCTCTCGCGGCCGGGAGTGATCTGATCTGTTTTGC
Organism: Thermodesulfobacteriota bacterium; assembly: GCA_028278625.1. The sequence goes on from JANQDY010000125.1 coordinate 21,185, forward strand.
CGCGGAGCAGGCCTGCGAGGCATTCGGATTCGGCCGGCGCCGGGATCAGGACCCGTTTCTATATCTTTTCGGCAGTGTTGGCGCCTTTTTGGGGGCGAAAAAGGGTTTTTTTGAAAAGCTGAATGAATTGCCCTTTTATACGTTTCTAAACATCGGATTTGAATCCATTGATTCCAAAACCCTTGAGAGTATCGGCAAGCCCATCACCGGCGAACAGGTTAAGGAAGCCTTCAAAAAAAAGACGGAAATCAACGGTGCCTACGACGGAATTGAAGTGACCGGAAACTTTGTTATCGGGGACAATCTGCCGGTTGAACACAATTTGTCTCTCATGGCACTCTTGAAGAACGCATCCGTGAAAAAGAAAGCAAAAGGTGCCATATACCTGTCGCCCTTAAAAGAGAGCCCCAAGAAGAGAGAGCTGTTGCACCCGTTTTATGAGATCAAAGAGGAGAGCCAACTGCCGGTCTATGTGTATCTGATTCAGCGGTTGTGAGCCTGCCACCGGGCCCTGATTTTGAAGTGGAACCGTCGGGGGCGGCACGCATTGTCCCACGGCGAAACAATCGGACTGGGGTCCACGGCCTATGAATTGGTAAATGTGACATCCCGGTGAAGAAATGAACTTTAAATACTGAGGATTGACATCATATGTGGCGTGAGGAAGAGATGTTTAGGTTTTTGAAGAAATATGAGAAGTTCATGGTGCAGGTGTTGATGGTGCTGATGGCGGTGGTCTTGGGCTTTGCGACCCTGGATCTTGGCTGGCTTGTGGTAAAAGACGTTATACAGCATCCCTTCATGCTCTTGAGCGTTGATCAATTGTTGGATATATTCGGGCTTTTCATGTTGGTGGTCATCGGAATCGAACTTCTTGAGACCCTGATGAAGGCCTACATAACGGACGGCCAGCCCCACTATGAGGTGGTTCTTTCGGTGGCCATCATTGCCATTGCCCGAAAGGTCATTATCCTCGATTTCAGAAACCTGGACGGGTTCACCTTGATGGGCATCGCTTCCGTGGTCATTGCCCTCACGCTCGGCTATTTCTTGGTGAAAAAAGGCCAGTCCCAGAACAAGGAAGAATGACGCACCCATCCCTCCAGGAAAGACCGGTCGGGATGCCCCCCATGGGAGATTCCGGAACCTGGCCGAAATTAAGGATGACACCGTTCGTTACACGTGACCGAAATCGGACATCTCCTTTAATCTGTTGAAAAATCATGGTAAAAGGATGCGCATGACCTGATTGTGTCAATAATTGTTGCACCCTTCCCATACCCTTGATTCACCCCTTGAAACCTTCCATGGGGCAGCACCTTTCGTTATCCATCCCGAACCTGTGAAAAAGTGAAATTTTAGTATCTCTTTGGATTTACTATATTAATACCCCTGTTCGCTTTTCTGGGGCCATTTCTCTCGGTGCCCCCCGTCCGGTTTTGGCCCATACTTGGCACACATCTTCCATATACCGGCCCAAAAGCGCGCGATTTTAAAATCGGGAACAGAAGATGCGGGCAGATGGGTCCTGCTTTCGTCGGGAAGAAGGAGATAACAAAAGGAGAAAAATCATGTTTAAAAATTTGACCGTAGGAAAAAGAATCATTTTCGGATTCACGCTGCTGCTCATACTGCTTGTGGCCGTATGGGGTATCGCTTTTTTCGGTTTTGGGAAAGCTTCCGAAGGATTTACGCAGTATCGCGGGCTTGCCCGGGACACCAATCTGTCGGGGCGATTGCAGGCCAATATGCTGATGGTTCGCATGAACGTAAAGGACTTCATCATCACTGGGAGCGACAAGGATCGTGAACAGTACGAGTCATACTTTAAGAAAATGGAAGGGTTCCTGGCGGAATCCCAAAAAGAAATCCAGAATCCCGAACGTGCGGCCATAATAGATAACGTGGAAAAAGAGGTGGTCGAATATAATGAAGGATTCCACAAAGTCCTCGCCTTCAAGGAGGAGCGAAACAGCCTGGTTTACGACGTGTTAAACGTCAAGGGGCCGCTCATGGAAAAGAGCCTCACCCAGATAATGATCTCGGCGGAGAAGGATCAGGATATGACCGCCGCCTTTCAGTCGGGCCTTGCCATGAAACACCTGCTCCTGGCCCGCCTATATGTGATCAAATTCCTGGATACCAATGCACAGACGGATATTGACCGGGTCCATGAGGAGTTTGTCAAGTTGAACGAGCGGCTGGGCATCCTGGATAAGGAACTGGAAAACCCCAAGCGTCGCGAGCTTCTAAAGACGGTGATGGATTCCGAGAAGGAGTACATCAAAGCCTTCAGCCAGTTGACAACCGTTATTTTCGAGCGCAATAAAATCATCACGGACACGCTTGATCGCATCGGACCGATCGTGGCCAAGGAAGTGGAGGATGTGAAGCTCTCCGTCAAAGCTGATCAGGACGAGCTGGGACCGAAGCTGCAGGCCTCCAATGCCACCAGCAATCTGTTGATGACCATCGTGGGGATTGCGGCTCTGGTCATCGGCGTTTTTCTGGCCTTCGTGATAACCCGGGGGATCACCGGACCTCTGAGCCGCATTATCGTGGGCCTAAATGACGGCGCGGACCAGGTTTCTTCAGCGTCATCGGAAGTTTCCTCATCCAGCCAGTCTCTTGCGGAGGGATCATCGCAACAGGCCGCATCCATTGAGGAAACCTCCGCTTCACTGGAAGAGATCGCCTCCATGACCAAACAGAATGCAAGCAATTCAAAGGAGGCCGATCAATTGATGAAAGAGGCCAATAACAGTGTGGGTCAGGCCAACGGCTCCATGAATGAACTGACCCAATCCATGGGAGAGATTTCCACGGCCAGCGAGGAGACCTCAAAGATCATCAAGACCATTGACGAGATCGCCTTCCAGACCAATCTCCTGGCCCTGAATGCGGCGGTTGAGGCGGCACGGGCAGGTGAGGCGGGCGCGGGATTCGCGGTTGTGGCGGACGAAGTGCGAAATCTGGCCATGCGGGCCGCGGAAGCCGCCAAGAACACGGCCGAACTCATTGAAGGGACGGTCAAGAAAGTGAACGACGGATCGACACTTGTGGAAAAGACCAACGAGGATTTCAACCGGGTGGAAACCAATGCCTTGAAGGTGGGAGAACTTGTTGGCGAAATAGCCGCCGCATCCGATGAGCAGTCTCAGGGGATCGAGCAGGTGAATACGGCCGTTGCCGACATGGACAAAGTGGTCCAGCAGAATGCATCCTCAGCCGAGGAATCGGCCAGTGCCTCGGAAGAAATGAATGCTCAGGCGGAACAGATGAAGAACATGGTGGGCGAGCTTGTGGCCCTCGTGGGTGGAAAAGCGGGCGAGAGGCGCACGGTCCATGGAAGGGCAAGTGTCAAAGGGGCCAATGATGTGAAAGAACCGGCCAGACGGAAATCCATGGCCCTTGGTGCGCCGCGAAAAAAAGAGGGCGGCCCCAAGGAACCGACCCCCGAAGAAATCCTTCCCCTGGACGACAAGACTCTTGAATCCTTCTGATTTGTCGATGGATGCCGGCTTTCTCCCGTTTCCCAGGACGGGAGATGGGCCGGCATTTAAGCCATTTCCATCATTCGTTTGATTTTCTTCACGCCATCCGCCGCATCCGTTGCATGGGCATCCGCGCCACAGGCCTTGACGAATTTGAGCGTCAGGGCCGCACCGCCGCAAATGATCTTGACATGGTCGGCCAGATCACTCTCTTTAATGGCCAAAACGGTCTCCTCCACATGGGGATCGCCGGTGGTCAGAAGGGATGAAAGCCCAACAATGTGTGCATTGTGCTCCCTTGCGGCATTTACGAAGTCCTGGGCAGGGACATTTTCCCCGAGATCAATCACCTTAAAGCCGGAGGTCTCAAGCAGCAGCTTTGTTAGATTTTTGCCAATGTCATGGAGATCCCCGAATACGGTTCCCAGAACAATGGTTCCAAGACTCTCAGTCCCGCCATCCTTTTTGAGATGGGGGGTCACCAGGTCCACGCAGGCCTGCATGGATTTTGCCGCCATCATCATTTCAGGCACGAAGATTCTTTTTTGTTCAAACTTTTCACCAACCTTGTTGAGGCCGGGGATGAGATAACCGTTGATGATCTCCTGTGGGTCAGCGCCCCGGTCCAGCGCCTTTCGGGTGTAATCGACGGCCGACTGCTTTTTGCCGGAAATAACCGCGTCCTTGATCTTTTCAAGATCGGTGCTCTTCTTCACGGCAGCTGTCTCCGCCGAAGCGCCCGCGTTACCGGATTTTTTTCTTTCCGTGGCGGAAAGATAGCGCATGCAGTATTCATCTTTTCCGAGCAGCAGGTCAGACAGGAGAACCGCGTTGACCATCTCCCGCAAAGAGGGATCCATGATCGGACAGGTCATGCCGTTTAAAACCGCCATGGCCAGAAATATGGCGTTGATGGCGGAGCGGTTCGGCAGTCCGAATGAGATATTGCTTAACCCCAGGGTCTGGTTGACACCCAGTTCGTCCCGGATCAGCTGAAGGGCCCGCAGGGTCTCAAGTCCCGACCGGTCGTCGGCGCTCACCGCCATGGCAAGGGGATCGATGATCACGTCTTCCCTTGGAATACCCGCCTGATCTGCACGATCCACAATCATTTTGGCGATTTCAAGGCGTTTTTCCGCTGCTTTCGGAATGCCGCTATCATCCATGGTAAGGCCGATCACCGCGGCGCCGTGGGCCTTTACCAGGGGCAGCACCTGATCCAGTTTCTGTTTTTCGCCGTTGACCGAATTGACCAGCGCTTTTCCCCTATAGACGCTGAGCGCCGCTTCAAGGGCTTTGGGAAGGGCCGAGTCGATACAGAGGGGCACGTCCGTCACTTCCTGTATCGCCACAACCGCTTGTTTCAGGGTCTTGGGCTCATCAATGCCGGACACCCCCACATTCACATCCAGGATATGGGCCCCTGCTTCAACCTGCAGGATGGCCTCCGACCGCACCATGTCCAGGTTCCCTTTTTCGAGAGCCTCCGCCAGCGGTTTTCGGCCAGTGGGATTGATGCGCTCGCCAATCATCACAACCGGCTGTGAAGGGCCGATCACCACGGTTTTTGAAGCGCTCGAAACGGTGGTTTCAACCGGCTCGGCAATGGCTCCCGCTGTATGAAATACCCTTTTGACCCGGGCCCTGGTATCCCGGTCAATTCTACCGTATTCCGCGGCTGTTTTGAGGGCGGTTTTAACGTTTTCATCGGGCGTGCCATAGGTGAGTCCCACGGTATCGATGGAGAAATTGTGAAGCGGGGCCCCGTTATCAATGAGTTGTCTCACTTCTTGGGCCACCTCTTCCGGCGTACCGTTTTTCATGAGGACCGGGCTGATGCGGGCATTTAGCGCAACGTTGGGCCCGAATACTTCGCGGGTTCGTCTCACATCGGAACCGAAACCGATTTCAATAAATTCGAGATGTTTCACTTTTGCGTATCCGTCCAGCACCTCGTCAACGGAACCGCAGTGATGAATCCCCACCGGATGGCACGCTTCCGCCACACGATTGTCGTATTCCAGTACCTGTGATTCGTATGTTTCAAGGGAGATCTGTTCGGCCGTGCAGTTGGGAAAAACATACAGCTTGGGGTCACACATGGGGGTTACATCCACTGCGCCCGTGCCGGTGGTACGGTGGTTGAATTGAAAGAGCCGGATGATGCATTCCGTACAGATCCCCATGAGATGGCGGCACAGTCGGGGGTTTTCATAAAAGTCGAAATAGAGCTGGTCCCCGCGTATTTTGAGTGCCAGGTTCTGAACACCCGTGGTGTTGATATCCCCCACCACACGGCCGTATGTTTCTTTGAGATAGTCGATTTGACGAATCATGTCGGTCATGGGATAGGACGCAAAGATATCCGGCACTTCCAGTTTCATGATATCATCTTCCGGGAGATTGAGCGGCATGGCCCATGGAAGGGCATCATCCTTATAAACGATCTCGCACCCGAAAATGGAAGGGAGCATGACCATGCCGAAAGTGATCAGGGGTTTCGGTTTCGGGTCCGGATCTCCCAGACCCACATCGCCGAATCGATCATACAGTCGCTTGTCAATCTCCATTCTGGTTTGAACCCGCACTTCCGGATCAAAATAGTACTCTTTCCCAAAGGAAATACCGTAATGCTTGTGGAACCAGTCCGGATAAAAACCGACGCCAAGGGGAATGTGTTCTTTTTCCGTCATAACATATCTTTCCTTATTCGCTCTTTTTAAGTCTATATTGCATTTGGTTTACAAGCCTTCAACGAATGTGCCAAACGGATGAAGGGGGGACGATTTTGTATGATATTGCCGATGGGTAAACAGATTACAGTATGTGCCACATTTCAACAACATAATTCCTCTTGCCGGGCTTTTGCGGGCCATCATTTTAAAGACGCAATATTATTCGCTGATGGTGAAAGCCTGAGCAGAGGTTGATAGAATCCCTGGTGCATTTTTGCAGTAAGGGAGAAGTTTGGTGCAAAAACACACCGCAAGCAGATCAGAAACCCCATCCAAAAACTTCCATTGTCGATGGGTGGACAATTTGACAATAATAAAAACGCGTTAAATGGAAAACCGCTTTTGGACTCACCAATATGCTTTTGGGAAGAATTGAAGACCGCCCCATGGAGCAAGAGAGGATGTGGAGACGGAAAAGCCTTATCTTGGTGCAATACTGCACCATGGAAAAAGGATTGCGGATAATTTACGGGGCACCGACGGTACCCCCTTTCAGGTTGAGGCCCAGCTTTTGGGCCTTCCTTACAACGGTGCTGTGGTCAACACCCAATAATTTAGCAGCGTTACGCGTATTGCCCGTCTTGGACAGGGCCTTGAGAATGAGCTGCCGCTCGAGTTCGTCCCGGGCCTGGCGCAGGTTCAGAGAGCCGCCCACCCAAACGCCCAGACCCTTTTGGGCCGCCTTTTGATACACCGAGTCGGGCAGGTGCCGGGGCTGCAGAACCTCGCTGTCGGCGGTGACCACCATGCGTTCAATGACGTTTTGCAGCTCACGCACGTTTCCCGGCCAGTCGTAGGACTCAAGAATTGTCATCAGCTCATGGCTCAGGGTGCGGCTCACATCATACTTGTCACTGATCAATTCCTTTAAGAACATCAGGGCCAGGGGCAGAATGTCTTCACGGCGCTCCCTTAACGGGGCGATCTCAATGGGCACCACGTACAGGCGATAGAAAAGATCCTCACGAAACTTGCCCTCGGCCACCATCCGTCGCATGTCACGGTTTGTGGCGGCGATGAAGCGGATGTCCAACCGGATGTTGCGCTGTCCGCCCAATCGGCGGCAATGCTGGTCCTGGATGACCTTGAGGAGCTTGACTTGCAGATTCAAGGGGAGTTCGCCGATTTCGTCCAGGAGGAAGGTGCCGCCGTTGGCCTGCTCAAAAAGACCCGGCTTGCCCGAGCGGCTGGCGCTGGTGAAGGCCCCCTTTTCATATCCGAAGAACTCACTTTCCAGCAGGTTCTCCGGGACCGCTCCGCAGTTGACGGAAATAAAAGGTCCTTCACTTCGTGGGCTGAGCCGGTGAATCAGACCGGCAATCACGTCCTTGCCGACGCCGCTTTCGCCTGTCAAAAGCACCGTGGAATTGACTTGGCTGACCCTTAGGACCACCTGTAAAAGGAGCTGCATGGCCGGGCTTTCGGCCACGATTTCCTTTAGAGCATCCGGTTGCTTGCCTCGGCCATCGCGATCACGGCGAAGGCCGGAAAGTTTTTTTATCTGGCTTTCCAAGCCTTTCAGTTCAGTGATGTCCCGCACGTTCAATACCACCCGGTCAACCCGGCCGTGCCGGTTCATCACCGGGCTGCAGGTGAGAAAGATCTCGTTGCCGGTTTTGATTCTTCTTTGCAGGGTAATCGTCTTCTGGTGGTGGCGGGTCAAGCGAATGACCTCTTGCACCGCAGCCAGACAAACGTGGCGATCCGTGTCCAACTCCTTGATTTTCTTGTTTATCAGAAAAGAGGGCGGCAGTCCGGTGATGCGCCCGAAGCTGGCGTTCACCTTGCGGATGCAGTCCTTGTCAGCCACCACAATACCGTCATAGGAATTTTCCAGAAGCGATGACAATTCTTCTTTCAGGGGTTCATGGTGCTCCCATTGCTCCTGTCGCGGCTCCGGAGCCAGCACCACCATCATGCCGCCGTGGTCGCGACACAAAGGGATAAGGCTGGCCCACAGGTCAAGGCCTCGCAAGCTCACGGAACCCTCGGATATGCTGCCGTGGTGGCCCACCATGGCCAAAAGTCTGTCATTATCGATAAAATCCGATATGTGTCGGCCGAGAACTTCAAAGGGACCAAGGCCCAACATCCTTTGAGCGGCAACGTTTACGTGGGTGACGCGGTTTTGCGCGTCCAGGGTGATAATGGCGACTCTGTCAGCTGCATCGGTGAGGTTTGTCGTGGCGGCTTGGGCAGCCCAGGGAGTGGTTGGGGATTGGTCAGTAGGCATGGGACATTGGTAAATCTTTGATTGTTTTTCCGCGCCATTATACGAAATTTTGTCCTTCGGTGCAATCATGAAATGGATGATATGGCACAGCGTCCCTCAAAGGGATTTCGAAAAGGAGACGGTCCGGGCCCTGGGCCCGGACCGTGTGAATTGAAAATAACCGGCGGGATATGATATGTTTTTATTCCTCAGGGAAATTGGGCTCGCGCCGCTCAATGGCGGCGCTGAATCCCTCCACCGCGTCAGGGAGCAGGGCGCCGATGGCCATCATCTCCTTGGCATAATGATAGGCCTGGTCTTCTGTCATGTCGATCTGACCGTAGTAGACCTGTTTGGAGACGCCCAAAATCACGCGGCTCCCCTTGGCAATCTGCCGGGCAAAATCCCAGGTTTCCGCTTCCAGCTTATCGTCCGGTACCACCCGGTTGATGAGGCCCATTTCCAGGGCTTCCTTAGCGGAATAGAGGTTCCCGGTGAATAGCATTTCCAGACATTTCTTCTGGCCCACCGCCCGGCTCACCGCAACGGTGGGAGTGGAGCAATTGTAACCGATCTTGAGGCCCGTCATGCCGAACTGGGCCCCCTTTTCCGCGGCCACCACCAGGTCGCAGGCGGCCGCCAGGTGACAACCACCGGCCATGGCGATGCCGTGCACCTGGGCGATGATGGGCATGGGCACCTGGCGCATGACGCTCATCATCTTGTATGAGGTCTGGAAAAGGGTGCGGATGGAACTGGGCGTGCCGTGCAGCACCTCGGTGCGGTCGTGCCCCGAGCAGAAGACCTTGCCGTTTCCCTTAATAATCAACACCTTGACTTCGGGGCCGTCGGCCCAGGTCTTGAGGCAGTCAGTGATCTCGTCTTCCATTTCCTTGCCCAGGCCGTTCATCTTGTCGGGACGGTTCAGGGTGAGTATGCCGATGCGTTCCTTGACCTCGCTTAAGATGTATTGGTATGCCATGTTGCCTCCTCAAATTTCCCCGTTCTATTGGCCAGATTCGCCAGGCGGCCTGGAGGAATATCTCCCACCGCCCGGTCTCTGCCTTTTGGCAAAGAATCCCTTGTCAAACAGTGTTTGTCAAGAGCAAAAAACGTGCCATACAATGATTCGCGGGCCATGGACGTCCTTGGAAGGGAGTCAGCGGGAAAGCAAGGTTTAATTCCGGTCATCCAATTGATTTTGGCATGATTTTTGATTATAACATTTGGCATTGGAACGGCTCTGGCTCTGTCCGGGAACGGCCGGATACCCCAGCGCCCAATTGCAGTGAAATCCCGCCAGGTCTGTCTCTGATAAAGTAAGGGCCGGCACAACAGGGGATGAAAGGAGGTTTTCTTTGCAAAACAAGCTCATTTCCATGCGGGAAGCGGTGAAGTCCTACACCTGGGACGGAATGACCTATTGTCACGGGGCAGCCTTCCCCGTCGGTTCAGACTGTGTAGCCTTTGGCAAGGAGATGGTCAAACAGGGCAGGAAAAACCTGAACGTCATCTGCCATTGCGGCTCCAGCCAGGTGAATCTGCTGGCCGCGGTGGGGGCGGTGCGGCGCTGCGAGGTGGGTTTTTCGGGCCTGGAAGTATACGGCTTTGCCAACGGCTTAAACCGTGCGGTCACCAGCGGCCGGACCGTTATCGAGGACTATTCAAACGGTGCCATGGCCTTTCGGCTCTTCGGCGGGGCCATGAACTGGCCATTCGTGCCCGCCACGGTCAACATCAGCAATGATCAGCAGTGGTGCTCCGGTGACAGCCCGGACACCTATCCGGCAACAGAAAAGATCCCTGCCATCACCGACCCCTTCACCGGCAAGACCCTGGGCGCCTTCCGCTCACTGCGGCCGGAAGTTGCGGCCATCCACGTGACCATGGCGGACATATACGGCAACGCCATCATGCTGGGAAGCGAGTGGAGCCGTTTTGAGATGTCACGGGCCGCCCAAAAGGTGGTGTTGGTTGCGGACCAGATCGTGGATACCGGCTGCATGCGCCAGTATCCCAACCTTGTGCGCATCATCGCGGAAGTGGTTGACGCGGTGGTGTACTGGCCCATGTGCTCCTGGCCCCAGGCCTCCTGCGGGCTGTACGACAGCGACGAAGAGCATATGTTCATGATGAACAAGGCCATGAAGACCGCTCCGGGTACCGAAGAGTACTGCAAAAAGTGGGTACATTCCTACAGCACTCCCCGGGAATATCTGGACCTGATCGGACGGGAGAAGATCGAGATGATCAGCGCCACCGAGACCGGGTTTTTGATGGATCCCTACCGCAAGTGGCTCAAGAGCGAGGTGGAGATCAAGGAACTGATGAACCGGAAGGAGGGCTAGAGCGATGGAATATACCAAGCAGGAATTCATGGCCATTGTTACCGGCCGAGAGATCGCCGACGGTCAGCTCATCATCCTGGGAGTGGGACTTTCCATGCTGGCCGGATACTTCGCCCAAAAAAACCACGCACCAAACCTGATGCCCTTTACCGAGGGCGGGGTCTATGGCTCCACACCGGTGGGGGGACTGCCCTGGGGCATCGAATGCAACCGCATCAGCGCCAACGCCACCAGCTTCACCAACGCCATCGACGCCCTGGGGTTTTTAGTGGCTTCGGGCCGTTGCGACAACGCCGTGATCGGCGCGGCCCAGGTGGACAAGTACGGCAACGTCAATACCACCGGCATCTGGGAAGCGCCTCCCTGGAAGCTGGGCAAATACTCCCCGCCCCGGATCCGTTTGAACGGTTCGGGCGGCGCCAACGACATCGCCGTTGGGGCCAAGAACTATCTGATCATGGCCAGCCACGAGAAGCGCCGTTTCATGGAAAAGGTGGATTACATCTCTTCTCCTGGCTATCTGGACGGTGGTGACGCCCGTGAGCGCGCGGGCTTCGTGGGAGGCGGCCCTTCGGCCATCATCTCCACCCTGGGCATTCTGCGGCCGAACCCGGATAGCAAGGAGTTCATCCTTGATGCCTATTACCCCTTCACCAACGTAGAGAAGGTCAAGGAAAACACCGGCTGGGATTTGAAGGTGAGCGACCGGGTGAAAATGGTGCCCGAGCCCAGCAAAGAGGAATTGGCCAATCTTCGATCAGTGGACACCACCGGCAGTCTGCGCAAAAAGGGGTAGGCGTTCAGGCGTCCGAACGCCTGAAAATGAGTACCGCGGCCATCACCGCAAGCACCCGGGTGTCGGCCGCCCGCCACCTGGATTGCCGACACGCGAAAAGGCCATACAGATACCCCCGCGCTGGCGGGGGTATCCATTCTTCCAATCACGCATAAGCCTTTTCCCCCCGTCGTACCATGTGAGCCGGTTCTTCATTGTTCATCCCGGATGTTTCAGCATACTCCTCTTGCCACACCCGATCCGCCACTTCACTCCAACACTTGGCGTAGCTATCCATTTCTTCCTTGTGAACCGTATAGATCTCTTCCGCGCCCTCATGGGTGAATTTCGGTTGAATCTCCTCGATCACTTCGCGCATCACCTGGGGGTTGTCAATGATCATGCAGGGACGAAGATGATTGGGATTGTGCGGTTGACACGACCTGATTTTTTGGAACAGTGAACTGTTCAACGTCTCGGCCAAAGGTTTGTCATGGATGTTGTCAACCGCAATATGGGCATAAACGCACGGCTCCACATCACCCTTCGCATTGACATGAAAATATCGCCTTCCGCCCGCGATACAGCCATCCACATAGGGCCCGTCATTCCAAAAATCCAGGACGAAAATCGGTCGTTCATCCCTGATGGTCATTACGCATTTTCTGAGACGATTCCGCTGTTCCGGCGTCACCAGAAGGTTGAAGTCGGCCTGCCCGTTCACCGGTAGGTAGAGAAAATACATCTGCGCCATTGACCCCACATCCATCATCCGGTCAATGAACACCAGCGAAGAGACGGTATCCGCGTTTTGCCGGGTCACCGTTGCGGATGTTCCGATGAGGACGCGGGCCGCATCCAAATGCTCGAATGCCCCCATGATCTTTCGGTACACGCCCGGGCCTCGCCAGGCATCGGTTTCCCTCTCTCCGCCCTCAATGCTGATGACGACCATGGCATTCCCCAATTCGGCAAATCGTCGTGCTTTGTCTCGGGTCATCAGAGTGCCATTTGTGTACACCTGGAAAAAGATGGATGGATGTCGCTCCAGCAAGGCAAAGAGGTGAGGGTACATGAGTGGTTCCCCTCCCAGAACGGTCACGAAATAGATTCCCAATGCTTCACACTCTGAGAGAAGCCGGTCGGCCACCGCAAATGATAGTTCCGGCCTCATGCCGTATCCCAGCGTGTAACAACCCTTGCACCTCAGGTTGCACTGAAGGGTAGGGCTCAATATCATGATAAATGGAGGACGGTATCCCATGTCTCTCTCAAACCGGTCCCGCAGTTTCCCCCCTTCGAAAAACGCCCCGTTAAACAGCGTCTCGAACAGCTTTACTCTCCGGTCAGCGGGCAGATACTCTAGAACCCTTCGAAACAGCTTTTTGGCGGGATGACCCTCTGCCAGCAGGAGCCGTTTCACCTGCTCAATGGCGGAGAGCACTTCTGGATCATTGCTCAGCCATTTCCCCAAGGTTACGAGGCGTATCAAATTTTCATCGGAAATCCTGGGCAACAGACGTAAAATCCCCCGCACCGCCTGCTGCCTGGTTTGGAATTTCAAGCTCTCGGGCATGTGTACCTCCTGTGTATATGTCCTTCACGGGTTTCCCGAAAAAAAAGCGCCTCCGATTCAGAGGCGCTTCCACAATTTGTTCGGGTTATTCCCGTGTACCACGGTCTCGCTGCTTTAATGAATCTATGCGCCAATAGGGTTAAAACATCGGCGCCCACTGAGCGATTTCAAATTTCAATTTTTCGGCGCCAGTTTCAACCTGCTGAAGGATTCAATCTGCTGTTTGATACCCCGTTCGGTTGGTAGCCTTTCCGCGCTTGAAGCGCCATAAAAACCAATGACGCCCGGCATCTTCTCCAAAGCTTTTCCAACGTTTTCCGGCTCGTCAAACGGTCCGCCATGACAGATGACCATCAAATCCTTTCTGACGGACCAGCCCGCCTCCGCCTGGGCCATCACAATATCTATGGCTTCATCCAATGTCAGGGCAGCCGCAGCTCCGATGGAACCGGCGGTTGTGAGCCCCACATGAGGAACAAGAAGGTCCGCGCCTGCCTTGGCCATTGCCTTGGCTTCATCAATATTGAATACATATGGCGATGTGAAAAGGTCCATTTCATGGGCGAGAGCGATCATTTCCACTTCTTTATTGTAATCCAAGCCAGTGGCTTCCATGTTTTCACGCATCACCCCTTCAAACAGTCCCACCGTGGGGAAATTCTGCACGCCTGAAAATCCGGCATCCGCAATCTCCTGCAGAAAGTGTGGCATTTGTCTGAACGGATCGGTGGCGTGGACCCCCGCGAGCACGGGTGCGTTCTTTACGACCGGCAGCACCTCCGCCGCCATTTCCATTACAATTGCGTTGGCGTCTCCGTATGAGAACAGTCCCGTGAGCGAACTGCGTCCTGCCATACGATATCGCCCCGTATTGTAAATAATGAGCAGATCGGCGCCTCCGGCCTCTTCCATTTTTGCGGAAATACCGGTTCCAGCGCCGCATCCGATGATCGGTTTGCCAGCTTCCACTTTGTTATGGAGGCTTTTAAGTATATCTTTTCGTGGGATTCTTTTACCCATTGCTTCATTCCTTTCTCAGCTATTTCTTCCCAAGAAATTCAAGCATCTTATCTGCTACAGCATCTGAGAAGTCCTGATCATTGACGTTGTTATCCATTCCAATTATTTCTGTTTCTGCGCGCGCATTGCTTTTAATGGCTTTATAGAGCGCTTCATTGGCTTCCGGCCACCAGAATTCCTTGCCCGGCGCATCCAGCATGGATACCCCTTTCAAGGGAAGAAATATTGCCACCGGACCCGTTGATTTATTTGTCTTTTCGGAAAGTTGACGCCCAAGTTCTGCGTTTTCCATGGGATCGGTTCGCATGAGCGTTACGCCGGGGGCCCATTGGTAGAAACGCCGATCATTGTACTTTTCAGGCACGGTTTCCCTTGCCCAGAAGTTGACCATGTCAACACACCCCGGCACGATAACCTGTGGAATTCCTCTATTGGAGGCAGCTTCCAAACGCGCGGGTCCCGCTGACAATTCACCGCCTGCCAGCTCGTCGGCCAGCTCCGTGGGGCTGATATCCAGAACTCCGTCAATATGACCCTCTTCAATTAAGCTTTCGAGCGTCATGCCCCCTGTTCCGACCGCATGGAAGACCAATACTTCATAGCCATTATCTTCCATGATTTCGCGGCAATGGGTCACAATGGGCGTGGTATTCCCAAACATTGAAGCGGCAAGCAACGGTTTTGCTTCAATTTCCGGGGCACGAGTTTCAAGCATACCGATGATGGCGCCAACCGCGTTGGCGTAAATTCTTGCGCTAAAACTGTTGACGCCGGATACATCAACGATAGAGGGAAACATGATGACGTCGCGTGTTCCCACATAGGCTTTTGTGTCGCCAGACGCCACTGTGGACACCATTACCTTTGGGACACCTAAAGGGAGGGCTCTCATTGCGGCGGTGCCGGCGCCCGTTCCCCCGGATCCACCCATTGAAAAGACCGCGCCGATGATCCCTGTGTCGTATAGCTCCTTAACGACCGGAACGATACCCTTTGCGATCATTTCCATGGCATGACCCCGGTCTTCTTTACTCCTGAGTTCCTTAAGGGTTGTGCCGGCGGCTTCGGCAACGAGATTTGCCGAAACGTCCGGTTGAAAACCCGGCTTATCCATAACACTAATATCAATCATCAAGGCTGAGTGCCCCCGCTTTTCGATTTCCGATTTAACGAAGGAATAATCCTCACCCTTGGTATCAAACGCACCAATAACGGCGATTTTTTTTGGCATTGCGTACACCCCGTTCATCCATTAAATGGGTCAATTTACTGAAATTACGTTTATTTCCTGAGATAAACCTGTCTTATGGGGTTGAAAGGCGGCCAACGCCATAGGTCTGGCCCATGCTTGTAATTCAGGCATTAAAGCGCACGACCGCCTTTTCAAGGTTTTGAATGCGAATATTGGGTCTGACGTGTGAATCCGTTTTTTCTTTACGCCTGGAGCGCTGCTCTAAACCCGCCCCAAACGGCATTGTAAATCCTTCCGGGATCCACGCAGGTGCCTATGGATTGGACAAGGTAGCCATTCTCCTGGAATTGATCCGCCAAACCTGATGGGTCAATGGGCTTAAAACCGGCCGCCACGACCACATCGTCAAACAGAAGATCAATTTCACCCTTTTTGTTCTTGGCTTTCACCCCATTTGCCGAAATGCTGACACACTCGTGGTTGGTAAGAACCTTTATCCCTGCTTTTGCCACCTCATCATTAATTTGAAGCAGGAGCAGATAGTTTTCGTCCAATGCCAGGGCTTCCCTCATCTCCAATATGGTTACATCTTTCCCCTGGGCCGCCAAACAGAGGGCAGTGTCGCAGCCAACACCACCGCCACCGACAACACAGACCTTTTTGCCCAGGTTTTCCCCATCACTGGAAAGGACATCCGTTACGGCGTTCAGTTTGTCAGCGCCGGGAATAGGGGGTTCCATGGGGTCCATGCCAATGGCCACGACCACGACTTCAGGGTCATATTCCGCAACGGTTTCCAGGGTCGCGGGTGTATTTAATTGAGCGTCGATTCCAAGCTTTTTGACCATTGCATCGTAGTATGCGATGAGCGCAAGCAACTCGTCTTTCTTATAAGCGGGCTTTGCCGCGAGATTGATCAAACCGCCGATCTGGTCGGATTTCTCAAGCACTGTAACGGAGTGGCCTCTTCGAGTAGCGGTTACCGCATACTCGAGCCCCGCCACTCCGGCACCCACAACGACGATTCGTTTTGGCGCCGCCGCCGGCTTAACGAGGTCCTTGTATTCGTGCCCACATTCGGGATTCAGAATGCATCCTGTTCTCCATCCCCTGAAAACGAAGCCCACGCAATCATTACATCTGATGCATTTGCGGATTTCATGGGGCCGATCTTCCTTCACTTTGTTGGGAAGGTCGGGATCCGCCAGTAGGGACCGCCCCATTGAAATCATATCCGCTTCACCTTTTTTGAGTATTTCACATGCCAGATCCTGGTCCCAGCCAAGGCCCCCAACGGCAATGACTGGAATATTCACCTCGGCCTTCACTGCCGCCGCCAAGGGCGCCAGGCAACCGGCGGGCATGCCTTGGGTTGGAAAGATCCATGGCATTGAGTCGTAAATACCGGCGGAAACATCCAGGCAATCGATACCTTCATTCTCAAGGAGTTTGCCGAATTTGATGCCTTCTTCCAGGTCATAGCCGCCATCGATCTTTTCATCGGCGCTGTACCGATAGAGCAGGGGGTAGTCAGGACCGAGGGCCGCCCTTGAACGCCTGATGATTTCAACGATGAAACGGGCGCGATTCTCAAAGCTGCCACCCCATTTGTCGGTACGCAGGTTGGTGCGGGGTGACAGGAATTGGGTCGGGAGATATCCATGGGCCCCGTGAAATTCAACCCCGTCGAATCCGGCCATTTGACTCCTCACGGCACCGGCCACATACAGTTGAATATAATGTTCAATGTCCTCCTCGGTCATTACCCGGGGCATGTCACCGCCAAAGGACTGCGTGGCGGACGGGGCAATGGGGAGCCGTCCCCCCTCGGTGTTGGAAACTGCCTGCTGTCTTCCCGGTTGATGAAGCTGCGTTACCATTTTTGCGCCGTGAGCGTGGACCGCCTGTACAAGATCCGCGAGTCCGCAGATAAATCTGTCGTCGTCGATCCTGGCCGGATTGCCGGGGGCCCTTCCAAGTTCCCAGTCAATACAGGTGTTCTCGAGTACAATCAGTGCGATGCCGCCTTTTGCCCGTGCCGCGTGGTATGCGATAAGTCGATCCGTAACCTCACCATTGCTGCTTGCCATCTTTGTATGCATGGGCGCCATGACCGTTCTGTTGCGTAGTTTCATGGTACCGATGGAGATGGGTTCAAATAGTTCTTTGTATTTTTCGCTCATTCTTAGATTCCTCCTACTATTCAGTTTTACATTGCCTGTTCAAGGGATCAGGGGCGGGCACCTTTCTTGGCGTCAACCCGCTGCCATTACTTTTTATTTTTTTTCACCAATTCTCTCATCCAAGGGGTCCAACCGACCCCGGATTCTCCCCAGTTGGGAAAATACTTTTTGGTCGGCATCAGCTGCTTTTTCGGCATTTCCCGCAAGGTCTTCTGGGCGATAGGCGTAACGGGTCCCAGATATCGCCGTGGCACTTCCTCTCCCCGGATCGCCTTCATGGCAAACCGAACTGCGATTCTTCCCAGTTCTCTCGAATCCGTGGCCACGGTGAATTTCCAGGGGCTGTTGGCTGCCCGCATCATGGAAATATCCTGGGCGTCCACATCGATGCTGTAAATGGGGATATTCTTCCCGGAGGCCTTGACCGCTTTAAAGGCCGCAACGGCAAACTGATCCCAGCAAGCCAGGACGGCGTCAAGGTCCGGATGGGCTTTAATGACGGCCTCCATCTTCGCCATATTGTCCGCAACCACCGATGCGCCGGCACTGCCAAATTCAGATACGATTTTAATGCCGGGATATTTCTCCAACTCCAGTTTCAACTGTGCCTTCCTTCTCTCCATGGGTGCGAATCCCCCCACCCATATGAGTGCAATTTTCCCTTTTCCCCCAAGGTCCTCGGCCATTTTCGTAAACGCGTCGTGCATGAACGCTTTATCGTTTTGGTCGATTTCGCATACCGTATTTTTTGGCATGATGAGGCAGGTATTCAAAACGGGGATGCCCTGTTTGGCGGCGACCCCCACGAGATTGGCAAGGGGTTCGGTCTGGCCGTGCTGGATGATAATCGCGTCGGGTTTGCCTTTTATGGTGGCAGCCAATTGATCCACCTGTTTTGCCGGATCCCACCCGGCATCGGTAATGGTTACCTTCACCCCTAACTCTCGGGCCATGCTTTTTACGCCATCAACGTATTGAACGGCCCACGGCCATGTGGCTGACTGGCTGACCAAAGCAAACCGTATCTGCTTTTCTTTGGCAATGGCGAAAGGAATGGAGAAAACAAGTGAAATTATGACTGCCACGAACAGTGTTTTACCTATAAGCTTCATAATGCGATCCCTCCCTAGAGTGTTAAGATGTTTTTAATCCACGATATTCGGCTGCGGGGAATGGTTTCTTCCCCGCGGCATTTTCTACCGGCCGGGTAGTTGTTTTCACACTTTATTTTGATTGTCGGTTTCAACAGTCTTGTTTAATTGTGCCGCCCTGTTCTATTTTTTTGCTCCCAGGTTTCCGATGACCAAGGCAACCAAAAGCACCACTCCGATAAATATATCCTGCGCCGTGTAGGGCACATTGAGCATGGTAAGGCCGTTAAGGATCACCGCAATGGTGATTGCTCCGATGAGGGTGCCGATGGGATTCGGTTTTCCGGAAGTTCCAACGGTGGTGCCGATAAAGGCTGCGGCCACTGAAGGTAGAAAGAAGGCCTGGCCGGCCAAAACCTGGCCCATGCCGAGGCGGGCCGCAAGAACAATCCCGCCCAATGATGCAAGCAGCCCTGACAATAAAAAGGCCAGCAGAATGATTTTTCGTGTCTTAATACCGCAGGCCCGTGCCGCCCCCTTGTTGCTTCCGGTTGCGTACATGAATCGTCCGGTTGTTGTGTAATGCAGAAATATTGCGAGAAGAATGGCGACCACAAGCATAATGATGACGGGAATGGGGACTACGGAAAGATACCCTTGTCCTATAAAATTGAAGGCGTCGGAAATCGCTCCAGGAGCGGTTACCATGCCATCAGGCGTGCTGATATACATATGTGAATGGATAGATTGACCGCCGGCGGTGGTCAATTCAATGCCCTGGATCAAAAAGAGCATGCCCAAGGTTCCTAAAAGGCTCGATATTTTTAATATGATGGTCAAAAAGGCATTGATGGCGCCAATGCCCATGCCAATCAACAATGAGATGACAATGGCCAGGGGCGCGGGAAATTCCGCCAGCACCATGAGAATACAGACGACCATGCTGGATAGACCGGCAGTGGCCGCCACGGATAAATCAAACTCATTGACGACGAGAACGCATGTAAAACCTAATGCAATAAGAGCGGCAATAGACGCCGATCTCAAAATATCCATGATATTCGAAGAGGTGAAAAAGTTGGGCAAAGTTAAACCAAACACAATTACTAGTAAAATAAGTATGAATCCGAATGCATATGCCTTCAAGAATTTTCCTAGTTTGTTTTTTTGTTTTGTAGACACGCCAAATTCTCCAATCTCAATGAATTATTTGATCATTTAAACAAATCATTTGAAATTAACTGAGAGATAATTATTACAGAACCAATACTGATTTATTTAGTCTTCATTCGGACTCATGGACCAAGATAAAAGCTGTTCTTCACTTATTTTATCATTCGGGATCTCAACGGATATTTCTTTATCATACATGACTATTATTCTATGGCTTAGGGCCAATATTTCTTCAACTTCGTTGGAAATATAAATAATTCCAATGCCCTGCTTGGCCATTTCAACGACGATTGAGTAGATTTTCGCTTTGGCGCCGATGTCTATTCCTTTGGTAGGCTCATCAAAAATGAATATACTTCTCTCGGGGAAAGCGAGCCATTTCCCGATGGCAATTTTTTGTTGATTGCCGCCGCTTAATGTGTAAACGAATTGATCAACGCCGGAACACTTAACGTCCAGGTCTTTTATGATCTCATTAATTTTCTTTTCCTCCCTCGTACGGTCAACAATGCCGAGGTATTTGGAATACAGGCTTAGCGTGGGAAGACTGGTGTTAAACTTGATCGAGTTCTCAACCAGCAGTCCTTGACCTCTTCTGTCCTCATTCACCATAAAGACTTTGCTGGAAATGGCATCGGAGGGATGCGCAAAATCAGCCTTCACCCCTTCAATGAAGACTTCTCCCCCATCCTTCTGTTCAAGCCCGAACAGTAAACGGGCCAGTTCCGTCTTTCCGGCGCCCACTTGGCCGTACACGCCTAAAATTTCACCCTTTTCCAGGTTGAAAGAGCATTCCCGAAGATATTTATGTTTTCTTAATTTCCGGACTTCCAGAAGGGGGGTATCGGATTTCTTGAACGCTCTTTCGGGGGCCCTGACTTCCACATATCCTCCCTTGCCCCCTACAATGGCCTGTATTATATCGTTTTCATTAAGATCTTTTGTGGACTCGGTTAAGGTCCTTTTACCGTTTCGCATTACCGTGATGCGATCGGAGATTTCGAATATCTCCCTCAGATGATGAGAAACATAAACAATACCTGTTTTATTATCCAGCAACATCCTGATCAATTGGAATAATTTTTTAATATCTTTCAGATCGAGACTCGTCGTCGGCTCATCAAAAAGAATGAACTTTCCTCCAAAGCTTATAGCCCTCGCAATGATAATAACTTGCTTTTGGTGCACTTTCAAATTTCGGACATAATCATCAGGATCAATGTCATTTGCTTGAACCGTCTCTTCCAATATTTTTTCAGCTTTTATTCTCATCCGCTTCTGATTTACCCAACCTTTTTCTTGTCCCAAGACGCGCTCATATAACAAAAGATTTTCTTTGACCGTAAAGTCAGGTATCAGTATTTGATCTACTTCCTGATGAACGCAGTTAATACCGTATTGTAGCGCTTTAATCGGCGTATTGAGATTTATAACATCTCTGTTAAAACTGATATTTCCCTTGTAATCATGGAAATCTCCGGCAAGGACTTTCATAAGAGTGCTCTTACCAGCACCATTTGACCCGCAAAGTGCATGTACTTCACCGGATTTGACGTCAAAATCCACTTCATCAACCGCTTTTGTTCCTGAAAAAAACTTGGAGATACAACTTCCTTCAAGAGTGTTTAGGCTATCGATTTCCATGAGTCTATTTATATACTTCAATATCCATCGAATATAATGATTAAAGAGAATGTGGCATATCATGAGTGGGAAATAGCGATCAAAGAATGAGAGCTATTTCCCATCGGTTTACCAACGGGTTTAGTCGACCATCAACATTCCGCCGTTCACATGGATGTTTTGTCCATTAATGTAGTTGGCCTCTTCACTTGCCAAAAATGCCGTCAGACCCGCCAAATCGTCGGCTACTGAAAGCCTGTTGTTGGGGATGAACTGAATGAAATGCTGAAGGAGATCTTTATGATCATCATGCATGGGTGTATCAACGATCCCCGGCGCAATACAATTTGCGTTGATGCCATCTTTTCCGTGTTCCCCCACAATACTTCTGGTGAGGGCCTGGACTGCGGATTTTGAAACACAATAATTGGAAGAACCACCTGAGGTATTGAAAATGTTGCATCGCGATGAGAGCGAAGATCCCACATTTACAATTTTACCCCTTTGCTTTTTCACCATATGCGGCAGCACTTTTTGCGTGCAAAGAAAAACAGAGTTAAGATTGATATTGAGGACGCGGTTCCATTCCTCGAAACTCATATCCACGATGGCATCGAAGGTTAGAATGCCGGCATTGTTTACAAGGATATCGATGGCGCCCCATTCTTTGACAACCGTGTCAACCATGCTTTCAACCGCTTTTTCATCGGTGACATCCGTTTGAACCGCCAACCCTGTTTGTCCCGCTTTCTGCATCCGCTCAACCACTGATTGTGCCCCCTCCAGGTTGATATCGACCACGGCCACTTTCGCCATGTTCTCTCCAAGCTTGAGGCAAATCGCCTCGCCAATCCCACTGGCACCGCCTGTAACCACCGCAACCTGTCCATCCAAATCATACTTGTTACTCATAACTACCTCCTTTGAATCGATGATAAATTAAGGTTTTAATGCTTAAAGTCGTTGAATCACTGTTTAACGACTCGGTTTAACCATGGGCATGCCCACTCAACAAAAACACGTGTCTATACAAGCAATTTAAGATAGCCGTTATCCAAAAGGTCCGTACCAATACCGTGTGGGTGGGTCTATTTTATGCCACCATATTCCGGCCCGTTTTCGATGCGCTATATGTTTCTAATGGAATCCGTTCAATTGAACATATTTTTGATATCGTTCTTTTACTCGATTTTATAGCTCAATTTTGACGCCACCATTTTCGTGAGTTTTGTATTGCTTCCTGAAAATTGTTAGTGATTTTTATCAAGTTTTCGTATTTAAGAGCAGGCTGATTACTCTTCCAGCAATCCTGGCAATATTGATTTCCATGAAGTAAATAATAGCCTTTTTGCTCTATGATCGCCTTTCTACAAAGCGTACATTTCACGGTTCATCCTCTCGTGATCTCAATTCTTGAAGCTGCGTTATCTTAGGCTAATTCCAATTGCTTGAATCTCTCTACCTGTTCCCTTATGGCAGTTTCCGTGGGAAGCCTTTCCATGCTTGATGCGCCAAAAAACCCGTTTATACAGTTTGTCTTTGACAGGATGTAATCAACGTCCCTCGGATCAGCGATTGGGCCGCCGTGACAAAGACATATAATTTCGGAACGTACGCGCTTGGCGGCATCGCAGATTTCCTGTATTTTGACTGCTGACTCCTCAAGTGCGTCAATTCTCGCCGCATCCTCTATCTCCCTCATGGTGATTCCCAGATGCACAACAATTGCGTCAACGTTCACTTCGGCCATGGCTCTGGCCTGATCCGCATTGAAGACATAGGGAGATGTGAAGAGATCCAGCTCTCTCGCCGTCTTTATCATTTGAACTTCAAGATCGAATCCCAACCCGTTGTCTTCGAGACCTTGCCGGAATAGTCCGTCACAGATGGCCACCGTGGGGAAGTTTTGAACGCCGGAAAACCCCAATTCTTTTATTTCTTTTAAAAAGTGGTTCATTGCCCTAAATGGATCTGTTCCGCAGACCCCGGCCAGCACGGGTGTGTTTTTGACCACATTCAACACCTCACTGGCAATTTCCACAACAATGGCATTGGCATCGCCGAAGGGCATTAAACCGGCCAAGGAACTGTGCCCCGCCATTCTGAATCTTCCCGAATTATAGATTATGATGAGATCGCACCCGCCGTTTTCTTCCATTTTTGCCGTAATTCCGCTACCGGCTCCCGCTCCGATAATAGGATGTCCACGCTTTATTGTCTGTCTTAGCCGGTTTAGAACTTCTTGACGGGTAAATGGCATTTCGCTAATCCTTCTATTAAGTACAACTTTATCGTTATTCTAATCTGTTAAGTCTCACTGTATCATTACAGAATCGTCAGAATGATCAATATATCAGTAGCTGCGTCGCTATAGGTCTCTGGCTTGGTTAAACACATTGTCCACACGCTCCTTGATCACTCAAGAACCGTGCCGAAAAGAGCCCAGGTGTCGATAATAAAAAGAAATGCTTGTATTTGCAGATGCTTAAAGATAGCGTTTCACTTCTGGTTCATTTTGTGTTATTTACGATTTGTTTCGCGCAAGCTAAAAAAGTGTTTCGTAAAGGCCGTGGGGTATACACTTTCGTGTTTGACTGTTACCTTGGGGAAAGGAGAACATGAAGGATAAGAGTAAACAGCTGAAAGAAATATTTGACATTGCCAAGAATGGCAGTTTTCCCATTATATTCTGTATTCCCGGATCGGGTCAGATTGCCAGATGCGCCACTGAAGGGGGCGCTCATTTCTTGATGGCCCTAAACGCCGGTCTTTACAGAAATGCGGGTGTTACTTCTCTGGGTACTTTCATGCCATACGGCAATGTTAATGATCAGATTGAAAGCTTGCTGAGAAATCAGATAATGCCAAGAAAGATCAAAATTCCCATCGTAGCGGGTGTAATGGCCAACGATCCCATAACACCGCAAAAATTCAGATTCAAACGGCTAAAGGGATTGGGAATTGCCGGAATAACAAATTGGCCCGCCCTTGGTTTTATCGACGGCAAGTACCGTGAGATACTGACTCGAGAAGGATTTACCGTTGATACAGAGATTGAAATGCTTGCCGAAGCCAAGCATTACGGATTCGCGACTGTCGGATTCTCCGTCTCAACTAAAGACGCTGTTGCCATGGCCCAATCAGGGGTGGACGCCTTGATTCTGTCTGTTGGCTGGACGTTTGAAACGGAAAACACTTATGAAAAAAGCGATCGAATCCAGCGCAGTTTGGTAAAGATCAATGAGATGCATCAGGGTGTCCGTTCCACCGGCAAAGATATCGTCTGTCTTTTCTTTGGCGGCACAATCACATTGCCCGAGGATACCGCCACACTGTATCGAATGACCAACATTCATGGTTATGGAGGGGGTAGTGCATTTGAAAGTTTCCCCGTTGAAAAGACCGTAACCAATACAGTAAAGCAGTTTTGCTCGGTTCCGCGCCGAACTAAGGATTCGTCTTTTGAGGAAGGTATGGGCGAGATGTTGGGGGCAACGCCTGTGATGCGGAAGTTGTATAAACTGATAGAGAACGTGGCCCCCCATCAATTCGTGAATGTATGTATTCAAGGAGAGTCAGGCGTGGGCAAGGAGATCGTCGCAATTCAACTGCACCGTTTGAGCGACCGTTCCACGCAACCCTTTATTACCCTAAATTGCGGCGCCATACCGGACACGTTAATTGAGAGCGAATTTTTCGGACATGAAAAAGGGTCCTTTACGGGCGCTTTGAGCACAAGAATCGGCAAGTTTGAACTGGCCGATGGCGGAACACTTTTTTTGGATGAAGTTGCAGAGCTCAGCCCCAAAGCCCAGGTCAGTTTGCTCAGGGCAATACAACAAAAAGAAATATTCAGAGTGGGAGGTGAAAAGGCAATATCCATTGACATCAGATTGATTGCGGCAACCCATCGAAATCTGAAGGAACTGGTTCAAGAGGGAAAATTTAGAGCGGATCTCTACTATCGTTTGAATATGATAACGTTAAATGTCCCCCCCCTGCGGATGCGCGCTCATGATATTCCACTTCTCGTTAAGAAATTCCTGGATGAGTACAAAAAGCAGTTCGAGAGGGAGTTGCTTGGTGTAACACCTGAGTTTATGCAACGACTCATGAACTACTCATGGCCCGGGAACGTGAGGGAACTCAAGCACGTATTGTGTCAGGCCATATTGCTTCAGGAAGGGCCAATCGTTCATGGACAACATGTCCATTTCGACACCGAGACTTCTGGCAGCGATAGCAATATCAAGGATCTTATTACAAACATACCCATTGTGAGAAACGAAGAAGAAAATGAGCTTATCAACGCGCTGAATAATGCGGGTGGGAATAAATCAAAGGCATCTAAAATGCTGGGAATTAGCAGGAAGACATTGTACTCAAGGCTTAAAAAGCTGGGAGTTGAATAAGAATGATCGATGTCTTCCGCTCAAACCGGTCTGGTGCGGGGGATGAGTGTCCGGCGCCATGAAAACAAACAACTGCAAAACCTTTGGCATCAGGCGTCCGAACGCCTGAAAATGAGTACCGCGGCCATGACGGCAAAGACCATGGTATCGGCCGCCTGGGACCAGTACCGGCCGGTGATGGCAAGGACCATT
>JANQDY010000151.1 GCA_028278625.1 Thermodesulfobacteriota bacterium
TCATCAGGACGTTTCAGGAAAACGGTGTTATGGCGGTGGGGAAACATTTCCCAGGTCTCGGAAAAGCGCGCCTGGATCCCCATGAGCATCTTCCCGTCATTGAAACGGACAGGGCGGAAATGGATGCCGTCAATTTGCCCCCGTTTCGGGATGCCATTTCCGAAGGTGTTTCCGCCATCATGACGTCCCATGCCCGCTATCCCGGTCTTGACCCCCGGAATCCGGCGACCCTTTCTCATCTGACAATAACGGAATTGCTGAGGGATCGGCTGGGATTTCAAGGTTTGATCATCACCGATGACCTTGAGATGGGGGCCATTCAAAAGGAACCGGGTACGGCAGCAGGTGCCGTCAAATCCTTTGAGGCGGGGTGCGATATTCTTCTTATTTGCGAAAATCAGGGGCTGGTGCGGGAAGCCATGGATCGTTTGAGAAACCGACTGTTGGAAAAAGAGGCGCTGCTCAAACGGCTACATGCATCGGTGGACCGTGTCATGACTGCCAAGAAGAGATTCCTTAAGGGATGGGAACCCATTGATCTTGACAAGGTGGCGGAATACTTTAAGGGTGACCTCTGACACTAACCCGGAAGGTTCTTTAGCAGATAACGGAGTGCCGCTTCAATGCCCATGAAGCCGACAATGAGGATGACGGCCAAATAATCTTTTCGGCCCATTCGCAGGTCCCGAAGGTATGTTCTGGACCCCCTTTTGTAGCCCCGGCTTTCCATGGCCACCGCCAAAGCGTCCGCCCGCCTCGTAATGCCCAGAATCAACGGTATGAGCAAGGATGCGGTGGCTCTCATCCGTTTATAAACAGGACCGCTCCCAAGACGGGCGCCTCGTGCGGTCTGGGCTTCCCTGATTCTGTTCAGTTCCTCCAGGATGGTGGGTACGAATCGCAGCGCAATGGATATCATCAATGCCAGATCATGGGACGGCACCCCTACAATCCTCAAGGGCCGCAGGAACCGTTCAATGCCGCTGATGAGATCCCCCGGCGGCGTGCACATGGTCAGGATCCCGGCGCTCAAAATGAGCAGTGAAAACTGCCAAATAACGAAGGCCCCCGTGTAGAGCCCCTGGTAGGTCACCGTGACGGGCCATGGGGGAAAGGGGGGGATCGGGGTTCCGGTGGTGAACAGTAGATGCAGGAAAAAGAGGAGTCCCAGAAAGAAGCGCATGGGCCGGATGGCGGCACCGATATGAACCAGCGTCAAACGGCTTAAGGGAATCATGAGTAACAGAAAGGCGGTAACCCAGCACTGGGTCATGAAATCCCCTTTCAGAATCAGAATGCTCAGGAAAACCGTCGTGCCGAGCTTGACCCTGGGATCCAACCGGTGGACAACGGATGTGCCCGAAATGTATTGACCCAGATGAACCATCAGTGATCTTCATGCCCGTCTATTTCGGATATTCGACCGCTCAGCTCCAGGCAGGCGTCGTCCAGGGTCAACAGGTCCGTTCGAACCGGATTTCCCATTCTATTTAGGCGCCACATGAGCTGGGTGACATCCGGCACGTTGAGCCCAAGTTCCTTCAACCGATCCACTTGAGAGAATACGGCCCGGGGCTTGCCGTCCAGAAGTATGCTCCCCCGATCCATCACCAGGATCCGGTCGGCACCGACAATTTCATCCATATGATGGGTAATATGGATAATGGTGATCCCCTGTTTGTGCAGTTCTTTCACCTTGTCCAGAACCAGTTTTCGGCCCGATGGATCCAGATATGCCGTGGGTTCATCCAGAATGATGTATCGAGGTTTCATTGCCAGGACCCCCGCCAGGCAGACCAATTGCTTTTCACCGCTTGACAACGTATGGGGTGCTTTTTCCTTTACCGACAGGAGACCCACCTGGAAAAGGGCCTCCTGAATCCGCTGGGCAATTACTTCTCCGGGCAATGAGAGATTTCCCGGTCCGAAAGCCACATCTTCCTCAACGGTCATGCCCACGATCTGGTTGTCCGGGTTTTGAAATACCATTCCCACCAGTTGCCGAATGCGGTAAAGGTCCGATGTATTCTTCGTGTTTAACCCTTCCACCAGCACCTCACCCCGATTTGGTCCCAGAAGGCCGTTCAGGTGTCTCACGAAAGTGGTTTTCCCACAGCCATTGGGGCCGATAATGCCCAGGTGAATCCCCTTTGGAATTTCAAGGGTCAGACCATTTAGGACCGGAGCGGCATCCCCCATAAAGGTGTAGGAAAGATCTTTTATGAGAATCATGCGGATGGTCCTTGGAAGTTCAGCTTGTCTCCGACCTTTTTAACAACAAAAGCGGCAGCCAGGATCTTTATTGCATCACCGATAAGGAAAGGGAGTACGCCCACCGCAATGGCCTTGTTAAGGGAGAGTTTGGCCACTAAAGAGAGTTGTGCCACACCGAAAAGATAGATCACAATGGTCCCCGCGCAAAGGGAGAAGACCGTCCACGGAAACCCTGGTCTTCTTTTAAGGCCCGCCATTGCCCCGATCACCCAGGCACCGGCCACGAACCCGATCAGGTAACCGCCGGTGGGTCCGAAAAGAACACCCAGACCCGCCTTCCCGCCGGCAAAGACGGGGAGACCGATAATTCCGATCAACAGGTATATCACTTGACTCAAGGCACCCAAACGTGCTCCCAAAAGGGCCCCGGCCAGCCCCAGAAAGAGGGTTTGAAGGGTGATGGGGACCGGCGGCAGGGGAATGATCAGATAGGCCCCGGCGGCGGTGCCGGCGCCGAAAAGGGCTGCATAGATCATCCCTTTCAATGACAGGGGGGTTTTCTTCATTTTTTCTCCCAACTTATCTCATATGAACATTAAGGGTTTCGGCAATACCATCCAAAGCGCCCGGTGTCAACGCCTTTGATCTCTGAAGAATTATCAAACTTGTGAAAAAGCTCACTTGACGGCCGATTTTTTTTGTGATAGGCAGGAACTTCCGAAAAAGATTTTCACTGTATTTTAAAGGGGTAATCACTTATTAGGGAGCATGTCACTTCCGAATCTGAGAAACATTACAATCATTAAGGAGGGATAAAAGAATGGCTTACAACGCAGTAGAAATGGCAGACTGGCAGATTTCCGAAGCTGCCGAAAAGAACATGCCGACGCCGGAAGAATGGTGCGAGAAACTGGGTCTGGAAAAGGACGAGATGCTGCCCATGGGCCGGTTGGGCAAGCTCGATTTTCTGAAAATCATTAACAGGCTCAATGATAAACCGGACGGAAAGTATATTGAGGTGACAGCCATTACCCCCACCCCCCTGGGTGAGGGCAAGTCCACCACGTCCTGCGGGCTCATGGAAGGTTTGGGCAAGCGCGGCAAGAACGTCGGCGGCGCCCTGCGTCAGCCCTCCGGCGGCCCCACCATGAACGTCAAGGGCACGGCGGCCGGCGGCGGCAACAGCCCGCTGATTCCCATGACCGAGTTCTCCCTGGGGCTCACCGGCGACATCAACGACATCATGAACGCCCACAACCTGGCCATGGTGGCCATGACCTCACGCATGCAACACGAGCGCAACTACAACGATGAGCAGCTGGCCCGTTTGACCGGCATGCCCCGTCTCAATATCGATCCCACCCGCGTGGAGCTGGGTTGGATCATCGACTTCTGCGCCCAGTCCCTCCGGAACATCATTATCGGTATTGGCGGCCGCTATGACGGCTTCACCATGCAGAGCAAGTTCGGCATTGCCGTGGGTTCCGAATGTATGGCCATCCTGTCGGTGATCCGCGACCTGGCCGACTTAAAAGAGCGCCTCAATAACATCACCGTGGCCTTCGACAAGAGCGGAAAACCGGTGACCACCGGCGACCTGGAAGTGGGCAACGCCATGACCGCCTTCATGCGCAACACCATCAACCC
>JANQDY010000171.1 GCA_028278625.1 Thermodesulfobacteriota bacterium
AAAGCAATCTTCAGGATGAAACATGGCGGCGCACCCTCAAGAATATCGATAAATTCGGCAATGATAACGCGGCTGTGGACGCCTTTACGCTTTATGTGCTCCGTGTCTTCAACGAAAACCTGAAAGGCCGTTTCAACACCCGTGGCGGAAAATACACCACCGGACTCTATTCCGTGACGGCACATGAGTATTTTGGCCAGGTGACGGGCGCCCTACCCAACGGCCGAAGGAGGGGTGAACCCTTTGCTTCCGGTATTGCGCCGTCCAACGGACAGGACAGGCTGGGTCCCACGGCGGTGCTCAATTCCGTTAACCGCATCGACGCAAGAGAATTTGCAAACGGCATCAATCTGAACATGAAGTGGGACAAAAGCAGCATCAGGGGGGATACGGGCCGGCTTGCTCTGAAAAGCATTTTCAAAACCTATTTCAGACGCGGCGGCATGCAGGTCCAGTTAAATGTCCTTGATCCATCCATTTTAATAAAGGCCCGTGATGATCCTGACAGCTATCCCAACCTGTTGGTGAGGGTATCGGGATATTCCGCCTATTTCAATGATCTCACGCCTGAAATGAAAGATGAGATCATTGAGAGAACCGCTGTTTCAATCCAGTGATTCCACATTTTTCCGTTCAAAAGGAAAAGATGCTTGACCCCAAAATGGGATATTCCAGGTTCACATGAAACAGCAAATCCGATTCTGTCGATCCCCTAGGGGTGTGCGAATCGCCTACGCCACAGTAGGGGAGGGGCCGCCCCTTGTGAAAGCCGCCAACTGGCTCAGCCACCTGGAATTTGATCTTGATAGTCCGGTCTGGCGGCACTGGATAGAATCCCTTTCCCATAACCGCATGCTGATCCGTTACGACCAGGGTGGATGCGGACTGTCGGACCGGCATGTGACGGACTTCTCTTTCGAGGGGTGGGTTGAGGAGCTGGAGGCAATAACCGATGCGGTCGGGTTGGAGAAGTTTCCCTTGCTGGGCATTTCCCAGGGCGGTTCCGTTGCCATCGCTTATGCCCACAGGCATCCGGAGCGGGTCAGCCGTCTGATACTCTACGGCGCCTATGGCCGGGGCAAAATGAAGCGGGGCCTATCAGCGGGGGAGATTGAAGAGGCGGAGACGTTAATCAAGCTGGTCCGGTTGGGCTGGGGCAGAGAGAATCCCGCTTTTCGTCAGTTGTTCACCACCCTGTTCTTACCGAAGGGGTCCCGGGAACAGTTGGAATGGTTCAACGAGCTTCAACTGATTTCCACAACCCCCGATAGTGCGGCGCGCATTTTGAAGGAATTTGATGAAATCGATGTGAGCGCCCTGGCTTCCCAAATCCGTGTGCCGACCCTGGTGCTGCATGCCACGGGCGATGCCCGCATCCCCTTTGAAGAAGGGAGACTGCTGGCAGCCATGATCCCGGACGCCCGTTTCGTCCCCCTCAAGAGCCCCAACCATATTCTCCTTGCGGAAGAACCGGCCTGGGAAACCTTTGTGGATGAGGTTGACCGTTTCCTGACCATCGAACATGAGACCCATGAGGATACTCCCCCTCCTGAAGGCCCCCGGCTTGAACGGCTTGAGCTTTTGGAGAATCTGACCCGGCGCGAGATGGAAGTCCTTGAGTTGATCGCTCAAGGACTCGGGAATCCTGAAATCGCCGGCAGGCTGTTCATCAGTCCCCACACCCTCAGAAATCATATCACCAGCATCTACGGCAAAATGGCCGTTTCCAAACGGGCCGAGGCCATTGTGCGCGCCAGGAAAGCGGGCTTCGGCCGTTGATGTCGCTCATCTGGTGTAAACGTCCTATATGAAGACCAACCATTTAAGTTGGCCCACACCCCAAAATGGGACCCTGGTCCCATGACATTTCCATGCTATTGACCTAACCTGATCGTCGGATTTTCGCTTTACAGGTCTTTTAATTGTCCTCTCATAAGGATTTGATACCGTATGAAAGCATTGGCGCCACATCTGGCACTGACAATGGCTGTATTTTTCTGGTCGGGCAATTTCATTGCGGGGCGTGCGCTAAGGGATGATGCGTCGCCCCTTGACTTGAATTTCTGGCGATGGTCCATTGCACTCTTCGTACTGCTCCCCTTTACCTTCAAACAGGCACGGTGTCATCTTGAAGAGATCAAACGGGAATGGCCCCGGATCCTGGCATTGGGATTTACGGGGATCGCTGCCTTTCACGTGTGTGTTTACGCGGCACTTGAACGTACCACGGCCATCAACGCACTATTACTCTTTTCCACCAGCCCGCTGATCATCGCCGCCCTTTCATGGGTCATTCGAATCGAGCAGATTTCACCACGTCAGTTTTTGGGCCTCGTGATTTCGCTGTTGGGCGTTTCCGCCTTGATCACCAGGGGAGAATGGGGGCAACTGGAGACATGGCATTTTGAAAGCGGCGATCGTTGGATGGCGGCGGGCGTCGTCATTTGGGCCGTCTATTCCATCCTGCTCAAGAGTCGCCCTTCGTACTTGCCTCAGCCGGTCATGTTGCTGGGGACGGTGGTGGTCGGCGTTCTCATCATGCTTCCATTTCAGATTGGGATCTTTTTGACGGGAAATGCCTGCACCTTCGATGCCCCGGGGCTTCTTGTTCTGGCCTATGTGGGTATTTTTGCGTCAGTCGTGGCCTTTTTGCTATGGAATTTCGGTCTGCTGCGCCTGGGTCCTGTAAAGGCCGGCTTGTCCATTTATTTAATGCCGGTATTCGGGGCGGCCTTATCCGTCATTTTACTGGATGAAGGTCTTGCATTTTATCAACTGATCGGAGCCGCGTTTGTCTTTACGGGGATTGCCCTTTTTGGTTGGAGAAAAAAAGGGCCCTTAAGCCTCCCTAGTGAGCGCACTTAAACCCCTCGAAATGCCGCATCAACCGAATGGTCTCTTCCGCCGAAATATCGATCTTGTACCGCTCACACAGGGTACGGAAAGTCCGCAAGTTGGCCTCATAATCAAAGGGGACAAACGCGCGCTCAACATTCCCTTGGGGCGCGGCATTGATATCCAGCATCAGTAATGGCGCTTCGCAGGAGAGATCAAATGCGGTGAGGGAAAAGGTCTTGGCGGGCGGGTTTACCACGGACCCGAACCGGATCTCCCGTTTCGTGAGATCGTATACAACGCTCCACCTTGTATTCGGCATGGAAACCACATGGGCCAAAGTCTCAAGGGCGTAGGTCATGGCATCGGGATTCTGATCTGCATCATAGGTCCTCATTTTTTGGGCTGCATCGGCAAACCGTTCAGCGGACCGGCCCGGGTTCGACCACCACCAACGGGGTCCGCCCCGAAGGTAAGCTTCGACCGTGCGGGCATAAGGCATGTTGGTCATCGCCTTAACCGGCAACTTTTCGCCGCCATAAACCACCAGCCGGCCGTCATGGTATTCGATGGCCGCACACTCCCCTGCCGCATCCGCAATTAGGAAATGGGTTGGGGCAGTGTCACCGTCACAAACCAACCGTGTGCGTCTGGCTGCCTGAATGGCTTCCTGAACGCTGCCGCAAGTGTCCAGGATATATTGGGCCCAAAGGCCGTTGTCGAAAGGCGGCCGTTCGTCCGGTTCCGGGAGTTGAGAAGCTCTGAGTTCCAACCCACATAATGCCAGACCCCTCTCATTCATGCCACTCCACACATATTCGCGTCCAGCCAGGTTGAAGGTCACACTGCCGTACTTGGCCGCCCATTTAAAGGGTTCCCCGTTCATGCTCTTCCGGGTATTCTCCTTTGCGATGCCGCGTCGGTTCACGAATATATGTCCGTCTCCGGGAAAGAACGAATCCAGGTTGGTCGCAAATACCGGGCCATTGGGCGTATCAAGACAAAAGGACGTGCAGGCATGCGCAGCACCATCCATTGCTGCAAAGAACAGCAAACCGGTCGTTATTCCAATTATCGTCGTTTTCAGACAATGCATCTTTTCCTCATTTTACTTGCTTCCATCAAGGGTTTGCATAGGGCGCCGGGAATTGCTTCTATATCCATCTGGGCCTTGTCTGTAGAAATACCGACATCCCCGCCGCGGCGATGATGATCCAGCCGATGGGTGAAAACATGGCAGCCAGAAGGGTGTGGGTTATGGCATTGGAAACGAGTCCGAGATAACCGGTCAGGCTCATGAGCCGAGGCCCCAGAAGCACGGTTAGTGCGGCGAGCACCGCAACAAGGAGCATCATTCTGATTCGTTGATGACGGCGCATTCGCGCAATCCGCATGGCAACATACTCGGTAAAGGCCTCATCCGGTTCTGGTTCCGGCAGGTGGTCAAACAGCCGCTGTAATGCCATATCGTGTTCGTTATTCATGGAACCGCTTCCTCATAGTCTTTCAAATAGTGACGTAATTGTTTAACCCCTCGGGTAATGTGAGACTTCACCGTACCCAGGGGTATGCCCGTGGCCGAACAGATTTCGCCGTGACTCATCCGCTCGCTATAGGATAACGTCACGCATAGCCGTTCGGCCGGTTTCAATCGCGCCAAGGCATTCATTAGATCCATCTGGACCGTCGTATCTTCCCTATCAACCCCGGGGTTCTCTTTCTCCGTATCCGTGTCCTGAACAACCAATCCTTTGCGCCTTATGTGCTGAAGAAAAGTATTGACAGCGATCCGCCGCAGCCATCCCCCGAATGCGCCAGGCGCTTTCAAGGTTCGCAGCTTGCGCCAGGCCAGCAGGAAGACTTCCTGGGCCAAATCATCCGCCATTGCCGTGTCTCCGCTCAATTGTCGCATCAACTTGCGGATCATTCCCTGCCGCCTGCGCACCAGTTCTTCGAAAGCCGGACCGTCACCGGTAATGGCCAGAGCAACCAGAGCAGGCTCCGCCGCCGCCGCGAGCGGACTATTTGCACGGATGGGACGCAACTCAGATATCCCGGGACCTGTCAGACCCATTACCACGCTTCATCAGAAAGCCGGCGCCCAATAGACCCAAGCTGATGATCATCAGCAATATGCCCGCGCCGGTGATGGGATAAAAGGCTTCGATGGCAATCTTGCCGATAAAATACCCCATGACGGGCAATCCGGCCCCGGTCGCCATACAAATAATGCCGCCAACGTAATAATCCCGCGGGTTCCCCGGCTTTTGCGACATCAGTTTATCGACCAGGGCCGCATCAAGGGTGACACCCTTCTCAATGGCCAGCCGGATTGTTCGCTGAATATCCTTGTTCCGTGCGTGGTAATAGGCGAGAGAGGCTACCACCACAATGGCAATGAATAACCAGAAGGATATGCCGATAACGGTTACCTGGCTTGAGCTCAATAATTGGCCAAATAGTTCGTTTGTCATGTTCGCACCACCTTTATGAATCGTTATATGAATGGTTTTACCATAGAGATGCATCCAGGGGTCTCTTTGGATGCATTTTTTTGCGGGGAGAAGAAAAATTAACAGGTATTTTGGGGGAGCACAACCGCGAAATGGATTCCCATTGCCATGGGCCGGCCGGCCAACGCCGCAATTTAACTACCGATAGATGCCTTAATCCCAGCCCTTTGGATCAAGTCCTTTAGAAATTCAATATGTTCGACACCCGGTGCCATCCCTTGGGGAAAAGGATAGGGCCTCCCCATTTGATCGGTCTTGGACTTCCCTCCCTCATGATAGGGAAGCAGTGAGATCTTCTCCGCTCCGACCTTCTTTGCCAGGTCAATGAATGCGTCCATATAGGTTTCTGAATCATTGAGCCCGGCAATCAGGGGCATGCGCAGCCATACCGGTTTTGTCCGTGAGGCATTGACAAGGTTTTCCAGGATCAACCTGTTTTCCACACCGGTCATCCTTTTGTGCACAGGGGGATCAAGGTGCTTGATGTCCCAGAGGATTAGGTCGACAAAGGAAAGCACCTTTTCAAGCTTTTCCCAAGGGGCATACCCGGAGGTGTCCAGGGCCGTGTGAAGCCCTTTCCCTTTGCATCCCTTGAGTAGATGGGCAACGAATTCGCTCTGGGTCAGTGCCTCGCCACCGGAAACCGTTATGCCTCCGCCTGAGTTCCTGTAAAAGTCCCTGTCTCTGAGCACTTCTTCAAGGATCTCACCAATGGTCATGCGGGTCCCGCACGCGCGGAGGGCGTTGTACAGGCAGGCATCGACGCACTGAAGGCACTGGGTGCATTCTTTCCATTTGATTTTGCGGCCGGCCTTTTCAGTGAGGGAGATGGCCCCTTCCGGACAAACCTCAAGGCAGGCCCCGCACCCTCCGCAATTCATGTCCCTGACCATCAGATTGGGGGAGGCATCTTGCGATTCGGGGTTGGAGCACCAAAGGCAATTCATGGGGCACCCCTTCATGAAAACGGTGGTCCTGATCCCCGGCCCGTCATGGATGCTGAATCGCTGTATGTTAAAAACAACTCCTTTTTTGGTATGTTCCTTTTCCGTAGGATCCATTGGCAATTCAATCAAATTCCATATTCCGCGGTTCTGAAGCGTTTTCATGGAAGCAGATGCGTGCTCCCATGGCAGATGGTGCCCTGGACTGCTTTTAAGTCAACGCGTGTTCGGTCCGGTGGATGATCTGATCCTGCAACCCCTTCGAAAGATCAAGAAAATAGGCGCTAAATCCCGCAACTCTTACGATAAGATCTTGGTACTCTTGGGGTTTTCTCTGGGCCTCAAGCAGGGTCTCCTTATCAACAATATTAAACTGAATATGGGAGATTTTTTTCTCTTTCCAGGTCTTGAGATAATCCATGAATAACGGTTTCATATCCCCGTCCAGGAACTGCGGCTGAAATTTCTGATTCAACAGATGGTTATAGCTTTTCAAGGTGTCGATTTTCGCACAGGAATTCAGGACGGCCGTCGGCCCCTTTTTGTCCATCCCCGTTTGAGGCGCCAAAGATGAATCCGCAAATGGGTCTCCATTCCTTCTCCCGTCGGGCGTCGCCGGGGTCTGAGCACCGAGCCCATAAGTGGCTGATACGGCACTCCCATCCCCTCTCATGGAAAATCCAAATCGATCCTTTATGGTCTCCATGGCTGTTTCAGTGCCATGATGCACCTCCCTGGCAACAAGATCCGCATAATCGTCATCATTTCCATATTTTGGGGCATTCAGGCATGCTTGCCGGATATCCTCCCTTCCTTCCCAGTTCTTGTCCATGATCTCGATCAATTCCTTTAGGGATAAAAGTTCGTCCTCGAATACGATTTTTCTAATGGCGGTCAATCCGTCGGCCACATTTGTAGAACCGATGGTTACGACCATGTCATGTATCATGGAGGGATAGACCCATTTTGAGCGTTCCTTTCCCTGTTCGATACAACCTTCTATGATGGCTGAATAGAAGGGTCTTGGCAAATATTTGGCGTACAGATCACGACAGGTGTTTTCCAGTTGCGCCAGTTTTTTCAAGAAGAATTTTACTTGCTCCAGGTATGCTTTAAGTACATCCTCCCAAGATCCGAATGTTGCGGGATCCGGTGTTTTCGCACCCCGTTGTTCACCGGTCTCGGGGTCCAATCCCTGGTGAAGGGCCCACCAAAAACACTTTCCCAGAACAAAATATCCCACAACCCGGCGGGTAATATTTTTGCCGGGAAGACACATGTACACGCATCCGGAGACAGCGTATTTCCTGGCATCCTCGGCAGGGACACCCCACTTTTGCAGAAGCGAAGTAAGTATCTCATCATTGAAAAGGGAAGGATAACCGATTCCGGTTCGAATGACGTCTACGGCTTTTGACAATAATTCGTCCGGAGTGCCGTCATGAACCCTGAGGGCAATACCCGGTTCAATGGTCCTCATCATCTTCGCGGCCTCCAGTACCAGATATGTCAACTTGTTGGTGACATCGCGGCCCTCTCCGTCGGTTCCTCCAAGGGTAATCGCCTGAAGCGATGCCACACCGCCGTAGATGGATGTGACCAAAGGAGAATAGACCAGCCCAAGCTCCAGAAATTTGACCCACAAGAGGTTCAGAATTTCCATGGCCTCGTCTTCCGTAATCCTTCCTTCTTCAAGATCCTTCTCATAGTAAGGCCCAAGGAGATAATCGATACGGAGTCCGATGCCAAGGGTGGAGTATTCCAGATATCTGACCAGATGGATGAAATAGAAGAACTGCACTGCTTCCAAAAATGTCCTCGGAGGATCGGCAGGCACCCGCTTGCACGTACGGGCAATCTCCTCCAGTCTTGCTCTTTTGCGGGCATCCTTCTCTGATGCGGCCATTTCTCCTGCCAGGGCCGAATAGCGCCCGGCAAAGTTGATCACGGCCGTAAGAACAATAACAACGGATTGGAGAAACTCCTTCTGGTCAACATAATCCGGGGGGATGGTTTCCTCTATCTCCTGAAGCCGTTTCTCCGCCATTTTTATCCGTCCATTAAGACCCGTTTGAAACATGGCTTCGTAATCAGGGATGCCAAGTTCCGACCAATGACTCCATAGAAATGTTCCTTCATACTTCCAGTATTTTTCAAGGTCACCCTCGAACATTTCCTGATGCCGGTCACTCATGCATCTCCCTTTCCAGTATTCACAAAGACCATCCAGCTCTTTTCGTCCCTCATCATCCAACAGTGTTTTCCCTGCCTCACCGTTGACAAGCCGCTTCACCGATCTCCAGTTCATATCAATGGGATGGTACAGGCCCTCGGGTGTTGAGGTCTGGTAACCCACGATACGTTCAAATTCCCGAACAAATATATCCATGTTTTCCAAAACATGCGCCAGGGCTTTTGCTCGCCGCATGACCATCGCCTGACCGTCCGTTTCTTTATAGGATTCCGTCATCAATCGGGACCGCTGCAGATCAAGCTTCACTTCCGGTCGAAACATGCCCCGTGATTTATCGTCTTCCAGGTATCCTCTCTGAACATTGCGCACGGCTTTGATGGCCAGGTTGCTCTTCAGTGTTTCTGCCAGTTGCATCGCTTATCCTCCCGGGTTAGATGTTCCAGAGATCAAAAACAGCCAAATCCATTTCCATGGCCCCATTTTCAAAAACATAATGTTTTATGTGATTATAACGTTTTGTTATTAAGTGTCAACAAAATTTTGAAAAACGCCTAGAATTGCGCAATGGGCTGTAAAAATGAGACCATAAGAAAGAAGGCCTTGGCAGGAACGTTATAATTAAAGCTGGCTGGCTATAATGGATTTTTGAATATGGTTCGTCCCTTCGGTGATTCGCAGTGCCTGGGCGTCCCGTTGGTATTTGGCCATGGGGGATCCCTCGGTATAGCCCTTTTGCCCAAGCAACTGGGTTCCTTCCGTGGTGGCGCGGACCGCAACTTCCGAGGCCAGCAGTTTGGCCATGGAAGACTCCCGGGTGTAGTCCTGACGGAGGTCCATGAGCCGGCAGGCCTTCCACACAAGGAGCCGGGCCGCCTCCAGTTCGGTGGCCAATTCCGCCAGGACAAAACTCACCCCCTGATTTTTGATGATGGGCCGTCCCCGAATGGCCCTGGTTTTTGCAAAATCGACCATCTCCTCCAGGGCGGCGCGGGCCAGGCCCACGCTAATCGCGCCGAAAAAGGCCCGGCCCAGATCCAGGGTCTGGGTCAGAAGGAGATAACCGCTTCCGCGCTCGCCGATCAAGTTGGATTCAGGCACCTTCACCCCATTGAAGAAGATGGTGGCCGTGGGCGCGCAACGAAGCCCCGGCTTATCGTGAAAAGGACCATAGGTGATGCCGTCCGCATTTTTCTGAATGACCAGGGCATTTATCCCGGCCCGGCCCCTCTCCCCGTAGCTGCTGGTCCATACGATATAAAAAGCCGCGTATCCGGCATTGATAATGGGGCATTTGGAACCAGTTAGGGTGTACTGTTCTTGATCCAAGCGGGCAATGGTGGAAAAGGAACTGGAATCGGAGCCGCCCTTTTCTTCGGTCATGGCAAAGCTTGCCACCTCCCATTCAGGGCCCAGCAGAAGCGGCAGAAATTCGCTTTTCAATTCATCGGATCCGCCGATGAGGAGGGTGGAGACCGCGTGGACCGTTGAAGCAAATGTGCCGGCGAACCCGGCGCACCCGTATCCCAATTCCTCGGTGGCGAGGGCGAGGGTCAGGTGATCCAAAGGATTGCCGCCGAATGCTTCAGGTATGATCATGGCATTCAGGTTTTCCTCGGCCATGATTTTTCTAAATTCCCCGTCAATAGGTCCGGGCTTTTCCTTATCCAGACGCAACGCATGGGGCTGGATCTTTTCCTTTGCCAGCACACGCAGCCTTTGCTGCAATTTCTCCTGATCGGCCGTCAATTCGAAAGAAATCATTCGCTCTCGCTCCTGTCCTTTTTCCAATGAATATATTCCAAAACCGATTTCCTCTGAGCCGGTTTCAGGTCACGGGCCGCATAAAGGATTTCCTTCAGGTAGGGTCCCTTGAGAATGCTGCTTGTTTCATCCTCTTTTTTTGTTTCTTCTTCTGAGTCCTCCAGGAAATAGCTCACCGGTTTTCCAAGGATCTCCCCGATACGCTGAAGATCTGCCAGATAGAGGCGCCGCTTGCCCAATTCATAGTTGGACAAGGAGGCCTGAGTACAGCCGATTTTTTGTGCCAGTTCATTCTGGCTCAGGCTTGCCTCTTCGCGCGCCTTTTGCAGTTTCCGCCCGATTTCTTCGTACGCAGTCATATCACCTACCCAGATTTTCCAAAAGCAGTTTGGAGAAGGATATGGGGATAAGGATTCTCCTTTTGGGGACAGGAGTCAAGAAATAAAAAAAGGGACCTCTGTGACTTTATGCACTTCATTTAAAGACGCGCAAAAGGTGAATGTGGGAGCGGATTTCAAATTTCAGGTCACTCTTTCAGAAGCGCGCCCCTTTCCCGCAGCAACGCTTTCAACACCGACCGGTGGCACCGGTTTTCATCTTCGCAGTAACATCCGATGGACATATGGGTCTGATGAGAAAGCGCCGCCAGAAGGTCCAGGATTCTGCCTTTTTCGGGATCCTTCATCTCTTTCCGGAATCTTTTTTCAAAAGCAGACCATTGGGCGTCATCCTTAACCGATTTTCCTTCTTTCATCAATTGGGGCGAAGGAGAAAGATTCGGCAGCCAGACATCATAATAGTCTTTTTTAGCGTATTCCGATTTTGGAACACCCCGGGGCGGCCGGCGTACCGTTCCGATCCGTATCCCTTCGTCGGGTTTTCTGGGGCTTCCAAGTTTTATAACATGTATGGCCATGGAAAATCCTTTCTCAGCATTCCGTCAAGAAGCTGTTTCCATAAACGGTGTGTCACTCTTCTGACGAGGCACGGCGTTTAGTGGGTCCCGGGTTCTAGAATACGAAATTCCTCTGTTTTCGGTAACCTGTTGAGTGCGGCCAGAAGTCGTTCGGGGGCCGGCACCACCTTTCGACGGGTCAGGTCCAGCCAAACGCCCGAGCTTGAAACGCTTGCCAGCAACTTATCATCACCGTTTAAGAACACGTTTTTCATTATCCAGCGACCGCCGTCTTGAGACATTCCGGAAATGGAAAGGGTGACTTTCAATTCATCCAGCAAGTTGATTTCCCTGAAATATTCAATTTGGTCTTTCAGGATCACAGGTCCTATCTTCAACCGTGAAAATTCGCTGACCGGGAATCCGTTTTCAGAGAAGAACATCATCCGGGTATCCGCGGACTTATCAAGGTATGCGGTGTTTCTCATGTGCGCGTTGAAGTCCATATCACCCCAACTGGCAAAGAATGCCTTTTGGTAAGTTTTTTCCATTGCATTTCTCCGTAGAACAGTTTTATAATAAAACTGAAAATAGCCTTTTAAGTTTTATAATGCAACTAAAAAATGCAATCAGATGAAAAAAGAGAATTTCAGTCATTTGGAATGCTCCCTCGCCCGGTCTTTGGATGTGATCGGTGAGTGGTGGACATTGCTGATCATTCGTGACCTGTTCTACGGCATCAACACCTTTGATCTGTTGTGCAAGGACCTGGGCATTTCCCGTAATATTCTGGCGGATCGTTTAAAAAAGCTGACGGACCGGCGGGTGATAGAGAAACAGGTCAAAGAGGAGGGCTCCCGAAGGTATTCCTATGGTCTTACACCGAAGGGAAAAGACCTGTTCCCCATTATTATGGCCTTGACGGCCTGGGGGGACAGGTGGGAGTCCCAAACAGGTCCCCCAATTGTTTTTCACCATGGGGTTGACAAGCATCCGGCCCGGCCCAAGGTCATCTGCGCGCACTGTGAAGAAGAATTGAAACCGAAAGATATTGAACCCAGGGTTGGACCGGGGGTTGTAAAGGCCCATGCATTGCCTGTTACCTTGCTTAAAGGGGCCCGGAAAGGATAACAGGCCGTCTTTTGCGCGCTTTCATGTGCCATTACGGTCGTCACAATTAGCTTGGATAAAATCGAAATCGGACTGCTGCTTTTAGCCATGCTTCATTCAATGCCAATATCAAGCATTTGGTCATTGCTTTTCACTTGACCCAAAAGCCGAATTTCTCTATGTTCGCTGCCAAGAAAGCAATTCCTTATAGTTTTTTTGTCGCCAAATCCTAGGATACGGACGTGCTTTTTACCACCGAATATTCTTTGCCAAAAAGGGAGTTTGA
The DNA here is from genome assembly GCA_028278625.1 of Thermodesulfobacteriota bacterium. Next base: position 12,539 of record JANQDY010000171.1, read on the forward strand.
GATGCTGGCCCGGGAGAAACTATCGGTTGTCCTATATCTTCACGGGAGATCCTGCAAATGAAGACCATGAGCCGCCGGGCTTTCATTAAACAATCGGCTGTTGCCGGTGGTGTGCTGCTGGCGTCTCCCTTGCTGGGCACATCGGTTGCCGGTCTTTCGAAACCGGATGGGACAGGCCATTTTGAACGGGGGTTTGGTGTGGATCATCCCATGTGTGCCAAGCTGCTTAAGACGGCGCTCTCCCGGGGAGGGGATTTCGCCGACCTCTATTTCGAACACACCATCAGCAACTGGTTGATGTTGGAGGACGGCATCGTGAATCAGTCCTACGGTATCATCACCTTAGGCGTCGGCATACGAACTGTCAACGGCGATCAGGTGGGATACGGGTATACGGAAGATTTGTCTCTTTCCGCCATGATGGATGCCGCCCGGACCGCCGCTTCCCTGACCGACAAACGGGCGACGGCCATCGCTCCGGCGTTTAGTGCCGTTGATTGCAAGAGTCATTACCCCCTCAAAAGTGCCGATCCGACGCCCCTGGACCAAAAACTCCCCCTGGTCCAAGCCATCCACCGGCAATGCTTCAACCGCTCTCCATTGATTGCCAAGGTAAAGGCCACATTTCATGACAGCATCAAACGCATCATGGTCGTCACCAGCCAGGGAATCGTTGCCGAAGACATTATCCCGCGAAACTATCTCCACACCACGGTCGTTGGCCAGAAGAACGCATGCCGTGAAAACAGCCATTGGGGCATGGGCGGGCGGCACGACCTTTCCTTCTACTCGGTCGAGCTTGCGAAAAGAATCGCCGATGAAGCGGTGAATAGGGTTGTCCGCCAATTCGATGCCGTAGTGCCGCCCGCCGGTGAGATGCCGGTGGTTTTGGGACCCGGCGTAACCGGTATTTTGCTCCATGAAGCGATCGGTCATGGGATGGAGGCCGATTTCAACCGGAAGAAGATATCCACCTACAGCACCATGCTGGGAAAAAAGGTTGCAGAACCATTTGTCACCATTGTGGACGACGGAACCATCGATGATCAGTCGGGCTCCATCAATTTTGATGACGAGGGATCGCCCAGCCAGAGAACCGTTCTGGTGGAAAAGGGCATTTTAACGGGGTATTTGCACGATAAAATATCCGCCGCACATTACAGCGTGCCGCCCACTGGAAACGGCAGGCGGGAAAGCTATGCCCACTATCCCTTGCCACGAATGCGGAATACCTACATGCTGAGCGGGCCGGAAATTCCCGAAGATGTGATCCGAAAGGCAAAAAACGGCATCTATGTGGAGGATGTGGCCAATGGCGAAGTACGAATTGGTGAGGGGGATTTCGCCTTTTACGTGTCCAAGGGCCGGATGATTGAAGGCGGCAAACTCACCGCACCCATCAAGGATGTCAATATCATGGGCAATGGTCCAAAGACACTGGCCAACATCGAAAGCGTGGCAAATGATCTTGCGCTCAGTCAGAAAGGTGGAGGGATGTGCGGCAAAGGACATCAGTGGGTACCCGTTTCCTTTGGATTGCCCACCTGCCTGGTAAAGTCCATGACCGTCGGGGGCCTGCGGAAAACAGGAGGCCTGTCATGAAAACGGAAACCTTTTGCCAGTGGATCATGGACACCGCCCGAAAACAGGGGGCATCCGATTGCAAGGTCGATTTTACCCGGAATCGACAGGTTACGATAGAATACCGACGGGGCAAACCGGAATTTGTCAAGGAGGCGACCACACGCAGTATCTGGCTCACAATTTATAAAAACGGCAGGTGCACGGTTCAGCAGACGTCGGATTTGAGAAAAGATGCGCTGACCACCTTCATTTCTGTTTGTCTGAATAACGCAAAGCATCTGTCTCCGGATCCGTTTCGAACACTTCCCTCTACATCCTATATCGAAGATCAAAAAGAGATCGATCTAAAACTCTTCGATCCCAGCATGGCCAAGCTGTCCATTGAATCCCGTCATGATCTGGTTCGAGCGGTGGAACAAGCATGCCTGGCCCGGGGAACCGATCGCACGATTTCCGCCATAGCAGGGGCGGAGTTTTCGGAGATGGAGACGATGCTTACGGCAACCAACGGGTTTAGCGGGTCGAATAAGGCCACAACGATCTGGTTATGGGCAACGATGACTGCCAAGGACCGTGGTAACAGAAACCCCAGTGGGTATTTCAGGATCGGGTGCAGACACTTGAAGGACCTGCCGACAGCCGCTTTTATCGGCCGCCAGGCCGCGGATCGCACCATCGCAAAAATCGGTGCCAAAAAACTAGTTACCCAAACCGTGCCCATCCTTGTGGAAAACCTGGCTGTGCAGCGCCTGTTGAAATCCTTCGTCTCAGGCATGCAGGGAGCCGGGATTCAACAGGAGCGATCCTTTCTGGTGGGGAAGAAAGGAATGGTGATTGCCGATCCGGCTTTTTCCGTGATCAACAATCCTCTCCTCGAAAAAGGCCTTGAAAGCCGTTTATATGATCGGGACGGATTGCCTTCCAAAATCCTCTCTCTGGTCGATGGCGGAAGAGTTGAGGCCTTTTTGATTGACTGGTACTACAGCCGGAAACTGGGCTGGGAGCCAACGACCGGTCAAACGGCGAATCTGACCATTCCTCCCGGCAGACGTTCCCTTGCCCAGATGATGGCGGGTGTGGGCCGGGGTATCCTGATTACCGATTTTATGGGCGGTAATGTCAATCCCACAACCGGCGACTTCTCCATTGGCATCATTGGCCAATTGTTCGAAAAGGGCGAGCCGGTTCAGGCGGTGGCGGAGATGAACATCGCCGACAACCACCTCCGTTTCTGGAAGAAACTGGCTGCGGTGGGAAACGATCCATGGACCTTTGGAGAATGGCGGGTTCCCAGTTTGTTGATTTCTGACGTGATGGTGTCAGGGGTATAGCAATCTAATAAAGGATGGCATCGATCATTCGATCGATGAGCAATCCGGGATCGTTCAGGCCTTTTTCCGCCTCCCTGTGCCCAACCAGATGAAACTCAACCAACCCGTGAATAAAAGAATATAGAATTGCCGTTGCTTCCCTGGGCGAATGCCGAATCTGGCCCAGGGGAAGAGCAACGCCAAGCATACGAAACAACAAAACCTTGATAGATACGCCACCTCAAAGTTTCTAAATACGATCACCGCCGTTGAACTCTCAAGAAGATTTAACACCTTTTCATGCTACGTTCTCGATCCCGGGCTTATGCCCGGAACCGGCCTCAAAAGGCATCAAAACGGCATGATGCAATTCCTATGGAAAACGCCGTTGCCTGCCATGGACATTATCGATGATTTCCTGAAATAGATACACTTGGGATTACATATTTGAACCGAAAAATGAATACCCCCCCTGAAGGGTGGCATTCATCTTTCTTTTTTGCCGTTTTTCATTCAATGACCCCGTTGGCCGGATAACTGCCCAGACGCTTCATGGAGATGGTCATGCCCTCCATCTTTTGAAGCACCGGTTTGACCTTGGCGTCGTTTTCATCCCCCTCAAAGTCAAGAAAGAAACAGTAGTTGTTGGGATCCCAGCGTAGCGGCGTGCTGGAGATGCGCGTCAGGTTGATTCCGGCCTCGGCAAAAAGTTGCAATACCGCGTGAAGCCTGCCCGATTCGTGGGGCGTGGCAAAGATAATGGACGTTTTTTCGCCGCCCTCGGTGTACGGTTCCCGGGCCAGGAGCAGAAATCGGGTCATGTTGGAAGGCCCGTCCTCGATACCTTCCTTGATGATCTCAAGATCGTAGA
>JANQDY010000178.1 GCA_028278625.1 Thermodesulfobacteriota bacterium
GGTTTTCATGGATGGACAGACCGATTTTACCGGCGATCTGGTCTACCGCTTTGCAGCCCACCACCGGGCCAACTACGGGGCCTGCAAAACCGGGCTCATGGATGTTCTAACAGGTGCGGTCACCTACCTTGCCCAGATTCAGGGAACGGCCAAAGCATCCCATGTGAGAGACAAGGTCACCGAAATGATCCATCTTTCCGAAACCCTCTACAGTTCATCAATTGCCTGCTCCGCCGAAGGATTCCCCACCCCTTCGGGCGTTTATATGGTGGACACCATGCTGGCAAACGTCTGTAAACACAACGTGACACGGTTCCATTTCGAGGTGGCACGCCTTGCCCTGGACCTGGCCGGTGGATTCATCGCAACGCTACCCAGCGAATACGATCTCAGAAGCGAGGAAGTGGGTCATCTGGTCAAGAAATATTTCTCAGGCATCGAAGGAATTCCTACGGAACACCGCATCAAGATCGCCCGGTTGATTGAGGCCATGACCGGCGGCACGGCCCTTGTGGAATCCATGCACGGTGCCGGCTCTCCACAGGCCCAACGGGTCATGATTTTTAGGGAAGGCGATCTCATGAAAAAAGTCAAACTGGCAAAAGCCCTTCTGGGGATTTCAGGAAAAAATTGAGATGTGGCTTAAGCCCCAAGCGGACTCGATATCCGGATGGGCTGGAGACACAGGATGCGCCCAGTTCATTCGGCCTTGGAGGTATGGGTTGTGATGGCGCTGATCATCTCTTCCCAGAAAGCCGGGTAAGAAAGTCCGTGCCCCAGCCCATGAAGAGCAACAGCGGTCTTCCGGCTTTACTGCCAAAGGTCTTTCGTATTCGATATCAATTCCGTTTGCACCTACAAGAGCCTTAATGCAATCCTCTTTATAGGCGTTCCCGTTGGTCAAGGGAGTGCGCTGCCGATTATCAGCATTAAATACACTATGGCCCGATGATCTGCACATTTGATCTCTTCTTATCAAAATTGGAGAGAGAGACAATAGCCGCAAATATCTCGAACAATTGCCTTGTCGTCAAAGATTTCGCACGATAATATAAAGGCGTTATTCGCTATAAACTTGAAGCGAGGTCTCCTAGATCAACTGACGGACCACTTAAGAACTCTTTCGGTGGGCCACCAATCAGCCGGCGGGAATGATGTTGTTCTATCAACGGTAACGTATTCCCGGGTTGAGTTTTAAGGTGGACCCTGTTCCGAGAGCCCTCTGGTCAAGAATGTCATCAGCATGGGAATAGCAGGATGAAGGAAAAACGTAAATCACTGATCTGGTATCGGCTTGAACAGGCAGAGGAGTCTCTTGAATCTGCCAGACTGCTTCTGGACAACGAAATATACCGTTTCACCTGAGTGATTCGAAAACATTGCATTAATCATCAACCTTTCCACGACAAGGAAAATGCATATGTCTGCAAAACCTAGAATTGAAATCCCAAAGGATAAAATCTCTGAATTCTGCAAAAGGAACCATATTAAAAAACTGTCGCTATTTGGTTCAGCCCTCCGCGATGATTTCAATCGAAATAGCGATGTGGATGTTATTGTTGAGTTTGAGCCGGAAGCACATATCGGTCTTATAAAATTGGCAGCATTAGAGCTGGAATTGAGTAAGATCCTTGGAAGAAATGTGGACCTCAATACTCCCGGATTTATTAGCGGATATTATCGCGAGAAAGTACTCGCCACTGCCGACGTACAGTATGACAGAACATGATGACAGAATTCGTCTCAAACACATGCCGGATCATGCCAAAGAGGCAGTTTCAATGAAGGAAATCGTGGCAATTGCGAAAGGATACAGACCATGAGTCCTCGAAAGTCCCTGGAAAAGCTTCTCAAAAGTTCGGATATGTTGCTGGTGCCCGGATGCTATGATGCCTTGAGCGCAAGGCTCATTGAGCGGGCCGGGTTTCCGGCGGCCTTCATGGGCGGTTTTGCCGTATCGGCGGTTCGGTTGGGGTTGCCGGATACGGGTCTCATCTCCTATGGAGAAATGGTGGCCCAAGGCCGGGATGTGTGCGGTGCCGTGTCCATTCCCGTATTGGGCGACGGGGATACGGGGTACGGAAATGCCGTAAATGTCAAACGAACGGTTCATGGCTATGCAAAGGCGGGATTTGCCTGTGTCATGATTGAAGATCAGGCATGGCCCAAGCGGTGCGGCCATACGAAAGGCAAACAGACGGTGAGCCGGCAGGAGGCCTTTTCAAGAATCCGTGCGGCCGTTGACGCCAAAGAGGAAGGCGCCGACATTCTGATCATGGCGCGCACCGATGCCAGCGCCACGGAAGGATTTGAGGAAGCGGTTCATCGGGCCGGGACCTTTTTTGAACTGGGAGCGGATATCACCTTTCTTGAAGCGCCCAATAATCAGCATGAAATGAGAGAGTACTGCAGAAGGGTGCCGGGACCCAAGATGGCCAATATGCTGGAGCAGGGAAAAACGCCCTTGTTAAGCCCATCCCGGTTGGCGGAGATGGGCTACAAGATTGCCGTCTATCCCCTCACCCTGCTGCTGGCCGGCATTGGCGCCATGGAGCAAGCCTTGGAGGATTTTAAGAAAGGCCATCACCCGGAAAAGCTTATTTCTTTTGAGCATCTGAAGGAGATTGTGGGATTCCCCGAATACTTCGAAACTGAGAAGCGTTATGCCGATGACGTTGGTGGTGACTGAGGGTTCTGTTTTGAGGTTTAATGGAAATGACCCTGGCCACCCTTTTTGATATTCAACGGTTTTCCATTCACGACGGCCCAGGCATCAGAACGACCCTTTTCTTCAAGGGTTGCCCGCTAAGGTGCAAATGGTGCCAGAATCCTGAATCCCATAGAAGCCATAAGGAAATGGCCTTCTTTAAAGAAAAGTGCGTTGCCTGTTTTGCCTGTAAGGACGTCTGTCCCAAGGACGCCATTCTCAAAATGGAAGAAATTCGCATTGATTTTGACCGGTGTGATGCCTGTGGAAAATGCGTGTCCGCCTGCCCCAACAGGGCCGTAAGATGCCTGGGCCGGGAGTGGGCTGCTGCCCCGCTCCTAAAAGAGGTGATGAAAGATAATGATTTTTTTGATGATTCCCATGGCGGCATTACCCTTTCGGGCGGTGAACCGACCGCCCGGACCGACTTCCTCAAGGAATTTCTGCCCCTCGTTAAAGGGGAAGGGATCCATGTGAACATGGAAACATCAGGCATGTTCAACTGGGAGAAGACGGCACCGCTGTTATCCTTCATGGACATGATCTTCTACGATCTGAAACTGATGGACAAAGAGACCCATCGGAGATACACGGGCGTTGATAACGGCATCATTTTGGAGAACTTCAGAAGACTGAGCCCCTTCTTTAAGGGGCTTACCCCCCGAATGCCGCTGATACCCACCATCAACGACAATGCCCGAAACATTATTCAAACGGCCGGTTTCTTGAGGGAAAACAACCTGCCCGTTATCCATCTCCTTCCCTACAATCGGTTGGGCATTGCCAAACTATCGAGACTCAGATCGGATTTTAAGCCGTTGGACCTGCCGGCAGGCAGGAAAGGTTATCTTTTGTCTGCAAAAAGTGTTTTTGAAGATCATGGCATTGATGTTATTCTGGACGACTGAGAAAGGATTCCACCATGGGTCATGACAGAATAGAGGGCCTTAAAGGAGCGGTTCAGGCGGCAAGCCCCGGGATTTGCACCGAGCGGGCGCTGATCTGGACCAAGTATTTCAAAAGCAAGGAAAACCAAAAGAAGGATATCCATGTCCAAATGGCCGAAGCCCTAAGCCATGTGCTCAGAACCAAGACCATTTGCATCCATCCCCATGAATTAATTGTTGGAAACTTTTCATCAAAGCGGGTGGGCGGTTCCATTTTCCCTGAGCTCCACGGTATCGTGGTGATGCAGGACCTTCTGAAATTCTCAAAAAGGAAGACCAATCCCATGGAGATTTCCAATGGGGAGATCCTTGCACTCATGAAGATCATCCCTTTCTGGATCTTTCGTTTCCTCGGTTTTAAAGCCCACAAATCCAAAATTGAGACCCTCTCTTTCATTGCTGATCAATTGACCGCCCGGTACTATCTCATTAATGAGAGCGGCGGCATTGCTCACCTGGCACCAGACTACGAGACGCTCATTACCATCGGCACCGAAGGGATCATTGCGGAAGCTCTGGCCCTGCAGGCCCAGGCGGCCCAAAATAGCCGAAAATGGTATTTCTACGAGTCCGTCAAAATCATGGCCCGGGGGCTGGCCCGGTTCGGAAAACGGTATTCGGATCTTGCCTTCCAAATGGCCCGAAGGGAGAAAGATCCCGATGAGAGACAGGCGCTTCTGGATATCTCCCATGTGTGCAAAAGGGTTCCTCTAAAAAGCGCCAGAACCTTCCGGGAAGCCCTTCAATCGGTCTTTCTGGCCCAGATCGCCCTCAATCTTGAAAGCCTTGATAATGCCATTTCCCCCGGAAGAATGGATCACTATCTCTTTCCTTTCTACGAACGGGATTTGAAACAGGGGCGATTGACCCGGGAAGATGCCAAAGATCTGTTATCTGCTTTTTCCATCAAAATGTCGGAAATCGTTCCGGTCTTTTCCAAACATATCACGCGTTTTCACGGCGGGATGTTCAACGGGCAGGTGGTGACGGTTGGCGGCGTCGACCGAAGCGGCAAAGACGCGACAAACGAACTCTCCCATATTTTCCTTGAGACGATGGATGACTTGAGAATGCGCCAACCCAACTATCATGCCAGGATTCATAAGGATTCGCCGGAGACCTATCTCGACGCCATATTCGGAATCCTTTCGGACGGTAGCGGTTCCCCGGCCCTCTATAATGATGACGTGATTGTGGAAACCCTTGTGAGAAACGGCTACGATCTTGCCGACGCAAGGGACTATACGGGGGTTGGGTGTGTTGAACCGGTCTGTCAGGGAAGGAGCTTTTCCTCTACCGATGCGGCCATTTTCAACGTCCCACTGATGCTGGAATTGGCCTTGAACCAGGGGAAACGGTTCGGTTCACGCTTGCGGGTCGGCCCTAAAACACCGGCCGTTGACAAAATGGCGGGATTGAATGATGTAAAACTTGCATTCGAAACCCAATTGCATCACTTCATAATGCGGCTCATCCGGGATCTCCGGCACATTGAACGGGCAAATGCTGAATACCATCCAACGCCCCTTACCAGCATGCTTCTGGATGGATGTCTAAAAAACGGGTCTTGTTCCACGGCCGGAGGGGCCACATACAATTATTCGGGCATACAGTGTGTGGGCCCCGTGGATACGGGTGATGCCCTTTATGCTATCCATAAGGTCGTATTCAAGGATAGAAGCATTGATCTGCCGGGGCTTGTGGATCACTTAAAAAGCAATCTTCAGGATGAAACATGGCGGCGCACCCTCAAGAATATCGATAAATTCGGCAATGATAACGCGGCTGTGGACGCCTTTACGCTTTATGTGC
>JANQDY010000210.1 GCA_028278625.1 Thermodesulfobacteriota bacterium
GATGTTCTGGCTCACCAGCCACTTGGTGAAGATCACCGATAAAATGCCAACACCACCGATGACCGCGTACAAAAGATAGGTGTTCACCGTGGGCATGAAGATGCCCCGGGTTGAAAAGAGAAATTTCGAAATGTGAAACACCTTCTGAAAGATCACCCCCAGGCCGAAGGTGGCGATCAGAAAGGGAAACCCCCGCATCCGCAAAAGCGGAAAAGAGAGGATCCAGGCAAGTAAGGCGCTCACAATCCCCCCAAGAATCACCAGGAGGGCCAGCGGCGGTTCATAGCCGTACCCGATGGGGAGTCCCACGGTGTAGGCCCCCACCCCAAAAAACACCGCGTGGCCAAAGGAGATTTCCCCGATATACCCGCCCAGAAGGTTCCACCCTTCTCCGGCAATGATGAACAGAAACGTATACACAATGAAATTGGACAAAAACCCCGCGCGATTGCCGAAGAGAATTGCCAAAAAAAGAACAAAAAATCCGAACCCCCACAAGAACCATCTTTTTAAATGCATAAGAATTATCTCTTACTTCAATTTCCGGCCTGCTTGAAAAGCCCCTCGGGCCTGGCAATTAAAAAGAGCAGGAGCGCCATATAAAGGGCCGCCTCTTTTAACGCCGGGATATACAAATAAGCGGTCAGGGATTCGATGACCCCCAAAAGAAGCCCCGCGGCGATCACCCCGCCAAGGCTCCCCATCCCCCCAACAATGACCGCAACCCATCCCTTGAAGGTCAGGCTCAACCCCAAAGAGGGGGTGATCTGGTGGGTGAGCCCGAAAAAGATGCCGGCAACCACCGATATGGCCGCGGAAATACCAAAGGCCAGGGAGCACATTTTGTGGTAGTTGATCCCCGCCAGCATGGCGGCGGTCCGGTTGTCGGAGCAGGCCCGGAGCGATATGCCCAACCCCGTCTTCTTAAGGAGATAGGTGATCAGAAAATAGATGATAAAAACACTGCCCACAGAGAGCATGTGAACAAAGGAAAATGAAATGTCCCCCACAAAAAAGGCTTTGTTCCGGTAGCCGGTGGCAATGGTTCTGTAGGTGCCGGTCCAGAAAATATACTCCAGTGCCATGAGGCCGAGGGCAATCCCCCAGGTCACCATGATCTGCCCCTGGTACCTCCCCTTCCAGGTCTCCATGGCCATGAAGGGCTTCAAGAAAAACCGCTGAATCAGATAACCCCCGAAAAAAAAGATGGGAAGCGAGTAGAGCATGCTTAAAAAGGGATCTATCTTAAAGAGCGAAAAAGACCAGTAGGCCACATAGGCACCCAGCACCGCCAGGTCCCCGTGAAGCACCGAACAGATCCTCAGCTTTCCAAAGATGAGCACAAAAGAGAGCCCCAACAGGGCATAGATGGAACCTTCACCAATGCCCCCTAAAATCGTCTGCAACAACCCCAGTATCACGATGAAACCTCTTTTGATCTCTTTTTGGTTTGGATCTTGCGGATTTCCTGCCCGGTAATGACACCGGAATATAGGGAAGGAGGGTCGCACCTGTCAACAAAGAAGTCTCCTAAACAGACATTTCAATCATGCGGCGATCGTTTTTCCAAACAGCTGTCCAAGGGTCTTGACAGGGGTTTCGTTTTGGGACATATTCCCGGTGAGGCTTGAAAATCAAAACTGCGGTTTGTCGCAACAGAAAAAACAGGAGAGATCCATGGATTTGACAGGCAGAGGAAGCAATCGTGAACGGCTGATCCCCGCATCGGAAATGAAAGAGATACCACAACCCCCCTATCAGGAGAGTTGCCCGGTTCAGCTCCCGGACGGAGACTGGCTGGATCTTCCCATGCTCCCCTTGCCCCCTGATTTTGATACGGCCATTGCCTTTCTCTGCTCCAACCAAACCACTTTTGAGGTGGAGGATCGTCTCACAACGGCAATGGCCAACCTGGCCCGGCAGTGGGACCCGGAAGTGGTGATCGGAATGCCCACCCTGGGGATGGTCTACGCCCCCATCGTGGCCAGGAAACTGGGGCATGAGCGTTACGTGCCGCTCGGTTACTCCCGCAAATTCTGGTACGATGATGCGCTTTCGGTACCCGTCACCTCCATTACCAGCCCCACGGTCCCCAAGAATGTCTACATCGATCCCAAACTGCTGGAGCGTCTTGTCGGCAAAAGGGTCATTCTGGTGGAGGATGTCATCAGCACGGGCGGCACCATATCGGCTGAATTGAAACTGGTTGAAAAACTGGGCGTCAATCTTGTGGGCATTGTGGTGGCCAATCGGGAAACCAATGTCTGGGAAGAGCGTCTGGCTGAAATAGACCCTAAATGGCCGCCGTTGGTCAAATCACCCATCCGCTATCCCCTGTACAGAAAGACACCGGAAGGTTGGGTTCCCGACATGACCACCATGCCTTCTGATTAGTCTCCAATTGCAGGGGCCATGCCGGCGTCCACGGGATTATTGACCGAAAATGATCATGGCGCACCTGTTCGGCATCGGAAGTTTGCGCCGCTTTCAGCGTGAAACGGGCTGCGGGTGGTAATGATGGGTGCATCAAGGATGACGGTTGCGTTTGCTCTGATGGTGACGTCCGGACCGATGGTAATGGCCGTATCGTCCGTATAGGTACATTCAGCACCCGCCGGAAAATCCACATTCTGAATGGCCGGCGAAGGTCCCGGAAAATCGGGACAATCAACCGGCGCCGGTTCCCAGCCGGCCAGCCGGGCCATCATCCACCAAAACGCCCTCGCTTTTAGATTGCAGTTGAGGGCCCTTGAATGATTGCAGCCGCAGGCATCACACAAGGGGGATGAAGGATTTGCGGCACACCATTCGTCGGCCCAGTTACCGCTTTCATAATCGCATTGATCATTGGCGGATCGATCCAGAAAATCCTCCCCATCCGGATTGAAACGTTCAATATCGGCAAAATCAAAGAGAACCTTGTTGTTGGTCCTGCAATAGGCGCGAATCTGCTCGTTTCGCTGATGCAGATTCCCGGATGACCCGCTCCCGTCCAGATGGCCGGTCATGTAAATGAATCTCATGCCGGGGTATTCGGTCTCAAACTGGTTCATGGTATCAAGATAGCTTTGGATATAGGCTTGGCTGGCATCGGATACCTGGCCGCACCATGCCCACATGGAAAAGTCGTAACTTCCCGTATCGGCCACGGATCTGGTGCTGTCCGCTCCTTCAGAGGAATCCCAATAGAGTTCAGGGGTAATATAGGTATCGGGAGGGTTCCCGTCATACATGCGTAGGGCCGGAGGTGTCTCTTCGGGAGGGAGTCCTTCCGTTGCGCTCTCCCGCCGGGCAAAGCTATAGGTGGGGTCCAGGCTTTCCAGATTCTCCGCCCCCTGTACAATCTGGCCGCCATGTGAGGTATGGGCGTAATGAATGGTCAACTGCTTGGCCTGTTCGAGCCAGTAAGAGGGGATCCGGGATATGTCCGTGCAGGTATGGTCGATGATGATGGGTTGAGATCGCGCTTTGTAGGAACCGCGGTCCGGGGCATTTCCAATAGACCCGGCCTTATTCATGGGACTTGTTGGTTCACCGGCCGGTGGTACGGTTAAAACTTCAGCAACCGAAAATGAAGAGAGAAGAAGGGATAGGCAGCAGCCCAGGATGGTACGGATCATAACCTTCTGAAGTTTTTCCAGCCGGTGCCCCATGGGTTTTTTTCCAACTCACTTTTGATGCGGGGATTTGCAGCCCCTTATAAGGATACCAACATTACCTCCGGGATCAAACCATTATATGCAAAAATCATGCAGTGGGTTCTGATCAAACAATCAATGTATTTTCAAAAAGTTACAGCCCACACCGCCCGCATGGGAGCGGCATGGGCCGAAAGATGTCAAGGACCGGACAAAAATTGTCAGAAAAGGATCACGATGCTTTCTGATCTTTGCACGGTGGATCATTCCTCTTTTTCAACGGGATGGTCGGCACCTTTCCAGGCGAAAATGCCACCGGGATAACGGTAGACGTTCTTATATCCCAGCTTTTTGGCCCAGACCGCACCGTTGTGGCTTCGGGTGCATTTTACAAAACCGCAATAGATGACGATCACCTTCTCCTTATCCGGCCCCAGCATGGCCATGTAATCTTCCTGGCTTTTTCCGGCGGTTTCTTTGCCGTCCCAGGTTTCCATGTCTGGAATGGGAAAGAGAAACTGCTTGGCACCCGGCACGTGCGCTTTCTTGTAGCTGGCTTCAAGGGGCATGGTGTCGATAATCAGCATCTCTTTTCCCCCGTCGATCCATCCCTTCAATTCTTCCGTTGTCACCACGTCGTAGTCGCCCCGCTGCACTTCGCGTACAAGCTTCACACTCGCCGTTTCTTTGTCCACTTCCCGCTCAAACTTGTTCTTTCCCGCAAAGGCGGCGGAACCGGTTCCCGCCACAAACGCTCCCAGAGTCAACAGTATCAGTAACAGCTTCATCTGGAATTCCGATATAAGGATCAAAAAAAATTGGAAATTTTTCAAAAAAGCCGCCAATTTTGATTTTTCATAAACTTTTCAGCATGTTGCCTGGGGC
>JANQDY010000231.1 GCA_028278625.1 Thermodesulfobacteriota bacterium
GTGAGGTGAAAAAAATGGCCGCCCTGTACCGCACCCGTTTTGAGCAAATGCTCATAATATCGGCTTGACCGCGTTCTGACTTTTTACGAGACCATCAACCGTGGACGGTATACGCACCAGGACACGTATCCGAAGTACACGTAGGCATCACCGCGGGCAACACCCCGTATTGATATTCTCCGTCCTGACCCGTACCCTCACAGGGCATTGCATCACCAAGATGATCAGTGCAGCGCGTCTGCCCAGTCTTTGGGACTCGGCTAGGGGTGCCCTTCGGATTCTCATCCCCAATGAATCTAGTCAAGCTTACCACCTGTCCAGGTTCCAACAGACAGTTAGTGGTGCAAGTGAAATCCGTATTGACATGTAATTCTGCATGGTCGGAATCGAAGAAAACCCATATAAAATGCATGTCGGAGTCGGCATGCACTGGATGGAGGTAGAAAGTAGAAGCTATAGCGTCATCAGGCCCCTGGTAGACATTGAAAGTCTTATTTGGATGAAGCACCGTCATGATCATAGCCTCATCCCAGCCGCCGCCATCATGGTGGCCATGCCTCGTGTCGAATACAGTGACAAAAACGTATCCAGGTAATGCGGTAGTGTTCCACAAGCCTTCACCTCTAGCCAAAGTGGTGTTAAGCAGCAACAACATCACTGAAAGGGAAAACAATATTGGATAGACAGAAATTCTTAGCATTCTTCTCCTCATAATATCCTCCTTTTTCTATGGTGGGGTGTGCACTTGAATAGCATTGGGATAACATCCGTTAAGACGATCGGACCAGGGGGACGCCCTTAACTTATTAACTTAACAATGGCCATTTCATGCGAAAGTTTTCATATATTCTTGCCATATAAATTGTGTTAAAGGTTGCAGTCCCCCTTGATACACCACCCGCGGGCAAATTGTCACATAATTTTTGGTATCAGCGAATTTATCCCCTCTAGATATCAAATTACCCAAACCGTGCGTGATCATTCCGAATAACATCTCCCTGGGAATCGCTCTTGACAGCATGGAACCAAAACCGTTTGGATGATAGCCAATATCTTGTGGTGAGCCATTTTCATTGGCAACGTGCGATACATTGAATAGCCCATAAGAATGCTTCTTGGTCAAAACCTTTGAGATCTTGACAAAGACAAATGATATTGATGGGTAAAAGACTCTCTCATGCCAATAATCAAACATCCCTTTTATTCATCAGGCCAAACGAAGACTTCAGCGATCCTGCCATTTTCAATCGGACGTGGAAGAACGATGGTTCCAAACCCATCCCCACCACCTACCTCTTCTCCTCTGCCAAGTACCGTTTCCCTGACCGTGGCAGCAGCCATGCAGGCATCGACCATATCTTTGGGGTTAAAGGAAAATTTGCGAAATTGATCTGGATACTAATTTCACGGTCATTATCGAGAATAGCATAACTCGCCGATGGTGTCGGCGCCGTCTTGAATTTGTTTGTGAGTGACCGGCATGAAGATGTTGGATTTTCTTCCAGATCAGATTTTATTGAATCATTTTCTTCAATTTTCTTCCCTTAAGCAAAATATCTTCCCCTAATAGAACCGCTCATCGATAGTCGGTCTCCATTGGAGGCAGGCTGTTGATGAAAACTGTAGAGAAGAAAAAATGCCGTTACTGCAGGCGCTTATTTGTGCCAGACCCTCGAAATCGAGACCGGCAGAAACATTGCTCAAGCCCCCCATGCCGTAAAGCAAGCAAATGCTGATGTTAGAGTGGGTGTATATAAAAGAAAGCGGGTTTTGGGGTGGCATAAAACCGGGAACAAAGCCATCTCCGATGGAACCGTAATGCATCGAGAAATCAAACGCGGGCGAGTGGTTGCCTGCCGTTCCGTATATCTTGTCAATGGCTTTGGTGATATTTGGAAGACTCTGATACATTGTATATTGACCCTGGGCGATGTATTTCGGAAACCCGGTGAGCGTCGTAGAATCCGAGGTCACTTTTCTTGGGGAGTTTAAAGAGATTACATTGGACCAGGCTAAAGATATACCATGGATGAGCAAAAATGAAAGACACAGGATTAATATACAGGCTGTCACAGGTCCGACCCTTACTGACCGGTAAAGTCGACACTTATTTGAAGTGCTTTCGCATGGTAGCGATTTTGCCAATAAAAACGACCGCCGCGTATCAAAACATTTCAGGATTTCTAAATCCCTTTCTTATTTCTTGCGGCCAGAATGATTTCAGTTTATCATTCGTTTACCGCTACTATCATCTGCCCCACATATAAAGTTTTCTCTTTTCAGGAGTTGAAAATCTCAACAAACTAAGGAACTGCGGTAACATCAACTTAGGCTGATATAAGAAACAGCTCCGCTTTCAGGGCCGGTCAATGTTTCACGTAATTTAGACAATCACCTGGGATTTAATTCGCTAGATGTTGGAGATAGTGCAAGTCAGGTATCATCCAAAAAACAGCCAGTTTCATGCATCCATCAGCCCTCAGTTCGCCCCATCCCAATGAGTGTATCACAGGCATTCGGTTGCGAGAAATCGATTATGATATCATTTTTTTTGGGGATTCAGAAACGTAGTAGTGAGGGGTGTGGCGCCCCCTGTTGGTGCTGGTGCTAGAAAAGCCTTCATTACCACCGCCCGCTGATCTTCCGTAAGACGTCCAGTGAACTTGATAATGATCTGTTTCACATTTTCCCGCCCCTTGGCGAGATAGGTTCGTACATCATTTACGTTGAAGTTTTCCAGACGGAAGTCCCCGGGGTCATCAGGAATGTCGAGAACGGTATTCATGCCAGTTGATTTCTTGCTGAACAAACGCAGAAGTCGGTAAAAGTAATCACCGTTTTTCAAATCGGAAAGGGAAATCCATATGGTGGGACAAACCGAGACGCCTGCGGGTTGTATGATGGACAAAATAGCCCCGTATGCCAGGTATTTGGCCTGCGCAGTTGTGTACGGAACAGGTCAAATACCCGATTTCAAAAGGGCCATGGGTCGCTGAAAACGGGAAGGCGCGGTCCAGTCGCCCTTGAGGCCATATGTGCCCGAAGCATTTTGATGTCCGCCATCCCAAGTTCTATTGGTCCGGTCTCCCGTCCACTTGATCTTATTATCCTATTTTTGAAAAGAATCGTTTTGCCAGTTATAAGACGATTCATTGGTGACCACTTTACCGGCGCCTGAATAGCTCTGGTTCACGGTCCCGCCCGTGGCAGCCTCGAGATTTTGAATGTTGATATTATAAGCCAAGTCTTTATCAAGGTATATTCTTACACCCCCTCAAGGAATTCCATCACGGCGCTCTTGCCATGTTTATCCCTGATGACGTAATGGAGCGGCGGAGCCATATAGCCATCACCCGGATTAATGGCGCCAATAAGGATTTGAACCTTTCCCACGTTTTCCAGTGCCTCTTCCACCGTGGCGCTCACTCCAAGAAGATAAGGAATCAGGCTTGGAAAACTCAGCGCCGGCTTCCCTTTTGGATCATATTCCGCAAATCGCGTGATACCGGGCATATAAAAACTGCCGACATATAAACCGGCGTTGTTGATTCCTTCCACGAACATGGGTGCGGTGTTCAAAAGTTTTCCGATATAATCATATCGATTGGTCCATGCCGCAGTTTTAAGGATGTTATCATGCATATTCACGTCGCTTACATTCTGATCTCCGGACAGGTCGACGCCCATCAGCTTCCCTTCGTTTTCTTCAAAGTCCATGGTCCGGCCCACCACAGCCGGCGCTTCGCCTTCATGGCTGGTGATAAAGACGCTTGAACAGGCTGAAGCTACGGTAGCGGCGTAGATAGAAAAGACGACGCATCCCAAAACGAAGCCAGTTTTCATAATGAAACCAGGCAGTTCTTTTCTCCCTCACTATTTATTTTGCCAGTCCCGTTACATCCTCATAAAATGGCCCACCGGTGATGGGGATGCGCAATAATTTGCCGCTCCGCATATCCAGCTTTTTGAAATCCACCATCCTGGGCACCAGGTTTTCATAGGTGGCAAAATAAAATTTAAGGTTTCTGAGATCGCAGGCGTCCATCCACTGGGTATAGTCGTAGCTGGGTTTGCCCTCCTCGATGCCACGGGCCATGCCCTTGGTTATATAAAAGGAATCCAGCAGTTGGAGGGCCTGCCTGGCAGCCAGGTGGCCGTCCGCCACAGGCAGGACGGACTGGGTAAATGCCACAGCACGGATGAAGCGGCTGGGCGGGGTGACGTCGCCGGGCAGGCCCAGCATGCCCGAACCCTGGCCCGAGGGGTACATGGTAATCCCTTTGAGCTTGAGCGGGGCCACATCGTTGGCCGACAGGTTTACGTAGTTGCGCAAGTTGTTCAGGTGCCAGTCAAAGGTCGGTGAATTGGTGATGACCCCCAGGGGGTTGTCGTAAAGGTTCAACCGCCCGCCCACGTACTCGACGACCAGGGACTTGCCGGTCCTGTCGGTGACCATGAAGTGAAGGGGCACAGGCGTTTTGCCCAGTTCAGGAATGACCCCGGGCCACACCTTTACGCCGACAAGGGCGGCGCGCACTTCGTCCAAGTCTGCGAAGTTAGTCAACACCCACATGGGCAGGTCCCAGGGCGCCAGGCATTTATCCTGGTCCCCGGGCGTTACCTTCTGGTATTGGGCGAAGCTGGGCAGATAAAACAGTCCCGCGGCCAGTCCCTTTTCATTCATGCCGTCTGCAATGCACGTCCTGCCAAGGAAGTCCAGGCCCAGGACGGCATATGCGGACTTCCACGCAAGGCCCAGCTTGCCGCCCGGCGCGCTGGAGGCCAGAGCGTATCCCCGCGGAATCATCAGCACCTGGGATTGCAGATCCTGGGCGAACTCCAGGGTACGGGCGTGAATTACGGTCCCGTCTTTCGCCTTGACCGTGATGCCCGTACAGGCCGGGGCCGATGACGCTATCAACACCAGAACAGCGCAGGTTGCGAAGAACAGGGTCAGATTTTTGGTTATTTTCATGGTTGTCTCCCTCCTGGAATTCTCGTGAACTGTCTCAATCAATCCGACAGACTAAAGCCGGGCTGGTCGATAGCTATTGATCCAATCCATGTCGCATATTCATTTCATTTTTGAACAACCTCCTGCAGAGGCCGCGGTAAAAGTGAGGCGGGATTAGAAAATATTCAAGCCTCGCCTTAACTCATCTTATACCAAAAACCAAAATATCCGAAAGCTAAAAAAAAACTGCTATATCATCAAGTCAAGGAGTTTGGGCGGACGTTGAGATTGATTCCGTCTGTCAGGTTTGCCCATGTTGATGTACATTGAGATAATCACCTCGGATTCGATTCGCTAAAATAGGCTAACTTTCTCATCATCCATATAACACTGCCCTGACAGCCCTTGCCAGTTTACCCATATCCAGCGGCTTCATGGCGAATCCTTTGATTCCGATCTTCTTGGCGGTCTTTTCGTCGACGCTATCGCTGTGGCCAGTGCAAAGAAGTATCAGAATGTCCTGGCGCACTTTGATCAATTCGGTTGCCAGTTGATCTCCGGACATATGGGGCATGGCCATATCGGTGATCACCAGATCAAAATCGCCTGGCCTCGATTTGAACTTTTCCAGCGCTCTCGTACTATCGGTCATTTCCGTGACCGCATAGCCCAACCGTTTAAGCATTTGACTTATCATGATAACAATGGATGGATCGTCATCAACCAGCGAAACCTTTCATTTCCCTTGGGCAATTCCCCTTCTTTCTTCTCTTTTGCCGATGCTTCTTCGTCGATTTTTGGAAACAGTACTTCAAAAGTGGTTCCTTCTCCAACAGTGCTTTTAATATCGATGGCCCCTTTACATTTCTTGACAATCCCATAGACAACCGCCAGGCCCATGCCGCTTCCTGTTCCGAACTCTTTTGTAGTAAAATAGGGTTCAAAAACCTTTTCCAAAATATCGGGTGAAATGCCTTCGCCACTGTCTCTAACAGACAGTTTTACAAAATCACCAGCAGAGAGATCTTCGTAACGAGAAGTATTTTTTTCATCTAGCGTCACTACAGAAATACCTACTTCAAGTGTGCCACCGGATTGTTTCATTGAATGTGCGGCGTTGGTGCAGAGGTTGATAACAATTTGATGGATTTCTGTCGGGTCTCCTAAAATCATGCTCGGTTCGGAGGGAATATTCGGCTGAATATCAACCATAGTGGATATGGAAGCCCGCATAAATTTGAGCGATTCTTATACGACCGTGTTGATTTCGAGCGGTTTTAAGGCTGTCATGGTTTTGCGGGCGAAACTCAGAATCTGGCGAACCACGTCCTTCCCCCTGAACGAAGCTTTACGGATTTCTCTCAAAGACTCTTTTGCTGGATTCCATTCGGGGACGTCATCCAAGGCCAGTTCCGCATTTCCCATTATGATTCCCAGAACGTTGTTGAATTCGCGAGCAATGCCCCCGGCTAGAATGCCGATGGCTTCCATTTTATGGGCTTGTGTCAATTCGGCCTGTAACGCTACATGTTCTGCCTCGGTTCTTTTACGCTCAGAAATATTTCTGGCGATTCCGAAAAAGAAAACATCACCACCGACTTGGAATTTTTGGCATCGAATCGCCACAAGTTCATTTTCTGTCTTTCTCGTTTGGAAAATTTTGGACTGACAATGAGAGACCAGTATTCAATTCGCTCAGGGATAACATCGGGAGTCAAATTGTCGGCGGCTCCCTGGAGGAAACCTGGATCTTCTACGGAAAGAAACGCGTGTCATCCTTCTTAAAACGGATCCCGAATCTTGACAGTTCCTGCTCAATGAAATTGTGTCCGTTCAAATAACACGTGATTTGAAAGGGTAGATATGAACCAACACGGATCAACATGGGGCCCGCAGCCGCATCACGGATATAAAAATAGTAATAGGGTGAAACGGCTCCGGGTGTTTTTGATAATTCTGTAGTTCGGATCTTTTGTGGGGTACTTGGGTTTTACCGAACGGAATGTGCTGCCTTGTTCCATGCTCTTTAGAATGAAATAAACACCGGTTCGATTTTTCCGCTCCATAGCTTTGAGCTTCGGGCGTGCATAGTCCTCCTTTCGAACGCCTTTTTGAGCCCATTCCAGAGAGATGCCATGGTTTCGGGAATAAGAATCCACCCAGTTGTGGTAATCTTTCGTGCGTGAACTCAGGGTCTGCTTCGTAATGCACGGTTCCTGAAGGACGTTTCGAAAAAAATACACAACATTTACAGGGCGCGACAACATTGAAATGTATCCGTTTATTACGATTCCATCAAAACAGTTGTAAAGGAACCCCATCATCGGTAAAAATAGCTGAATCAAAGTTTCCATCAGTTGTTCCTCCTTTGGTTTTGAGTTGCCAACATTATCATTGGCTGAACAACCGGTGGTTTTCAATCTTTTAAAATTTCAAATATCTCTGGCTAGCCTTACTGCTCCACTCTGATCGGTGTTCTGCTACCGCGCCACAACCGTCCCTCGGGCGGACCGTTTTAAGCGAATGTAATTTTGCTTTTGTATAGATAGAATGGTAACTTACGTGGATGGATCTGAAGCGCACTGCCATATACCGAATGAAGGGACACTGTAACGACGATTACGTTTCAGGTACCCCTGAAGACCGCATTCTTCTCGTCTGGCCGTTGACGCAAGAGATTGCCTCCCTAAGTGTGAAGCACGATGCTGAACGAAGACTACAGAGACATGTTACGCGCCTTATCCGACGAGAAGGTTAGGTTTATTCTGGTCGGTGCATGCGCGCTTGCGGCCCATGGTTATCCGCGGGCCACCATGGACATCGATATTTGGTTCATGCCCTCCCCCGCTAACGCCGCCGCTGTTATTCGAGCATTGCGCCGTTTCGGCGCGCGTTGCACAATCTGATCAAGGAAGACCCTCAGCAGGAGGGAACAGTTTTTCAGATGGGAATCGCTCCGAGGCGAATTGGTATTCCACTTCATCCCACGTTTTTGAAACCGGTTAGCATGCCGCTGGATGAATGAATCGCGCCCTTTCTACAACTGCGTTGACATGATACTAAATCGTGATACTATATGGTCATGAATAAAAAACAACGCCGGACGCTGTCGAAAATATTTGCCAAGCCAGAACGATCCGATATTCCATGGAATGATATCGAGACCTTGCTTGTGGCACTTGGCGCTGAAATATCGGAAGCCCAAGGTTCTCGTGTAAGGGTTGCACTTAATGACGTGCGTGCTGTTTTTCACCGGCCCCATCCTCAGCGAATAACCAACAAAGCGTCTGTTAAATCCGTACGAAGATTCTTAATAGAATGGGGGGTGACACCATGATGGAATATAAAGGATATTTTGGCAAAGTTGAATTTGACGATGACGCGAGTGTTTTTCATGGAGAAGTTATCAATTTAAGAGACGTCATTACCTTTCAAGGCGAAACCGTCACTGAACTCAAACAAGCGTTTCGGGATTCGGTGGATGATTATCTTGCTTTTTGCGCTGATCGCGGTGAGGAACCTGAAAAGCCATATTCCGGGAAATTCGTGGTACGTGTGGAACCCGAATTGCACAAAAACATCTCCGTGGAAGCGCGAAAAACGGGAAAGAGCTTAAATGTTTGGGTGAAGGACGCATTAACCAAGGCATTGAAAGACCCCTCCCAACATCAGGCTTCATAGGACCACAAAGAGGGGATATGCCATGCCGTTTATTGACGTCCGTGATATACGGATGTATTACGAAATTCATGGCAAAGGGCCACGGTTGCTTTACTTCAATGGGACCGGAGGGGATCTAAGGCGCAAGCCAGGTATCTTCGAATCCCCGCTCGCGGCCCACTTCGAAATCCTTGCCCATGACCAGCGTGGGCTTGGACAAACGGATCGCCCTGATATTCCCTACGCCATGGTAGATTACGCCATGGATGCCGACGCGCTCATGGAAGCCCTCGGTTGGGATTGTTGTAGCGTATTGGGCATTTCATTTGGCGGCATGGTTTCACAAGAATTTGCATTGCGCTACCCCCACCGAATTGAGCGACTGGTCCTTGCGTGCACAAGCAGCGGGGGAGCAGGTGGCGATTCATACCCCCTGCACGAGTTTGGCCGTTTGAGCCCGGCGGAACGAGCCACGCGCGTCATACCACTCAGGGACACACGTTGTAACGAGGACTGGCAGAGAACCAACCCCAGGGAATACAAGGCGTTGGTGAATGAGATGCTGGCAGGCGCCATGGTCGGGGCGAATGAGCCCGGTCGGGCGGTTGGCGCACGCCGGCAGCTTGAAGCACGCATGGGGCATGATGTTTACGACCGACTGCCGAATCTTCAAATGCCCGTACTAATTTGCGGTGGCCGCTATGACGGCATTTCTCCAACCGCCAATCTCGAAGCCATCCGGAAACAAGTACCACACGCTCACTTCGAATTATTTGAAGGCGGTCATCTCTTTTTCCAACAGGATCCAAGGGCCTTTGAACGGATTGCCGCATTTCTGCTGGGGAAGCTCCAGGATGCATCTTGAAAACGTATTGGCGTTATTCGTCTTTTTTCATCTTGTATTCCCTTGCTCAGGATTGAGGTATTGGAATGTTGGTTGACGCGCACGTGCATATGGACAGGTATGGCGATCGCCTGAGCGAGGCCATAAGACAAATGGAACATCATCAGATGCTCACGGTAGCGGTGTCCATGGATATTCCATCCTACCTGCGAACCGTAGAGATTTCAGCCAATTGCGACTATTTGATACCCAGTTTTGGCGTTCATCCATGGAAAGCGGAACGGTATGCAGATCGCCTTGGTGAGCTCGACAGCTACCTGAAGGATACCCCGCTGATCGGAGAAGCCGGGCTGGACTTCTTCTGGGTGACGGACACCAAGAAGCATGCTGCCCAGAGAATCGTCTTCGAATACCAATGCCATTGGGCGCAACGGCTGTCAAAGCCCATGAATTTGCACACGAAAGGAGCGGAACGGGAAGTCGTTGATACTCTTCGAAGGTTTCGCATTAGAAAATCTATTATTCACTGGTACTCCGGTCCACTTAATCTTATCGAACCGTACCTATCCTTGGGCTGCTATTTTACAATTGGCGTAGAGGTCTTGATTTCCGATTCAATTGAAGAGATTGCGAAAGAAATTCCAATTGATCGTCTGTTGCTTGAGACGGACAATCCTGACGGCTATAAATGGCTTACCAAGCAGGAAGGAATGCCGGCGCTATTGATAAAAGTGCTGGAAAAGGTGGCGTTCCTCAGAAGAATGGACAAATTGGAACTTGAGAATCACCTGGCTCGGAATTGGAGGGACTTTGCGCAAGGGATCGTATATTAATCACGAATAAAAATCGCATACAGGGAATGCTCTAGGCAGTAAGACCCACTTTCTTAAACAATCCCCGGGTGGTTGAACTTATTGGGAAATCGGTGAGGTTTTTGGTTGGAACCCATTTGGCATCCAGGGCATCGTCGCCGGCTTTTAACCGGCCGGCCTCATAATCGGCCATGAAATCGACGATGACGTAATGAAATCGGATCCCCTCTTGTGCATCCTTCTGAATCAGATCAAAAGTATCCACCGGTTCCCGTGCACGAACAATAATCCCGGTCTCCTCCAGAACCTCACGTTCGGCCGCTTTTTTAAGTGGCTCACCCAGTCGCACACTTCCCCCCGGGACCGTCCATTCCCCCATTGAAGGCGGTTTCCCGCGCCGAATCAAAAGAACGGCGCCGTCCTTTACGACCACACATCCCACACCGACTCTCGGCCCGTCGGGATATTCATTGCTCTCGCCGGTATTCCGGCGCGGTGTGCCGCCCATTATCACCCGAAAATGGCGTCGCCGCTCTGATTGCCGAGCCCCGGGTGGATATCAAACCGCACCACCCCTACCGGGATCTTCCCTTCCACGGCCTCCACAATCCTGGCCACCCCCGCATTGCCGAAACCGCCGCACAATTCAATGGCCTGAATCCCTTCCTTCACCAGATCAGCCGCCAATCCGGCAGCGGCCTCGTAGTCCTTGGCGGCCACCGACAGAAGCTCCACCTGAGGTGTCCTAACCCATCCCCTGTGTTGGGTCGGGTCTCCCTCGGGGGCCACGAAAATGAATGCTGCTTTTAATGCCATTTAACTTCCCTCCTTATGATAGATGAACTACTGTTCGACTGATACCGTCACCGAGGCGTTGGCCACCATGATCCGGTCGCATTCGGGGCCGAACCGGTCCACGCAAAGCCCCTGGGTTTCCATCCCCCCCAAAACGGCACGGGCCGTTACCTGCCCGATGGGCGCCATTTCTTTTACCTGATCCAATTTCACTTCCGAAGGTCTGGGCGTGGCCACGAGGATATCCACGCGGACCGCATCCAGTTTTTCCATGCCGAGAATCTCAACCAGGCCGCACAGACAGCTCCTTGAGATGGCGTCTTTCACGGCCCGGCACGCTGCTTCGGTAACGTCTTCCCCGTGAAGATCAACCCCTGTTCCCAATTCCACGATATACCGTTTAAGCCCCATTATCTTCTCCCTGTTTCAAGACCGTTTCGGCAAATAAAGGGCCCAGTTTCGCGCGTCCCGGGCCGCATCCACGACACTTTCCGAAAAAGTGGGATGCACCCGGATACTGTTGGCCAGTTCATTGACGGTCGCCTCAAGCTGCATGGCCATGACCGCCTCACCCACCAATTCCGTGGCATTGGTCCCGACAATGTGCACTCCCAGGATTGCTCCGAACTTGGCGTCCGTTACCACCTTCACGGCGCCTGCCATTTCACCACGGGCCATGGCCAGTCCGTTAATGGTGTATGGGAAATCCCCCACTTCCACATCAAGATCCCGGTCCTCGGCCGCCTCCTCCGAAAGGCCGACTGCACCCACCTGCGGCATAGACCAAATCCCCCGGGGAATCAGGTGGTGAGGATATTGCTTCACCCTACCCATGGCGTTTTCAGCAGCCACAACCGCCATGGAACTGGCCGCATGGCTCAACATCCACCCGCCTGTTGCGTCCCCAATGGCATAGATGCCTTTGGCGGTGGTTTCGAGCCTGTCGTCGATGCGAATGCCGCCTTCCTCCTTTACTGAAACACCGGCCGCCTCAAGTCCCAAGCGTGCGGTGTTCGGTTTTCGGGCGGAAATAAGCACCCTGCTGACGGTCACGCGCTTTTCCTTGGTCCCCTTGAGGATACAGTCGTAGCCACCCTTCGATCTCTGCAACTTTTCTAGGGTTTGGCGTGTCAAAATCTCCACGCCCTCTTCTCTCAGGGCCTGAGCGATTCTCTGGCTCGTATCGCCGTCCTCCATGGGCAGAAGGCGTCTGGAATCCGTGATGAGATGGACCTTGCATCCGAATGCCGAAAGCAGGGAGGCCATCTCCACCTCTATGGGGCCGGCCAGGCCCCAGATCAGTACGGAATCGGGCAACGCAGTGCTGTCAAACACCTGATCCGTGGTCAGCGCCGCATCTTCAATGCCGGGAACGTTGGGAATATCCAGAACACTTCCGGTGGCGAGGATAAGGGCTTTACCCTCATAGGTTTGGTCCTCCACCCGAATCTCCCGTGGGCCGGTCAAAACCGCCCTTCCGGTGATGACGGTGACCCCGTTGTTTCCCAGAAGCCCTCCCATGCCCATGCGGATATCGTTGGCCACGCCGGTTTTCCTGGCCACAATTGCCGACAGATCCAGGCCTTCCACCCTCGCCTTTATGCCGAATTCCTCGGCTGTTTTTATTCCCTGAAGTAATCGGGCCGCCCGGAGCCATACCTTGCTGGGGATACACCCTCGGTTGACACAGGTCCCGCCGATATCCGCCGCTTCCACCAGGGCCACCTTGCCGCCCAGTTGCGATGCGCGAATGGCCGCGGCGTAACCGCCCGGGCCGCCGCCGATGACGATGACATCGTAGTTCATGAAAACACCTCTTTTCAGCTCATGATCAAATTGGGATGTTCAAGGTACCGGGCCACGGTTTCCAGAAACGCATTGGCCGGGGCCCCGTCCACCACCCGGTGATCAAAGGTCAAACTCAAAAACATCATGGAACGGATGGCGATCTCTCCATTGTGGACAGCCGGCTTTTCCTTGACCCGGCCCACGCCCAGGATGCCGGTCTCAGGCGGTTTCAGGATCGGGGTAAAACCGTCCACCTGAAACATCCCCACGTTGGTGATGGTAAAGGTGCCGCCGGTCACGTCGTCCATGGTGAGGTTCCCTTCCCTGGCCTTGCCGGCCAGGACCCTCGCCTCTTTGGCGATCTGAAGCAGACCCTTCTTGTCGGCATTTCTGAGCACCGGCACGATGAGCCCGTCCGGCAGGGCCACCGCAATGCCCATATGGACCGAATCGTGAAGCAGGATCTCATCCTCCACCAAAGTGGTGTTCATGATGGGATAGCGCTTAAGGGCCCGGGATACGGCCAATATGATAATGTCGTTATAGGAAATCCTGACGTTTTCATCCTTTTGATACTCCTTCCGAACCACATCCCGGAATTGGACCATGGCGGTGACATCCACTTCGGTAAAGGTGGTCAACTGGGCCGTCTGCTGAAGGGATGCATACATGTTGTCGGCCACCGCCTTTCGCATGCCGGTAAAAGGAATGCTTTTCGGCGGAGCGGCTTCTTCCCCGGCATCTTCACGGCTCAGGGCTTTCGTTACATCGGCCTGGGTGATCTTTCCCCCTTCACCGGTTCCCGTAAAGGTCGTGATATCGAGGCCCGCCTGTTTGGCCATCTCAAGGGCCAGGGGTGTGATTTTGGGCGGGGGCGGACCTTCCTCGTGGTATCGGGTCACATCATTTTCGGTGACGCGCCCGCCAGGACCGGACCCTTCAACCAGAGAGAGATCGATGTCCAGTTCCTTTGCCAGACGCCTGGCAGCCGGTGTTGCCGGAACAAAGGCTTTTGCTTTTTCCGGCGCTTCGGCAGTCTTGGCGACGGCTTCCTTGGATGGTCCTGCCGCATCTTCGGGAACTTCCCCCATTTCTATCCCTTCAATCCGTTCCGCTGCTTCCCCGGGTTCGGTGATGATGGCCACTATGGTGCCGGTCTTCACCACGGTTCCCGTGGGAACGACAATCTGAAAAAGTATGCCGTCGGCCAGGGACTCAACCACGTTGGTGATTTTTTCCGTTTCCACTTCAAACAGGTCCTGCCCTTTTTTCACCGGATCACCTTCATTGACGAGCCAACTGACGATTTTCCCCTCTTTCATTGTGAGCCCCCATTTGGGCATGGTGACTTGGACTGGCACGTTGCACTTCCTCCTTTAATGGTGTTTCCTTTTTCCAAGAGCGCGGCGCGGAACCGATCAAACAGCTTCACCGCACATGCAAAGGTTCTGATATCCTAAGACGGCTACCCAACGACCTCCTTGACAGCCTGAACGATTTGCGCCTCATCGGGGAGCATTGCATCCTCCAGGGGCGGGCTGAAAGGGATCACCGTATCCGGTGCGGCAACGGTCTTTATGGGCGCATCCATATAGTCAAAGGAACTCTCAACGAGGCTCTTGATGACCAATGATGCGACGCCCGCCGACTCGTAGGCCTCCTGAATCACCACCGCCTTGTGAGTCTTTTGCACCGATGCGGCCATTGTGTCGTGGTCCAGGGGCGACAGGGTCCTCAAATCAACCACCTCCGCATTGATACCGTCTCCGGCCAGGATCTCGGCCGCCGCAAGGGTTTTTTGGAGCATCAGGGAGTAGCTGATGAGGGTGATGTCCGACCCTTCTTTCTTTACATCAGCCTTGCCCAGGGGAATCACGTATTCCTCTTCAGGAACCTCCCCTTCAGCGCCGTAAAGGACTTTGTGTTCAACATACAGCACCGGATTGTTGTCCCGCAAGGCTGCCGTCAAAAGGCCCTTGGCATCGTAAGGGGTGCCTGGCATCACCACCTTCAGCCCCGGCACTTGGGTGAACCAGCCTTCCAGGGACTGGGAGTGCTGGCCGGCGGCACGGATCCATCCGCCGCAGGTGGTCCGCACCACCAGAGGGAGTTTTTCCACCTGCCCGCCGCACATATACCGCACTTTCGGGGCCTGATTGGTCAGGTAATCCATGCAAACCGGTGTAAAATCGATAAACATTAGTTCCGGTACGGGCCGCAACCCCATGAGGGCCGAACCCAGGGCCGCCCCCATAATGCCCGACTCCGAGATGGGTGTATCCCGAACCCGGTCTTCACCGAACTCATCCAAAAGGCCCGCGGTGACGCCAAAACAGCCGCCGAAAACGCCCACGTCTTCTCCCAGGATGAACACCTTTTCATCCAGGGTCATCTCCTGCCTCAATGCTTCACGAATGGCTTCCTGATAAGTGATTGTTCGCATTAGACGGCCCTCCCTTCCTCATAATACAAATCCGTGTAGATCTCCTTCAATGGCGGATAGTCGCTCTCATCGGCAAACGCGATGGCTTCCTGCAACGCTTCCTCTGCGCGATTGCGGGCCGCCTCCAAATCCGCTTCAGTGGCGATTCCCTGATCCAGCAACTGTTTTGCGAAACGGGGGATACCGTCCTTTTCTTTCATTGCCGCCATCTCTTCGGGGGTTCGGTAATGCTGCGGATCCCCTTCGAAATGGCCCTTCCATCGGGTGGCTTTTATTTCGATGAGGGCCGGGCCCTTGCCCGCACGAATGTGTTTTGCCGTTTCCAAAACCGCCTCATAGACCGCCATCAGATCGTTGCCGTCCACGGTTAATCCGGGAATGCCGTACCCTCCCGCCCTGGCGGAAATATCTTCGATGGAACAGACATCTTCCACGCAACCGCTGATGCCGTATTCGTTGTTGATGCAGATGGCAAGGGATGGCAGTTTCCAGCAAGCAGCCAGATTGAGGGCCTCATGAAACTCTCCCCGATGGGATGCGCCGTCCCCGAAAAGGACCGCAGCAATATCACCCTCTCCCTTATTCTTAAGGGCCAGCGCGATACCGTTGTTGATGGTCTGGCTGGGTCCCAGAATTCCGTTACAGCCGGGGGCATTTTTTTCAAAAACCGCCAGATGCATGCTTCCGCCTTTCCCTTTACAATATCCCGTGACTTTACCGAAGATTTCCGCCCGCATGCGGCCCATGTCCGCGTCCCGGGCGATCATGAGCCCATGTTCCCGATGGGTCCCCGAAATCCAGTCGGAAGGGCGCAAGGCAGAGGTGATGCCCACCATGGGCGCTTCCTGTCCCACTCCCAAATGAACGAACCCCGGCAGAGTCCCTCCGGTCACCGCATCGGCCAACGATTCCTCAAAAATCCTGATCCTGACCATCTTTTCATACATGTCCAGCAGCTTCTCTTTGGGTAATTCCATGAGCCATTCTCCTTTCGTTAAGGGTTAGATATTGCAGGCTGGTACGAAAAACCGTTATGCCGCCACAAAGAGGGAAGTCATGGCAGCGGTCTCAAGCGTTTTATTAATGTCCACCACACGTGGTCCCTCGGGATCCAGACGGATGGTCCATTGGCCTCCATGGGGAATAAGATGTTCCCGTTCTCCGTCGAGTGCCAGCACCGCCGGTGTGCGGGAAATGCCGATTTCCTCATGGGGCTCGATGATATGATGGTTTTGGACGGGTATCTTTGTCACCAACCCCGGTGCGATGGGGGCTTTGACCGTTTCACCGCCGGGTCCGATTTTGATGTGAACGCCTTTGCCGCTCTCTCGGCCCAATGGAGAAAGAAGACCGCCAATGGAGGAGAAGCCGATGTTTCCCGGTTCCGCCCGCGTCAGGAAAATTTCCTCCAGCAGGGAAGCATCCCAGAGGGCCCGAGACCCGATAAATTGCTGTTTTGAAACCACCGCATCCACCAAGGCAATATCTTTGGGCCCCTTCTGGTCCGATATCACCAGGCGAGGAGATCTCAGCGTACACTTATCCTGCGGCGTCTCATTCAGAGCGATGACGCCCGCGGCCATCCCCGCCAGGGTGCTTTCCACCATAAAAGGAAATACGTTGTTGGTGCCCGTTGAGATGGGCAGAAGGGGGATCGGTCCGCAGGTTTTGGCAACGGCCCGGTTGGTGCCGTCACCGCCAAGGGTGATGATGCAGGCGGCGTCCATGTCCCGAAGCAGCTTTGCCGCCATGGTGCTGTCGTCCTGGGTCCCTTCCATGGGCATGTCCAGAAACGCGGTCTTCAAGGATACCTCAAGATCCACCAGGGCACGCGGTCCGATGCGGAAATGATCGGGCATGAAGAAAACCTCCGCCACGCCCATGGCCTCCAGCCCCAGGATAATACGCCTTACGATGTTGACTTTTTCGTTATTGTCAAAAACAGAGCCAAAGGCCACCATCCGACGAATATCTTTTCCGGACGCCGGATTGGCGATGATCCCGATGGGCTTCAAAGAGTGCCTCCTTGTGGGAGAAGAATTTGCTTCATGTGAGGAAATGAATATAGCCAAATACTCACCACGGGTCAAACGAAAAGCTTCGTCAAAAATGTAATATTATAATATTGTCGGTTTGTTGAAAAAAAGGCCACGCCGCCAAATGACGTGGCCTTTTTGGAAAAGTGCTTTCTACTGGAAAAAGTCGTCTCTCGCTTTTTTGATCTGAAGCAGGTTCTCGAGGGGGGAAGGGGGCGCAATGCCGCAGCCGGGACAGAGGAAATCAGTGCCGTTTCGAAGCGTCTGAATCGGCGCCATTGTGAAATGGCAAAATTGACGGCCGCCAATGGCGCAAGTCGGATGGCCGGGCTACCTTCTGAGCCACCTCCCGTCTAACGGCATGTACCTCAAGGACTGGAGGAATTTCCTGGGGCTGGAAGATTCCTATTTCGTCTAGGCTTAAGGATTCCAAAAGAAAACGATCGTCTACTTTCGGTTATCTCCTCATTTGGAAAACTGTAAAGTGACAGCGCCTCTTTCACCACGGCATGGAGAGGCGGTCCACAACATCCCTCCTTGATAGAACCCTGGAACATAGCTCCCAACGATCCCGGTCCGGATCGATGGTAGTCTGGTATCGCATTTCAAAAGCGTTGTGCGCCTGCAGACGCAGATGAATGTATTCATCCATCATCTCTTTGAGCTTTTCGACACTTTCAATCCAGTCATCCTCAATGGTGTCCGGGAGACCTCCGAAAATATCGTACCGGTCTTTCATTCTGTGTGAGAGAACCCGGTACACCTTTTCATCCTACGAAAAGGGCCTCTCGAGATATCTTTGGCGCCGCGCGTCTTGATCACATGCCCTTTCGGATTGAGCCAGACCTTTTTGCCGGACAACCAGACCGCGCTCGGAATGCCGAGCTTGTCGAAAAGTTACACCTGCCATTGCACCGTCAGGGTCTAAGGGCAGAGAATCAGCACCGGACCGTCTCCGAGGAGAGCCGAAATCATGGCGATTGCCGCCAGCGACAATGCTTTGTCAACCCCTACGTCATCGGCCAGGAGCAGTCGTGCCTTGCCGTAAGTCTCCCTGTGCTGCATGAACAGGGTAACGAAGGAGCGCTGCCATGGTTGAAGTTGTTCACCTCCGCGGTAGATGGGGCTTTCCGCAAGGGCCGCGCCCGACGGTCAAAGCCTGCGCTTTTTTCGAGTGTACCATTTTTTCGGCAGGAGGCGCTCCTTTGGGTTCGTAAAGTAACACCCGAATCTCTTTCAGATCCTCAAAAGCATCTTCGATTTTTGCCCGGACTTCCACCCAGGGTAAACCGCCGAGGCCGCAGCCAAGGTGTAGATTGTCGAGGTTTTATCCCGAAGAATTGTCATGGTTTTTTACCTTCTTAGGTTGAGTTGAAGCCCGGCGATAATGAACCGCCAGGCTTCG
>JANQDY010000233.1 GCA_028278625.1 Thermodesulfobacteriota bacterium
ATGTCAAAACAGGTCCCGGGCATGGATGTGCCCGACGCCCTGATCAAACGGCTGCGGGGTGCGGGCAAAGGGAAAGTCGCCGAAGAAGGGATCAAATTCGCTCTGGAACAGATCGAGGAATTCAAGGAAATGGAAGGTGTGGCCGGCGTTCATCTCATGGCCATTGAATGGGAACACAAGGTGCCCGAAATTGCCGAACGGGCGGGCGTTTTGCCAAGGCCCGTTCTATAAGCCAAGCCTTACCAGCAAACGCTACCGGAGAACCCGGAAGAGGCCGCTCACGCTCTCTTTCGGGTTTTTTCTTGAATTCAATCCATTATTTTTTATAATAGCGCACCGCTCAGACTTCTTTGACGGGAACAACGGATGATCATCAAAACAACCAATGGCAAGTCCTTCGATACCGGCCGGGACCTGACAGCCCCTGAGAGACATATTCTGCAGAAGCTCTTTGCGTGGGAAGCCATGGCGGAAAGTGTCTCCCAATTCAGAGATAAAAGGAAAAAAGCCCTTCTGGATGGTTGGAACGGTTCGGGACCCGTCACCGGGGGTCAGGCCTTTAAGACCATTTGCAGGGATATGGAAAAAAAAGTGGCGGCGAGGGTGGGGGCATAGCCCGAAGAAAGAGGAGAACAGGTTAAGGGCCAATGGATTTCAGACTCCCAACCCTTT
This sequence comes from Thermodesulfobacteriota bacterium, assembly GCA_028278625.1. The sequence continues at coordinate 673 of JANQDY010000233.1, forward strand.
CTAAAACGTCCGAAAAGACGGCTGATCCGGGCACAAAGACGCCCCGTTTTCCCATATTGAACGCGGCGATCGTCGGCGGGGGGAACGCCTGCCTGGAAATCCTGAAACAGTACCGGGAAGGACAGCTTCAACCCATGAATATCGAAATCATTGGCGTCTCAAGCCCTGATCGCCACGCCGAAGGCTTTCGCTGTGCCAAAGAGATGGGGATTTTTACCACGGCCGACTACAAGGATCTCTATGCCCTTGATGGGCTCAACATGATCATTGAGCTGACAGGATCCGATGAAATCGCAAAAGACCTGCTTCAAACCAAACCCGGAAACATCGCCCTTTTAGATCACAAGACCGCCCGCATGCTCTGGATCGCCGAGGCCCACCTGAGGGAGGAAGAAAGAACCCGGCAGCACACCCAGACGATCCTCGATTCCCTCCCCTACCGCCTCATGGTCGTCAATGAAGACATGACCATCAGCATGGTTAACAAGACGTTTCTCAAAGAGAACAATCTTGCCTATGAAGAAGCTCTCAGAAAGAAGTGCTATAAGGTCCGCTATAAGCGCCAGTGGCCCTGCTATGAGATGGGGGAGCGCTGTTATCTGAAGGAAGTCAAAAAAACGGGCAAAACCGTCAGCACCATTCTTGAAGTCAAAACCGAGGATGGAGAGAGCCGTTTCGACACCATCACGGTTGCCCCCATCTTTGATGATGACGGCAACATCGTGCAGGTCCTTGAAGCAGCCCGTGATATTACCGACAGAATCAGACTTCAACGGGAAATCCAGAAATCGAAACTCTTTTTTCAGAACGTCATCAGAAGTTCCGTTGATGGGATCGTGGTGGTAGACACCAAAGGCCGTGTCCTTATTTTCAACGAAGGGATGGAGCGATTGACGGGATATACCGCCAAGGAGATTATGGACATCGGCCATCTCAGCGCCTTCTACGACATTGACACGGCCAGGGAAAACATGCGGAAAATGCGCAGCGATGAGTATGGCCCCGTGGGCAAACTGAATCCCACCACCATGACCATTCGCACCAAATCGGGTGAAGAAATTCCTGTTTCCCTTTCCGCTTCCATCATCAGAAGCGAGGGAAAGGAGATCGGCAGCGTCGGCGCTTTCACCGATATCCGGGAAATTCTTCAAATGAGAAAGGAACTGGAGGAAGCCCACCTTCAACTGGTGCAATCGGACAAAATCGCCGCTGTTGGCCGAATGGCCGCTGGCGTTGCTCACGAAATCAACAATCCCCTGGCCGGTGTACTGATTTACGCGGAATTGCTTCAAGAAAGCCTTAAGGATCATCCGGAACAGGCGGAGGATGTCCGGGAAATCATCAAACAAACCCTCAGGTGCAAAAAGATCGTTTCCGAACTTCTTGAATTCAGCCGGCAATCCATCGGCAAGGAATCCAGCTTCGAATTAAAAAGGCTCATAGACAGTTGCCTGAATCTGCTCTTAAAACAGGCTTCTTTCCAGAATATTCGCATCATTGAAGATATTGAACCCCACATGCCCATCATGGTGGGAGACATGGGGCAACTGCAGCAGGTCTTTACCAACCTTTTTATCAATGCATCCGATGCCATGGAGGGTTTGGGAGAGATCAGCGTCAAAGCCCGGTATCTTTCCGACAAATCCAAATTCATGATTCGCGTTTCCGACCAAGGCCCCGGCATCCCCGAAGAAATGCGGGACAAGATTTTTGATATTTTCTACACCACCAAACCGGTGGGAAAAGGGACGGGTCTGGGTCTCAGTATTTCCCAGAACATTATCAACCTTCATGGCGGCAGCATTCGATTCGAGTGTCCCCCGGGTGGAGGAACCACTTTCATTATCGAGCTGCCCCTTGAATCCACTGAAACCATCGCGGAAGAACCCCTTTTTATTGGATTGGACGAATAATGGCTGAAGAAACAAAGGTACTGGTTGTAGACGACGAAAAAGTGGTCCGGGACGGATGCCGGCGTGTGCTCACCGGAAGAGGGTATGATATCGCCACCGCTGAAAACGGGCTGGAAGCGCTTGAAATACTGGCGGCAGGGGAGATCGACATACTCCTTCTGGATCTCAAGATGCCCGCCATGAGCGGCGAGGAAGTTCTTGAAAAAATGCGTGAATCCCATCCCCACATCCCCGTCATTGTCATTACTGGACATGGGACCGTGGATACGGCCGTGGAATGCATGAAAAAAGGGGCATACGATTTCATCACAAAACCCTTTCAAATCGATCAGTTTCTGCTCACCGTCGAAAGGGCTGCGGACAAACGACGTCTGGAACTGAAGGCCAGGCAGTTTGAAACCGAGAACATTCGAAATCTCTATGATCTCAATTTGGAGAAAAGCCGGCTTAAAACCATTATCAATTGCATGGCCAACGGTGTCATGGTCACCAACCGCAATCTGGAAGTGGTGCTCCATAACCCTGCCCTCATGCGGTTAATGGAGATTTCCGAAAAACCGAAGGGTCCCGTTCCCATTTCGGAGGTCATTAAAGATGAAGACCTCACGGACGCCCTCAAAAGCCTTCTGAACAACGAAACGACCGGAGAAGCCTCCATTTCCCAGGAGATTCGCACCAAGACCAATGCCCTTCGGGCACACTCGGCGCCGGCCATTGATCCGGATCACGCCATCGCCGGTACGGTCACGGTCCTTGAAGATATAACGGCTTTTAAACAGCTGGATGAAATGAAGTCGGATTTTGTCAATATGGTGGCCCATGAGCTGAGGAGTCCTCTTGTGGCCATTCGACAGATCAACAGCGTTCTCCTGGAAGGCCTGGCCGGACCCCTGGAAGAAAAGCAGGAAGACTTCGTAAGAAGAGGCATGGCCAAAATCGATTCGCTCTTAAACCTCATCAATGATCTTCTGGATATCGCCAAACTGGAAGCGGGAAAGTATGTTCAGCACCAGGTACCCACGGATATCGGGGAAATCATCACAGAGACGGTGGCCCTCATGGAACCGAGCGCCAGGGAACAGGGGATCGTTTTGAAGCATTTTCTGGAGAATTTGGCACCGGTTCAGGCGGATCCCAAGAGAATCGAAGAAATCTTCAACAATCTTATCAGTAACGCCATCAATTATTCGCCCGAAGGGGGCCGGGTGACGGTTTCGGCCAAGGGATTGGGTGACTATATGGAGATAAAGGTTGAAGATACCGGCGTCGGCATCACGGAGGAGGAATTGCCCAAGATTTTTGACAAGTTCTACCGTGTCAAGAATCCTAAAACCCGACAGGTCATCGGAACCGGATTGGGTTTGTCCATCGTCAAGGGGGTCGTTGAGGCCCACAACGGTTCCATCCAGGTGGACAGCACCCCGGACAAGGGGACGACCTTTAAGATATTGCTCCCCGTCATAGAACCCGTGAAATAAAGGAAACCGTCAAAAAGAGCACTGAATGGCCCGAAGAAAAGAGATGGGAAAAGCCCTGGTTGTGGATGATGAAGCGGTTGTTCGAAAGGGAATCTGCCGCGCTCTGGCCAACCGGGGCATTGAGGCGTTGGAAGCCGCCAATGGGAAAGAGGCGTTGGCCTTTCTGAACACACGCTCCTTCGATCTGGTGCTGTTGGATATCAAGATGGAAGACATGGACGGCATTCAAGTGCTTCAGCAAATTCGCCAGAATGATCCTGAAACCAATGTGGTCATGATCACTGGATATCCAACCATCGCCACGGCCGTCCATTGTACCAAACTGGGTGCCCTGGACTATCTCACCAAGCCTTTCAGTCTGGACGATCTGGACGCGGCCCTTTCAAGGGCCAAGGTCCATCGAAAAAAGACCTTAAAAGACAACACACTTTTAGTCCAGACCGGCATTGAACAGAATTCACCGGAACACCTGATTGTGGGCCAAAGCCCGCCCATGAAAAGGATTTTCCAGAAAATCATGAAAGTTGCTCCCACTGAAAGCTCGGTGCTCATATCCGGGGAGAGCGGCACGGGTAAGGAACTGGTGGCCCGGGCCATTCACGCCAACAGCAACCGAAAGGATCAGAAATTCGTGGCGGTGGATTGTTCATCCCTGGTGGAAACCCTCCTTGAAAGTGAGCTGTTCGGCCATGTAAAGGGATCCTTTACCGGTGCCCACCAAACCAAGCACGGGCTCTTTGAGCTGGCCAATCACGGGACCTTCTTCTTTGATGAAATCGCCAACCTAAGCCTCAAGATTCAGGCCAAACTGCTCCGGGTCATACAGGAAAGGGAATTCATGAAAGTGGGGGACCAGCACCGCATACAGCTGGATGTCCGCATCATTGCCGCTTCCAACACACCCCTTTCAGCGGCCATCCAAAAGGGCACGTTCAGAGAGGATCTTTTCTACCGTCTGAGCGTGGTTCCGTTGGAACTGCCTCCCTTGAGACAGCGAAAAGAAGATATCCCCCTCTTGATCGAGTATTTTTTGAAGAAGCTGAGCCATAAGATCAAGAAACCGCCTCCGCAGATATCTTCGGAAGCGGTGGATATTCTGAAACAGTATCCCTGGCCGGGCAACGTCAGGGAGCTGGAACATGCCATCGAAAGGATCCTTATCCTGGAAGACACGGATTTTATCAGAGAAAGAAATCTTCCCTCTTATATTATCCAGCAACAGGGAGATCCGCGGCTCTTCCAAGAGGAACCGATCACCTTGGAAGAGCTGGAAAAAAAGTACATCGCCTTTGTGCTCAAGAAGACGAAAGGAAAAAAGATCGAGGCGGCAAGAATCCTGGGCATCAATCGCAAGACCCTTTCCGCCAAGATCAACAAATACGGTTTGAAATAGGCCCTGGAGGGCTCCCCATCATCCGTTGGCCGCCAGGGGTGCGCACGCCATCCAGTCGACCAGGGCCTCGCTCAGGGCCTCATCGATTCGCTCAACCAGGACAATATTCAGATCATTTAAGACCTCATCGGGCAGATCTTCCAGATCCTTTTCATTCCGTTTGGGCAGAATCACCGTTTTGAGTCCCGCCCGGTGGGCCGCCAGAACCTTCATCTTGATGCCGCCCACGGGCAAAACACGTCCCCTGAGCGTTACCTCCCCGGTCATTCCCACGTCACTTCGAACGGGCCTGGCACTATAGAGGCTTGCCACCGCCATTACCAGTGCCAGCCCGGCGGAAGGTCCGTCCTTTGGAATGGCGCCGGCCGGCACATGCACATGTACGTCCGTCTGTGCAAAGATCCGGGGATCAAAGCCGAGATCCCGGGCTTTGGAGCGAACATAGCTGTGGGCGATCTGAGCACTCTCCCGCATGACGTCACCCAAATGACCCGTAAGCGTCAGCATCCCCTTCCCTTTCATATGGGTCGCTTCAATGAACAGGATGTCTCCGCCGACGGCGGTCACTGCCAGGCCCGTTGCGATTCCAGGGACTTCGATGATTTCACAGCATTCCGACTCAAATTTTTCTTTTTTCAGATGGGCGCGAACCAGTTCGGGGGTCACGGTAATGGCCTCGTTTCCTCCGGCAGCCACTTCAACGGCGACTTTACGGCATATGGTGCCGATCTCCCTTTCAAGGTTTCGAACGCCGGCTTCCCGTGTGTAGTCCTGAACCACCTTCTGAAGGGCTTTGCGCGTAAAAACGATCTCCTCTTCCCGAAGGCCGTTTTGAACCACCTGGCGGGGAACCAGGTATCGCTCGGCAATATGGATCTTTTCGTATTCGGTATAGCCGTCCAGATGGATGACTTCCATGCGATCGCGCAACGGGGCCGGTATGGTCTCCAGTTGATTGGCCGTGGCAATGAAAATAACATCGCTCAAATCGAAATCCACATCCAGGTAGTGATCCCTGAAAGCATTGTTCTGGGCCGGATCCAGCACCTCCAACAGGGCGCTGCTGGGATCCCCCCGCCAGTCGCTTCCCACTTTGTCCACTTCGTCCAGCATGAAGACCGGATTTCTGGTTCCCGCCCGCTTAAGGGCCTGAATAATGCGTCCCGGCATGGCCCCTATGTAAGTGCGCCGGTGCCCCCGTATCTCGGCTTCATCACGCATGCCCCCCAGGCTCATGCGGGTAAAACGGCGATTCAATGAACGGGCGATGCTCTGCCCCAGACTGGTCTTGCCGACCCCCGGGGGACCCACGAAACAGAGAATCGCTCCGTTGGATTCGAGAGGCGGCACATCCGTCTTTTCGGAGATTTTGATTCGTCTTTCCATCAACAATTTTCGGACCGCCAGGTATTCAATGATTCTCTCTTTTACTTCGAGCAGATCGTAATGATCCTCATTTAGAATTTCCCAGGCGGAATCGATATCCATCTGGTCTTTGCTCCGCTCATTCCAGGGCAGTTCCAGCATCCAGTCCAGATAGGTCTTTATCACCGTAAATTCCGGTGACTGGGGACTCATATGACCCATTCGGGCCAGTTCCCGCAGGGCCTCTTTTTTGGCTTCATCGGGAAGCGCAGCCTTTGCCAGTCTCTCCCCGTATTCATCGGTCGGGGAACCACCCGGCTTCTGCTCTTCGCCGAGCTCTTTTTTGATGGCCTTGAGCTGCTGTCTCAGGTAGTAGTGGCGCTGCGCTTTGTCCATTTCCTCCCGGGCCTCGGTCTCGATTTTTTTGCCCAGGGTCAATACCTCTTTTTCATGGGAGAGATGGGATATGAGCAGCTGCATCTTCTCCATTACGCTGTCCTGCTCCAAAAGTTCCTGTTCTTTCTCAAGCGCCATGCCGGCGCCACTGGAGATAAGATACACCAGTTGCCGGGGATCCTGAATCTGATCCAGAAAAAGGGACACTTCCTTGGGAAACCGGCTGGAGAGGTCGGAGACCTCCTTGGCCAGACCGCGCAGACTCCGAACCGTGGCATCCATTTCCACACCTGTATCAATGATGTCTTTTTGGAGTTGGATGCGCGCTTTCAAATAGGGGTCTTCCTGGATCCACTCAGCGATTTCGAACCGTTCGATGCCTCGAACGATGACCCTGAGCGTACCTTTGAAATCGTGAAAAACCTGCTCAATCTTGGCAACCGTTCCGATATTGAGCACTTGGTCGGGCTTTGGCTCATCAATGGTTCCGTCTTTTGAAGTGACCAAACCGATCAGTCCCTCATTCTGGTAGACTTCTTCTACCATTTTGACGGATCTTGACACCCCCACCATGAGGGTCAAAACTGAAAGGGGATAGGCCACGGTATATCTTAAGGGCAATATGGGAAGCTCGCGCGGAATATCGATTCCGCGGTCACTGTCGGATTTCTGGGACATGATTTCGATCCCTCCTTATCATGTGTTCAAAAGAAAGCCTGAAAGACCATCTCGATAATGCCAACTATCAATCATGTTATTTTTTTTGGATATTAACGTTAAGTAATATAACGCGGCATAACCGTTTGTAAAGGGCGGATCTGTTTAAGTGTCTGCCCAAGGCAAAAGTGAGCGTCAATATTCGAAAGGTGTTTTTGCGTATATGGCGTTAGAAAAGAACGTTTGACCGGATGGAATCCTTGGGACGAATGATATTTGGTCATGTCCCTTTTTTTGTGACGTGGAAGTTTATTTGGAACCCTAATGGGGACTCACCGGGGCCGTGACGGTTCGGGACGCCGCATCAGGTGAAAGCTGTAGCCCAAGGGTGCCCCCCCCTCCCAGGAAAAATTGCCGTCGATCACTTCGCCACCGGATGAGAGCCACATCTTGCCTTTTCCCTTATCCCCGAATTGGAACTCACATTTTTGCCCTTCCGTGATTTCCCCCTGTGTGAGCGCCTGTTCTCCTTCAACAACGCCTTCGATGTCAAGTGTCATTGATCCGCTCACCTGTGAACCCGCCTGAACCAGTTGGGCCCCTGTGACCGAAGCCCCGATGATCCGGGGGTAATCAGGCCGGTTCACCACGACCCAGGAGCCGGTGTAGGTTTCATTGGGCCCGCAGCCAGGCCCCTCTTCAGGATACTTCAGCCGGCCTCCTAAACCGCGCCGGACACTGAGCTTAAACCGGTTCCCGATCCCCTCGTTCTCCCTTATCTGATTGTCTCCGATTTCATAGAGGCCATCATCCTTCTTTTGTGGAAGTGACTGATAGGCAGTATTCACATCCTTTGATTGAAGGAGATCATTGAATAATGCGTGAGCTATTTTATAGGAGAACATCAAGTGGGTTTTGCCCGTAAAGCCGTAAACAACCCCGGCCCCCTTGCTCAGGAATGCCTCGGCCATGCCGTCCAGATAGAAACCGAAACAGGTACTCAAATAGACGATACTGTTGGGAAAAGTCCCCTGCAACCCTGAAATATAAGTATTCGTTACCACGAAATAATCCCACCGGTTTCGCCTGAAACCTCTGTAGACGACCAACCCGTGCGGCTGGCTTATGAGATGCTTTTCATACTTCTTCATGCTGCGCTCGGTCGCTTTTTCGCCGGTCATGAAAGCAATCTGCCTGCGCCCATTCTGCCCGCCGTGGGCTTGGATCACGATCGTCCCATAGTTTTTAAGGCCGTCGAGAGATGCGACACTACACTGCGCTCCCTCCAAATAGCGGACCTTGAAAATGGGGCATCTCGATTCCTTGAAGAGCCTGCCAAGGCCCAAGTCCTCGTGGGCATTCCAAATGAGGACTTTGGTGTTACCGACCACTGCGGCACGGCGCGTCGGGGATTCCTCCGCGAATGCCAGATGCTGCGGGAGCAACCCCAAAATCTCTTGCAGCACATTTCGGCGTTTATAGGATGATATAAGAGGCCCGTGGGCACCCAGTTTGTCATCTCTCATCAGGTAAAGCCCGCCGCCCACGCCACATTTGTATTCGATCCAAATATTCACACCGTCGCCATCAATACCTGCGTCGGATACACTCTCCAGGCGTCTCAAAGCTGACACGGTTTCCTGACGGGCCTTTAAGGAATCCCCAAAACGCGCAGATTTTGCGCCCCAAATACTTGCCGCCGTTGCCTGACCGTTGAACACGGACGCAATATCTCTCGGGCTCAGTCCACCTTTGATTGTGGAAGATGTTGCCTTTTGGGGGCCTTTTTCGGGAATCGCTTTTTCCGTCGGCGGTGGCTTCTCCTTTTGGAACAAGGGTTCATATTCACTGTCGAAACCGCTTTCACGGCGCCTATCCCCCTTTTTGGCACCGCTCCCCGATCCCGTAATCGGCTCCCATTGGCTTTCAGACTGTGATTGGGCCCAGACCCTTTCTGAAACCCATACAACGGAAAGAACTGCCAACAGGAGAATAATGCATAACCCATGATTTACATAACACGCTTTTCGCCAAACAGACCTTGACCGTTTCATGCCGCAACCTCTCTGGTCATCCCCTGAGGGTAAAGATGATCTTATGTTGTTCCGAACCTAAAGACAGGCCATTTAAGGTAAGTGTTTCCATTGGCATCTGAACTCCAATAAGGTTCCTTTTTATCATTGAAGTCAAACGGCGCGAAGAGAAAAGGAAATCGGGTAGAATCTAGAACTTACATAAACATTGTGGCGCCTGTCAAGATTCAATATCATCATATTGATCCAATACCTTTAAACAACGAAAACCTTGCTATTTTGCGCAATAGATATTACAGTAAGGGTTAAGTGATTGTCATTTATTGTTAAATATGAAATCTTGTGAAAGCATGCCGCAACCTGAAATCCGATGCTGTTTGGACGTAGTTTCTGAACGAACATGGGGGTAATCGAACATGCACTCCATGGAAGCCATACTGAATCGCTATGAGTTCACCGACCAGGATGAAGCCCTTCTTCGGGAAATGGCTGAAATTTTCCTTCCCGTCAAGGAGCGCTTTTCCGAGGATTTCTATCGCTATCTTCAGGAGGATGTATACACGGCCGCGTATTTTCCGGGAGATGCCGCCATTAAGAAACGAAAGGAGACCATTGTCTGGTGGCTCAAGGAGATCCTGACCTCCAGGTACGACAGCCGATTGCTCATGAAACTGGTGCGAATCGGCAAAACCCATGTCAAAATCGGACTCGACGGCCATTACGTAAACGCCGCCATGGGGTTCATTCGCAGGTACTTTCAGGACCAGTTGCATCAAATGGTCGCGGATGCCTCCCGGCGGGAGCTCATGCTGGAAACCCTGGATAAGGCCCTCGACATCAGCCTGGACATCATGACCAGCTCCTACCGGGAGGCGGAACTGAAAAAAGTTTTCATCTCTCAGCGGGTGGAGCTCTGGATCGTCAAGTGGGCGGAAAAACTGATGCACGGTCTGAATCTGGTGCTCATGGTCGGTCTGGTGGCCATGGCCTTGGGCGTGACCCTCATGCTGGCCACGGATCTCTTTTACGCCATGACATCGAGCCTGGAGCGGGGAGTGATCAAAGCGCTCGGGTCCCTTCTGATTCTTTGGATGATGATTGAACTTTTGCACACACAGGTACACCAGCTCAGAGGGGGCAAGTTTCACGTTCGCATCTTCGTGGATCTTGCCATGGTCGCCTTCATACGCAAAGTTTTTGTGGCCACCATTGATGAGAAAGATGCCGTTTCTTTCGGGTTGTTGATCGCAGGGCTTCTGGTACTGGGAATCATCTATTTTCTGATCGGTCGATCCGACAAAAACGCCCTTTGAAAAAGCTGTTCATTCCGGCTGAAAGCCAAATCGCTTCCATCAATGGGGAATAATGCCCCACGAGGGGCGATTTTACCCAACAAATCTATTTATACCGTTATTTCAAATTATTATATGAACAAACCAAGCGTGAATGCGACAAAATGCCACGATTCCCTCTTCTTTGAAAAATCTCATCATATTTCACCAACCTGCTGATTTCTATCATAAATCCGACAAACACCCAAAACAGGCACGCTATTTGCTCAGTCTCCAAGCATCGAAAACGCGGATTCTTCTTAAGGAAGCCCGGAATTCGCTTCCAGGGGCGGAATCCAAAGGGAACCACAGCCGATACAGGGATATGGACCAAAACAAAACGATCCTCATTGCAGAGCGGACCGGAAAGACCCCGAAGAAATTGGAGTCGTTTGCCCAAGCGCAAGGATACGAGATGTTGAAAGCAAACAATCTGAAAGATGTATTGCTGACGCTCCAAAAGAACAGGATTGATTCGCTGGTCCTGGACGCGGCACTGCTGGAAAAGGATTGTGGATTCATATCCGTCATAAAGGGGATCGAAAAAAACCTGCCCATCATCGTTTGTGCGGAAAAAAACACTCCTGAGCTTGAGAGCGAAATTCGTAAGTACCAGATTTTTTATTATCATATCAAATCCTTTGGAATCGAAGACCTCGTAATGGCAATCGCCAACGCAGTAAACGGGTTATCTCATTAACGTGGAGGTTCGGATTATGCCGTTTAAGGAAAAAATTGTTGCTGGAAAATTCGTTGTTCTTGGAGAATTCGAGCCGCCCAAGGGCGCGGATTTCAGTTCTTTTGTCAATGATGCCAATCTTGTAAAGGGCCGGGTGGATGGTTTGGTCGTACCGGAAATGGCGAATGCCGTGCTGAAAGCCAGTTCCCTGGGCGGTTGCGCCTGCCTGGAACGTGAAGGGATTGAATCGGTCCTTCAGGTCTGCTGCAGGGATCGCAACCGTCTTGCCCTTCAGGCGGATATCCTGGCGGCAGCGGCCCTGGGCGTCAAAAACATACAAGCGGTCAGCGGCGTTGAGACCCGTTTCGGAGACCACCCCCAGGCCAGGACCGTGAATGACCTTGATTTGATCGAACTCATTGGCGCCATAAGGACCCTGCAGCAGGGAAAGGACCTGGCCGGCATCGAACTCAAGGGCACACCGGACTTTTCCATGGGAAGCACCATAGATGCCGGTGCCACGGGCAATCTGCTGGATATTGAAATGGAACGTCTTCTAAAAATGATCAAAGGGGGTGTGGATTACGTCATCACCAATCCGGTGTTTGACCTGCGACGGTTTGAGCAGTTCACCAAGCGGGTGGATATGTCGAAGATCGCCGTGCTGCCAACCGTTCTCCTCCTTAAATCCGCCGGCATGGCCCGCTATATTGATCGCAACATCAGGGGAATTACCATCCCTCAAGATACCATTCGGCGCATCCAGAAAGCATCGGACAAAGTTCAGGAATGCATTCGAATTGCGGCCGAAACCATAAAACAGGTGAAATCCATGGGAATGGCCGGCGTTTTGATTTCAACGGTCGGCTGGGAAGACAAACTTCCTCTAATCCTGAGTGAGGCACAGATTTAATCAAGGGAAAGGAATCTTAAGTCATGTCCAATACGCAGTCTCAACAGAAATCAGGATCCATAATGGTGGTCGGCGGCGGCATCGCCGGCATGCAGTCGGCCCTGGACCTGGCCAATTCGGGCTATCATGTACAACTCGTCGAAAGGTCTTCAGCCATTGGAGGGATCATGTCCGAACTGGACAAGACGTTCCCCACCAATGACTGTGCCATGTGAATTATCTCGCCCAAACTGGTCGAGGTCGGCCGGCATCTCAACATTGATCTGATTACCTCCGCCGAGATAGAAAAGGTGAAGGGAAGTGCGGGCAATTTCAGTGTCACGATTCAGAAAAAGCCCCGCTTCATTGACGCAGCCAAATGTACCGCCTGCGGGGACTGTACTGACGTATGCCCCGTGGAGCTTCCTAACGAATATGACCAGGGCATGAGCCAGAAACGTGCCACTTTCAAAAAATACGCTCAGGCCATTCCCAGCGCATTCGCCATTCAGAAGGCGGACAAGGCACCGTGCCGCGATGCATGCCCGGCCGGTTTGAACGTCCAGGGTTACGTCCAGATGGTGGGCCAGGGAAAATACGAAGAGGCCCTTCAGATTATCATGAAGGACCTGCCGTTGCCGGGCGTATTGGGTCGCATTTGTCCCCACTCCTGTGAAGATGCATGCCGAAGATGCGAAGTGGATGAACCGGTGGCCATTCGCAATCTCAAACGGCTGGCAGCGGACCGGTTTGACCCCCGGAACATCCAAATCGAGTGCCTCCCCGAACGAAAAGAGAAGGTGGCCATCATCGGATCCGGCCCTGCCGGGCTTTCCGCGGCCTATCATCTGGGCCTGAAAGGCATCTCATGCACCATCTTTGAGGCCCTTTCAAAACCGGGCGGCATGCTGCGGGTGGGAATTCCCGATCACCGGCTCCCCCCTGAGATTCTGGATCAGGAGATTGAGATCATCACCGCCATGGGCCAGGAGATCAAAACCGGCCGGCGTCTCGGCGTGGATTTCTCCGTGGATGATCTCTTTGAAGAAGGGTTTGGGGCCGTCTATCTGGCCATCGGCGCACACCAGGGCATCAACCTGCAAATTCCGGGAGAAGAGGCCAAAGGCGTTCGCCAGGGCGTCGATTTCCTGAGGGAGGTCAACCTGGACGGAACCACGGAGGTGGGCAGGCAGGTGGCCATCATCGGCGGCGGAAACGTCGCCATTGACGTATCCCGCGCAGCCATTCGGCTGGGTGCCGAATCGGTCCACATTCTCTATCGCAGGACCCGGGCCGAAATGCCCGCCTGGGAAGAAGAGATTGAAGCGGCGGAGGCGGAAGGCGTGCAGATCGCTTACCTGGCGGCCCCCAAGGAAGTCCTGGTTGAGGATGGCCGGGTAACGGGGCTTCGCTGCTTGAGAATGGAACTGGGAGAACCGGATGCATCCGGGCGAAGGCGCCCCGTTCCCGTGGAGGGGAGTGAATATGATCTGGAAATCGATCAATTGATCTCAGCTATCGGTCAGAGGCCGGATATTGAAACGCTGGAACACATCACCGGCCTTGAGTTCTCACAAAGGGCCACGGCTGTGACGGACGAGGTGACTTTTGCAACGGGCCGAGAAGGGGTTTTCGCTGGCGGCGACCTTCAGACCGGACCGGCACAGGCCATCATGGCCATTGCCGCGGGCCGGGAAGCGGCTTGCTCCATCGAGCGGTTTCTGGATGGTGAGGACATGACCGCCGGACGGCAGCCCCTGGCCTTGGAAGATCCCGAGTACCGCCCCATACCGGAAGACATGGCAGCGGCCCCCCGAAAACCGATGCCGGAGCTCCCTGTCCCTGATCGCGCCGGAAATTTCCTGGAAGTTGAGCTGGGCTATGAGGAACCGGAGGGGCAGGAAGAAGCGAAACGGTGCCTCAACTGCGGATACTGTTGTGAGTGCTTCCAGTGCGTGTCAGCCTGCAAGGCGGAAGCGGTGACCCTTGAAACCCACGGAGAGGAACCCGAAACCCTTGAGCTTCAAACGGGCTCCATCATTCTGGCCCCCGGGTTTCAGCCCTTTGATCCATCCCGGTTTGAAACCTATCACTATGCGAACCATCCCAATGTGATCACTTCCATGGAATTCGAACGGATTCTATCCGCATCAGGCCCCACCATGGGGCAGCTGGTGAGGGTATCGGATCACGCGGAACCCAGGAAGATCGCCTGGATTCAATGTGTGGGATCCCGTGACATTCATAACTGCGATCATGCCTACTGCTCCAGCGTATGCTGCATGTACGCCATCAAGGAAGCGGTCATCGCCAAAGAACACGCCGGCGATGACCTGGACTGTGCCGTCTTTTACATGGACATGCGCACCTACGGAAAAGACTTCGAAATATACTACAACAACGCCAGGGACAAACATGGGGTCCGATTCATACGGTCCCGCATCCACACCATTGATCCGAAACTTGATGACGACTCGCTGATTTTGAAATACGCCACCGAAGAAGGCCTATTCATCGAGGAAGAGTTTGACATGGTGGTTCTCTCGGTGGGCATGGAAATATCGCCCCAGGTGGTTCAACTGGCGGAGAACCTTGGTGTGGACCTAAACGAAGACAATTTCTGCAACACCGACCCCTTTACGCCCGTCAACAGTTCACAGGACGGTGTATATGTGTGCGGTGCCTTTCAGGGGCCCAAGGACATCCCCCAGTCGGTCATGGAAGCCAGCGCTGCCGCCTGTGCATCCAGCATAACCCTGGCCGATAGCCGCGGGACGGAGATCAGAACCAAAGTCATCCCCGATGAAATCGAGGTGGCGGGCATGGAACCGCGCATCGGCGTGTTCGTGTGTAACTGCGGCATCAACATCGGTGGCGTGGTGGATGTTCCCGCGGTGGCCGAGTATGCGGCAACGCTTCCCAACGTGGTTTTCACGGATCAGAACCTATTTACCTGTTCCCAGGACACCCAGGAGAAGATCAAAGAGGTGGTCCAGGAAAACAACATCAACCGGGTGGTGGTGGCCGCCTGTTCTCCCACAACCCATGAAGCCCTGTTTCAGGACAGCCTGGCCGAAAGCGGCCTGAACAAATATCTCTTTGAAATGGCCAACATCCGCAATCATAACTCCTGGGTGCACCGGGATGATCCGGAAGCGGCCACGGAAAAGGCCAAAGATCTGATTCGCATGGCAGCGGCGCGGGCCACCCTACTGGAGCCGCTTCGGGCCAAAACCATCACCGTCAATAAACGGGCCCTCGTGATCGGAGGGGGAATCGCCGGTATGACGGCCGCCCTGGGAGTGGCGGACCAGGGCTTCGACGTTGTGCTCGTTGAGAAGAATCCGGAATTGGGAGGCCTTGCCAGACAACTGACCGAGACCATCGAGGGGGCCGACATTCAGGAATACCTATCCCATCTGATTGAACGGGTGGGGCAGCATGAGAGAATTCAAGTGCTGACCGAATCGCTCATTGTCGGTTTTGGCGGCTTCAAAGGAAATTTCACCACCGAAGTCATGGTGGGCCCGGGCATGTACGAACGAAAAATCGAACATGGTATTACCATCCTGGCGACGGGAGCCATGGAGTATCAGCCCACTGAGTATCTTTACGGAGAGTCAGACGGTGTCATGACCCAGATCGAACTGGACCGGTATCTCTATGAAAGAGGCGCCGATCAACTGAACAGGGTCATCATGATCCAGTGTGTGGGCTCCCGAAATGAGGAAAACCCCAACTGCTCCCGCATCTGCTGCCAAAGCACCATCAAGAACGCCATTCAGATCAAGGAGCAAAGCCCTGAAACCGATGTTTACGTGCTATACCGGGACATCCGCACCTATGGATTGATGGAACAATACTATCGGGAAGCCAGACGCCTGGGCGTCATCTTCTTCAGGTTTGACAAGGATCATCCCCCGTTGGTGGAAAAGGGAGACAAAGGACTCACGGTACGCTTCAAGGACCATGTCCTGGGGCGGGAAATCCTGGCCTCCGCCGATATCGTGGCGCTCAGCACCGGCATGCGGGCACAGGAGACCGAAGAATTGGCTTCCATTTTGAAAGTGGCCCAGAATCAGTTCGGGTATTTCATGGAGGCCCACGTGAAGCTGCGCCCGGTGGACATGGCCACGGATGCCTTTTTCGTGTGCGGCACCGCTCACAGCCCGAAGCTCATTACCGAATCCATCAGCCAGGCCATGGCGGCGGCGGCGAGGGCCGTCACCTTCCTGTCCCAGGATGAAATAGCCCTCTCCGTTGTAACCGCCACGGTGGATCAGGACAAATGCGCCGCCTGTCTCGTCTGTGTCAGGTCTTGCCCCTATGATGTACCCATAATCAACGAGGACGGCGCCAGTGAGATCGATCCCGCCCTCTGCCGGGGTTGCGGGGTCTGCGCGTCGGAATGTCCCGCCAAGGTCATTCAGCTGGATTGGTATGAAGACGATCAAGTTATGAGCAAAGTGGAAGCTTTGCTGGAGGGAGTACTCTGATGGACAATTTCGAACCGATTATCATTGCATTTTGCTGCCAGTTTTGAGGCTACACCGCCGCGGACCTGGCAGGTTCCATGCGACTTCAATATCCCAGTAGCGTCAAGATCATTAAACTGCCCTGCACGGGAAAGGTGGATTTGATCCACCTGTTAAGGTCCATCGAAAAAGGGGCCGACGGCGTTTGCGTGGTCGGCTGCCTCGAAGGGGCTTGCCAATTCACCAAAGGGAACATTCGCGCTCGCAAACGGGTGGAAGAGGCACAGAGAATTCTTGACAGCATAAATGTCGGAGGAGAACGGGTGCAGATGTTCAACCTTTCTTCCAGTGAAGCGCCAACTTTCGTCAGGGTGATCTCTGAAATGACCGAAAGAATAAAGGAAATGGGTCCCAACCCCATTAAGACAGCCATGAAAAAGGCTGCATGAGCGAATGGCTGGAATTCAGGAGTCAGGAGTCAGAATTCAGAATATGCAACAGCCTTGTTTTCTTCTGGCTCCTGAATTCTGGCTTCTGGATACTTTGAACTAGAACCCACAGGAGGAAGTTTCATTATGATTGTGGCCAAAAGAAAGCCCATAGATGAGATCATTGAAGAAGTCCAGGCGTATGACAAAATACTCCTGGTCGGATGCAACGAATGTGTGACGGTATGTGAAGCGGGTGGTAAAAAAGAGGTGGCGGTACTTGCCTCCGCACTCCGTATGCACTTCATGAACCAGGGAAAAGAGGTGAAGATCGACGAAGTCACACTGGAACGACAGTGCGACCACGAATACCTTGAGGAGTTGCGCAGCCAGATCGACCAGTATGATGCGGTTGTATCGCTGGCGTGCGGTGTCGGCGTTCAATTCATGGCGGAGAAATACATGTTCATGCCCGTTCTCCCGGGGGTTGATACCTGTTTCATGGGGGTTACCGAAGAGCGGGGCGTATGGTCCGAACGATGTCAGGGGTGCGGCACCTGCATGCTGGCCAAAACCGCCGGCATCTGCCCGGTATCCCGTTGCGCCAAAAGACTCTTCAACGGACCCTGCGGCGGTTCCACGGACGGCCATTGTGAACTTCATAAGGATACCATCTGCGGATGGCAGCTCATTGTTGACCGGCTGAAACAGCTGGACAGGCTGGATGACTATGAAACCCTGTTACCCATCAAGGATTGGTCCACGGAACGGGCCGGCGGCCCCAGAAAAGTGGTGAGGGAGGATGTAATGCAATGAAAACAAAGACCCCCAGCAAACTGGAAAAGATCCTGGCCGCCGGGAATCTGGCGGTGACGTCGGAGTGCGGTCCGCCGAGAGGGAGTGACGCGGAAGCCATCAAGAAGAAAGCCGAGATGATCAAGAATCATGTGGATGCCATCAATATCACGGACAACCAAACCAGTGTTACCCGTCTGTGCAGTCTGGCCTCGTGCATTCATCTCAAGCTCATGGGTCTTGAACCGATTCTGCAGATGGTGGTCAGAGACCGGAACCGAATCGCACTCCAGAGCGACATTCTGGGTGCGGCATCTTTCGACATCCATAACATTTTGTGCCTTTCGGGAGATCATCAGCAATTCGGAGATTCGTCAACGGGGCAGAATGTCTTTGACATTGACTCCATGCAACTGATACAAACGGTTCGGCACATGCGGGACGAGGGAAAATTCCTGGGCGGCGACGATATCAAACGACCTCCCGAAATGTTTGTGGGTGCGGCCGCCAACCCTTTTGCGGACCCCTTTGAAATCCGAACCCCCAGGCTTGCCAAGAAGATTGCCGCGGGTGTTGAATTCATTCAGACCCAGTGCATTTACAACCTGGAAAAGTTTGAACTGTGGATGAAAGAGGCAAGGGATCGCGGTCTCCACGAAAAGGCCTATATCTTGGCCGGGGTAACGCCTTTTAAATCCGCGGGGATGGCCAAATACATGAAAAACCGTGTTCCGGGAATGGATGTTCCGGACGAAGTGGTAAAACGGATGGCCGGTGTCCCCAAGGAAAAGCAGGCCCAGGAGGGGATCGATATCTGCGTGGAAACCATTTTGCGCCTAAAAGAATGTGAAGGGGTGAGTGGATTTCATGTGATGGCCATTGAATGGGAAGAAAAGGTCCCTGAAATTGTTGAGCGAAGCGGTCTCTATCCAAGGCCGTAAGCCATGGAATGAGAATTTGCGGCTGAATACCCGTTTTTGTGCTGAACAGTGACCGACTTTAAATTTGAGTGAAGACAAATGCCTAACCTATTTTTAACGACCGGTGAAAGGAGGTATCGTTATGGATAAAAAATACATACTGGTAGTTGATGATGATCCTGATCTGGTGGAAACCGTTGCCATGATGTTGGAAAGCAAAGGATGTGAGGTCGGAAGAGCCTATGACGGCGTGGAAGGTGAAGAGTCCATAAAGGAAAAACGTCCGGACCTGGTTGTTCTTGATGTGATGATGCCCAGGAAAGACGGATATGTGCTTTGCGCCGAAATGAAAGCGAATCCGGATTTGGCGGATATTCCGGTGGTCCTTCTGACTGCCGTGGGAGAAGCCGTTCCAACGACCACTTACACCCACGCGGACGGCATGTCCACCGAGGCGGACGACTATATCGCCAAACCCATTGATACAGAGGGACTTTGGAGCATCGTCAGCAACCTGCTGTAAGAAACTGTTCTGGGTTCAGGGCCCAGTTTTCCGTGCCAATCGGACGGACGACATCTGGTCCCTGAACTTCAGAACGCTTTGACCCTTCACTTAACGTTCATGTCTGATCCGGAAAAGCTCGGCGGATTCAAAGTTCTAAAGGAGGCGGTACTTCTTTCGGTTGATCCCGTTGAACCGGGGAAACGGTTGCCTTTGGCCCCATTCCGAACCCTGGCGGAACACCGCATCAATCTTTCCTATGTTACCTGCGTTTTGGACAGACCTGGAAAGTGGCGCGTCAACATGGTTGTTGATTTCAAAGACAAGCAGGCCACCAGTCATCTTCTGTCTCAGGCACTCGGTAGAAGCCCCCGCCAGTTGGCCAGCGCAGCCATCCTGTCCATTTTTCCCCACCGAAAAAGACCGGCCATTGCCGGCGCGCTCTGCCAGGCCTTTGGCCGCGAAGGCATCCACCCTGAGGCCTTGACCCATTCCCCGTCCGCCATTTCCGCGGTGGTAAATGAACAGGAAATCCTTCAGGCGAGCAGCGCCCTTTTCGGTCCCTTCGCTTTCGGCGCCTATCGAACACCCGCCGACTGGAAGCTCGCTCAGAACGGAAAAGAAAAACTCTATAAGGAAGTGGTGGCCAGCTACCAGGAAAAATTCCCAAAAGTGTACGGGTTGGAATACCAGGACCATCAGGAGCTGTTGCACATTACCCTTTCATCATCCGGCTTTAAAACCCTGGGTGCGGCTTTTGAAGATGCCTCCCAAAGCGGGCTCGATCTCACTTTTCTGGTGACGAATCGTTCCCTTAAAAAGGCGGAAACCGTTGACATGTGTCTCCCTTTGGCAAAAAGGGGTTCCAGCAGGGGCAGTATCGCTCATATTCTCAAACCTTCCCGTATCGAAACGGATTCTCCCGTGGGGACCTTTTCCATGAATGGACCCCATTTCGGGGATCGGTATGGGATCATTGAAACGCTCTTGAACACCCTTGAAGCATCCTGTATCCACCTCCTTGGACTCAGTTGCACCATCGCTTCCATCACGGGTGTCGTCCCTTCATCTCAACTGACGAAAACCATTGGTGCCATTCAGAACTGCTTTGACGTGCCTTCTGTTATCAAAATTGAACGAGAGTACGATTGAAACTGACTTTATTTCGCAAAAAGTGCGCTTGTGGTTGACATACGAAACCTTTTTTTCCTATATGTATCCTGCGTGGAATTAGGTGCTTGCTTTTTGAGCATTCTTCCATTCCCGCCCTTGCTAAAATGGATAATGGAGGATTTCAGAAATGGTTCCAGCCTTACTTGTCATGTGTGGACTGGGAGCGGTGCTGGGTGTTGTCTTAAGCCTCGCATCCAAGATTTTTTACGTCTATGAGGATCCGAGAATTGCTCTGGTGGAAGATTGCCTGGCAGGCGCCAATTGCGGCGGTTGCGGTTATGCGGGCTGTTCCGCGGCGGCGGTTGCCGTGGTAGAGGGAAAGGCCCCCGCCAATGTCTGTATCGTCGCTGGAGATGAAGCAACCCAGGCCGTTGCCGCCATCATGGGAATGGCCGGGGCCCTTGCGGAACCGTCCACCTGTGCAAATCCCTGTACCGGCGGTGACCGGGCCAATGTCCGCTATCTGTACGAGGGGATCCCTTCGTGCCGGGCACAGATGATGTTGGATGAAGGCAAACGTGAGTGTGACAAAGGTTGTCTCGGGTACGGCGACTGCGTGAGAGCCTGCCTGTTCGACGCCATCAAGATCGGACCCGAAGGCTTTCCAGTGGTCAACAAGGAAAAATGCGTGGGCTGCGGCGCTTGCGAGCGGACCTGCCCGAAAGACATCCTGACCGTGAAAACCCCTTCCGAACGCCTGCTTCACTTCAATTCCCAGGACGACTGTCTGGCCCCCTGCCGCCAGATCTGTCCGGCCCAGATCAATATTCCCCTTTACATTACCCAGATCCGAAAAGGGGACTATGAGGGCGCTGTTCACACCATTCGCGAACGCAACCCGCTGCTCCTTTCCTGCGGAAGGGTCTGTCCCCACCCCTGTGAAGATTACTGCCGCAGGGGTGTTGAAGACGAACCGGTCTCCATCAACCAACTGAAGCGCTTTGCCGCCGACCATGAAATGCATTCTGGCAAGCGTTATCCCATTTCCGTGGCCCCGCCCACGGGCAAACGGATTGCCGTTGTCGGCGGCGGACCCGCGGGACTGAGTTGTGCCTTCTTCCTTCGACGCATGGGTCATGACGTGACCATCTTCGAAGCCATGCCCAAACTGGGCGGTATGATCCGATACGGCATTCCGGAATACCGACTTCCCAAAAAGACCCTTGATTGGGAAATTGAAGGGATCCTCAACCTAGGCATCGAAAGCCGCACCCAGGTCAAATTCGGCGTTGATTTCGATCTCACATCATTGGTGGCAGCCGGGTATGATGCCATTTTCATGGGGATCGGCGCGTGGAAAGACTATTTACTGAAGGTTGAAGGTGAGAATTTGAAGGGGTGCTATACGGGGATTGATTTCCTTTCCCGGCTGGCAGGGGGTGAAAAGCTTCCCATCAAAGAGACGGCCGTGGTTATCGGCGGCGGAAACACCGCCATCGATTGCACCAGGAACCTCCTTCGCTACGGTGCTAAGAAAGTCTATCTGGTCTATCGACGAACCCGCAAGGAAATGCCCGCCAATGTCGTGGAAATAGACGCCGCCGAAGAAGAAGGCGTGGAATTCATTTTCCTGGCGGCGCCCGAAAGGGTCCTGGGAGACGAAGATGGAAACTGTACGCACCTGGAGTATCTTAAGATGGAACTGGGGGAACCGGACGCCAGCGGCAGGAGACGCCCCGTGCCCATCGAGGGCTCGGAGACGAAGATCCCAACGGATATGGTCATCACCGCCATCGGCCAGGCACCCGATATGTCCTTTGTGGAGCGGGACCAGATGCGGCTGGCTGAACTGAAAACCACCCGCTGGAGCACGGTGGATGCGGATCCGCACACCCTTCAGTCCAATATCCCGTATCTCTTCGCCGGGGGCGATTCAGCCACGGGTCCGGCATTGGTGGTAACGGCCATCGGCGGGGGCAGAAGGGCTGCCAAATCCATTCATCAATATGTGATGGGCGAGGAAGTGAAAGCGGCACCCATGGAGCATATGGGAAAAGCGCTGACCCCGGATTCTGATTTTGATCATGTGCCAGGCATCGTCAAGAAACCGAGATCCCCCATGGAGGAGTTGCCGGCGGATGAGAGAATCAAATCCTTCGCGGAAGTGGATCAGGTCCTGACCGAAAAGCAGGCAATAACGGAAAGCGAACGCTGCCTCTCCTGTTGTATTACCTGCTACAATATGGACCCGGAATCAACGGAGGCGTCGAAAGGGCGGGCAGCGACCGGTTAAATGGCATATCCGAGACAACTGACTGACAATGTCTTTTTGCTGGGGAACCCCTTCGTCTCCATCTACCTGGTCAAAGGAGAGCGATTCTCCGTCCTCATAGAGGGGGGGCTCTCCGTAATGGCCGGGCAGATCGTGGACCAGTTGAAACAACTTGATATTGACCCCGTCACGCTTCGATATCTCATTCTGACCCACACCCACGCGGACCACGTCATGGGGGCCCAGCTCATTAAGCAGGCAATTCCAGGGGTTAAGATCACCGGCGTTCGTGAAGCCAAAGCGCTCCTTAAAAAGGAAAAAGTCGTCGCGTTTTTCATTCAGGAAGACGCCTATACGTCAAAACGCCTTTTGGACCTTGAAGCGGTCGATCCCCAAACGCCGCAACCGGCCGCGGTTCCCGTCACAATCGAAGAGGTCATTTCGCCGGACGATACCCTGGATCTCGGAGGCTTTTCTCTCCATATCCTGGATGCGCCCGGACACTGTCGTGGGGGCATTGTGCTCTGGGAACCCCGGGAAAAGGTGCTTTTCTGTTCCGATTCCCTGGGATTTCATCTGCCCCCCGATAAATTCGTCTCCAATTTTTATGTGGATTACGACGATTACCTGGAAACCTTTGAGGCCCTTTCCGCGTTGAACCCCAAATGGATATGCCCAGGACATTGCGGCGCCTATGGGGGTCTTGCGGCAGAACGGTTCATTGCGAGTTCAAAGGGTGAATTGGCCTGGATTAGCGATTATGTATCCACGGAGCGCCACTCCCCCGAAACGCTCGAAAAAGCGGCTGACGTTCTTTTCCAGAGATATTTTGTCGACCAGGCGACCATCTTCAGCCCCGAAAACACCAAATCCTGCATGCAATTGCTCATCCGCCGGGTCCTTCAGTCAAAGGCGCTACCGGCCGGTTAAAATACCGCTCCAACCCTGCCGTTCCCGCCCATTTGGTTTTGCAACCAAAGCTCTAATGTGCTAGATTGGTTAGAATTTGATGATGTGGGCTCAGGAGTCGTAATCAGAGAGATCGTAATTCTCAAAAGAGGCGGGAATTGGATATGGATTCCTATTTTGAAACGCTGGTCTTGGACAGTGCAAAGAGCGACAACTACCGGGATTTTCCTGAAACTGACATTCCCGATCTGGCCAACAGGCTCATCAACGGCATGGAAGCCGAAGATCCCGTTAGCGAGATATTAAGGGAATCACTAACAGCAGGTTCCGAAGATATCCTCACCCTTAAAATCACCAAAAGGGACCTGGGAGATCTCCTTCTGGCTTTGCGACGACTCGTGCAATACAAAGAAAAATTGGCTCGAACAGGAGACACTCTGGATGGCGTGATCGGAATGTTTAAGGAAGCCCACCAGCAATTTGATTGCGCTGACAGCGAGTCCGATGGGCTTACGGCCGTAAGGAAGATGTTTGGGTGGCGGCACAAAGTGCCCCAGAACAAAGAGCGGGTTTTCTGGGAATATATTGAGCTTATCATGGGCAAGGGGCATCTTCAATCACCCGATAACCCTCCGCCCATGTCAAAAACGGAAGCCATCGACCATCTTCGGAAAAAGTATGACTTCATAAATCACGATGCGGTCTGTCATCTGATTGAGCGAGGGATCGAGGAGTGGAAGGGTGCCTTTGGGGAACAGGAGCTTAAGAAACTGCTGCCGCCGGATCCGGAGGAACTTAAAGAATAAGTCAGTCCGCCCGGTATTACGATCTCAACGTTATCGCCATGCATTGGACGGAATTTTGAACAACCTCTTCTCGCCAAGCCCCTATCGTCCTTTGAACATGGGTTCCCGTTTTTCCAGAAAGGCGCTCACCCCTTCCATGTGATCTTCGGTACTGGTTGCCAGGAGAAACTGATCCGAGTCCATGTGCATCACCGCCTGATCCAGTGCGGAGACCAGGTGGTTCACCGATTTCTTGATCATCTGGGCGGCCATGGGCGGCTTGGCAGCGTAGGCCAGGGCCATGTCCCTGGCTTTCTTGATGGGGCTTAGGCCATCTTGAACCACCTCATCCAACAGACCCCAATGGTAAAGGGTTTCGGCGTCTAGATGTTCGCCCAGGATAACCATGCGCTTTGCCCGGGCCGGACCCACCAGATGGGTAATCAGGGGCAGGGCCTTCCAGCTGAGATTCATGGCCAGATCTATCTCCGGATATCCCATGCGGCAGTCAGCCCCGCCCACCCTGAAATCCAATGCCGTGGCCATGCAAGCGGCGCCGCCCAGGGCCACGCCATGCAGGCAGCCAATGCTGATCTGGTCCAATTCCCGAAGGGCGGTTATCATTCGCCCGCCAATGGAAAGACGGCGCAACTTTTCAAACTGGGACAGGGATTGCCAGCCCCGGCCCGCCAAATCGGCCAAATCCACCCCGGCTGAGAAGTGTTTGCCCGCTCCCCGGATGATCACAACGCGGGTGCCGGTATCATCGTGAAAGTCGCCACAGAGGCGGATGACCTCTTCCATCAACTCCCGGCTCAGGGCGTTGAGCTTTTTGGGACGGTTCAGGGTCACCTGTGCCACTGGGCCGTCTTTTTCCACCAATAGATTTTTGTAAGACATGTCATCATCTTTCCTGGCCGACAGGAGCCAGCATTTTCCAAAAAAGACCATAATCTTCCTGCACCGCATCGGCCAGCCGCCATTTGCAGCCGAAGTAATACCAACTATGGATCATGCGGTAGCAGATCATATAATAAAAGTCTTGAAACCGGCGTACATCCACCCGGCGGTCGACCTGACCCGTTTCCCGGGCCAGTTTCAGCATCCTGACGAAAGCATCCTTGGGAACTCTGAACGCGTTTTGCTGCATCCAGGTCCGGGTGGGCACGGTAATAAAGGCGGTAACGGCCAACGCCGGGCGCTGGTCGTAGAAATCCATGGTGACCCAGAAAAGTTTCCGCACCATCTCCTCAAATGATTTCATGCCCGCGAAGTGCAGCTCCAATATTTCGCCCAGTTTCTTCAGATTGCGGTCCAGAATGGCAAATAGGAGTTCTTCCTTTGAGGGAAAGTACCGGTAGATGGTGCTGATACTCACTCCCGAAGCCTTGGAGATGGCCCGCATATTCACCTGGTGAAAGTCCTTCTGGGAAAAAAGTTCCAATACCACGGGATAAAGGCGTTGTTTGAGTTTCTCGGATATGTGCTGTCCGTTGCGCATGGAAGCCTACTTGTAGGAATACGGCCAAGCCAGCCAGTATTTTTTAAAGCGAAGCCATATGCCAAAAAGCCCGCCCGGTTCAAAAATAAGAAAAACGATGATCACCAGGCCATAGATGCTGGACTGCAAATCCGCCATGCGACTCACCAGGAAAGGGAAGTCATTGCCAAGCCAGTCCCTCAAAAAACGGATTCCCTCGGGGAGAGCGGTGATGAACAGGGCGCCAAAGACCGAACCGGCGATGGTGCCGATACCCCCCACCAGACCCATGGCCAGATACTCGATGGTCATCAAGAAGCTGAAGTGCTCGGGCCCTATAAAGGACAAGGTGACCGCATAGAGGGCTCCGGCGATGCCCGCGTAAAAGGAACAGGTCATGAAGGCCAAAACCTTGTATTTGGTCACATGGATGCCGATCACCTCGGCGGCGATGTCATTGTCCCGGATGGCAATAAACGCCCGGCCCGCTTCACTACGAAAAAGGTTTTTTGCAAAAACCATGGAAAGCACGGCCAATGTCATTATGAGGTAGTAGAGCTTGACATCGGAGTCAATTGCCAGGCCGAAAATGGTGGCCTCCGGCACCGTGAGGCCGCTGGTACCGTTGGTGAGGCTGTCCCAGTGGGTGATGACATATTCGACAATGAAGTAGAAAGCAAAAGTGGCGATGGCCAGATACAGACCCCGAAGCCTTAGGCAAGGGAGTGCCAGAAGCAGGCCGCATAAGGCACAGAAGACGCCTGAAAGGGGCAGGGCCATCCAGAAAGGGACGCTGAGCTTCAGGGTGAGCAGCGTAAGGCAGTAGGCCCCAAGGGCCAGAAAGGCCGAGTGGCCCAGGGATATCTGCCCGGCGTATCCCGATAGAATATTGAGGCCTAAAACCCCGATCACCGCTATGCCCACCAGGTTGCTCATGTAAATCAAGTACTTGTCCGCAAAGAGCGGCAACACCACCAGGAAGACCAGAAAGGCTCCCAGCCAGGATTTCACCCACAGTGTCTGGAATATTTTGATATCTTCCCTGTAACTTGTTTTGAACTGACCGCTCGGCACGATGCAAACTCCTCCGGCCTTATACCCGGATGATCTCTTTTTTGCCGAAAAGCCCATAGGGCTTGAACATGAGCACCAACAGAAGCACCAGAAAGGCTGAAAGCTCCTTCACCCCTGATCCGAACCATTCGGACAGGTATCCCCCGGCCAGGCTCTCGGTCAGACCGATGACCAGGCCGCCCAAAATGGCACCGCCGATGCTCTCAATGCCCCCAAGCACCACCGCCGGGAAGACCTTCATGCCGATGAATCCCATGTTGGGCTCCAGCCCCCCCATGAAGGCCAGGAACACACCCCCCACCGCCGCCACCACCGAGGCCATCACCCAGGCCAGGGAGAACACCTTGCGCACATTGATGCCCATGAGAAATGCCCAGCGCTGATCAAAGGCGGTGGCCCGGGTGGCCAGGCCCATTTTGGAGTATTTGAAAAACCCCCAGAGCATGCCGAAGAGAAAAAAGGCCGCCACCACCGTATAGACCTCGGCCGGTGAGACGGCCATGATCCCCAAGTCCCAGGTGGTATCCCCCCATGGGGAAGGCATGGCCAGATTATCGTGTCCCCACACAAAACCGACCAGACTTCTCAACAAAGTCCCCAGGCCCACCGTGATCATGATCACCGAGAAGGTGGGCTCGCCCACCATGGGCCTCAGCACCAATGCCTCGGTGACAATGCCCAAGAACCCCGAGAAAACCAGGGTGATGGCAAAGGCCGCCAAAAAGGGAATGTGGTGGGTCACCACCAGGTAATAACAGAAATAGGCCCCCAGCATCATGATCTCGCCCTGGGCGAAGTTCACCACCGTGGTGGCCTTATAGATGATGACAAATCCCAGGGCCACAAGCCCGTAGATGCTGCCGGCGATGATCCCGCTCAAAACCAGTTGGCTGAAGATGATGAGCTCGATGCTATCCATAACGCTAACGATGCCTTTTGCCTGAGCACCCTGGACTTCCCCGGTCCCAGGCCATGTGGGTTTACGGCTTGATATAGGTCCAATCGGTCAAGACCTTGAACCGCATGTTTTCCACGTCCCCTTGGGTCATGCGCGCATAACCCGGGGTATCGTGGGATTCGGGCGAATAGGAGACGGGACCCATCAGCCCCTTGGGGTCAAAGTCTTTGATGCTCTCCATGGCTTTGACCAGACCGTCCCTTGTGAGATTCCTCCCCGCCTTTTTGAGCCCCTCGGCAAAGATCATGGCATTTATCCAGCCGTAGACATAGTAGGGGTGTATCTTCTGACCGGCAGGCATCCACTTATCGCCGAAGTACTTTTTGGCGGCCGCCACCAGCTGCTTCATACCGGGGACATCTTCACCCGGCATGGCGAAAATGTTCACCACCAGCATGTTGGCGCCGATGGGTCCGGAGAGTTTCAAAATGGGGACAAATCCCAAGGTGTTGCTGGCGATGAAGGTGGATTTAAACTTCAGTTTGGCCGCGGTCTGGAGAAAGACCGCACCGGCCTTGATGGCGGACGCCACAATCACCACATCGGGCTTGGCCTTCATCATGTTGATGACCTGGGACTTGAATTCCACCGCATTGTACTTGTAGGTTTGCACCGTAAATTCGGGCAGGTTGTATTTCTTCTTGGCGATCTCAAGGCCCCTTATGTGGTCTTTGCCCCAGTCATCATCCTGACAGAAAATGCCGATCTTGGGATTTTTGATCTTAAGGGTGTTCAGGACATAATCCACGATGAAAAGAGACTGGTCCACATAATTGGTCCCGGCCGCGAAAACGTATTTTTTCAGCGGATCGTAAATGGAGGTGGACAGAGAGCATGCGGGCGCAATGGGGATCTTCTCCTTTTGGGCAAGGGGAATCATGGCCATGGTGGGCGCGGTGCCCCAGGGAGAGACAAAAGCGAATACGCCATCCTTTGCCAAAAGCTTTTTGGCCGCAGCAACGGCCCGGGCCGGTGAATAAGCACAGTCTTCCACGATGACCGTCACCTTGCGTCCATGAATGCCCCCGGCTTCATTGATTTCCTTGAAATAGGAGACAATGGCATCGGCCATGCCCACCCCTCCGATGGCCGTGGGACCGGTGAGGTCGCTCACCACGCCGATCTTTATTTCGGTATCGGTGACACCATCCTGCGCCATGACAACCCCTGCCGAAATCAGCAGGCACAGGAACAACGTAACGGTGAGACATAATCTTCTCGTCTTCATTTTTCCCCTCCTTTTTGGTGTTTGGTTTTTCCCATATTCATATTCGCGGCAGGCCGCCCGCCTTCAGGACTTCCGCCGCAAATACATCCCGTCGATCACATCTTTGAACTGCTCTAGAACCGCCTGCCTGCGCACTTTCATGGTGGCGGTGAGTTCATCGTCGTCGTGGTCCAGTTCCTTGTCCAGCAGTGTGAACCGCTTGATGGTCTCCACCTGGGCGAATTCACGGTTGCATGCGTCCACCTCCCTTTTCACCAACTCCCGGACTTCTTCCCGTTGCGAGAGACTTTTAAAGGTGGTGAAAGTAAGGCCCCTGTCCGTGGCCCACTTGGCAACGGTCTCCATTTCCACCTGGATCAGGGCGGTCAGATAGGGCCGGGCATCACCGATCACGACGGCCTCATTGATATAGGGGCTCACCTTAAGGCGATTCTCCATCTCCGACGGGGCGATGTTCTTACCGCCGCTGGTAACGAGAATGTCTTTCTTCCGGTCGGTGATGTAGAGCCTCCCGTCCCCGTCATGGGCCCCCACATCACCGGTGTGCAGCCAGCCGTCGGTCACGGTGCCGCGGGTGGCGGCCTCATCCTTGTAATAACCGGCGAACAGGGTGTCACCCCGTAACAAAATCTCGCCATCTCGGGCCAGTCGGCATTCGATCCCGGGCAGAGGCATGCCCACCGAGCCAATATGCGTGTCATCCCCGGGCTGGTAGTGGCTCACACCCGTGACTTCGGTCTGGCCGTAAACCTGGGCGACATTGAGGCCCAGTATCCTGAAGAATTTCAGCACCTCAGGCGAGATGGGCGCCGCTCCGGAGAGCGCCAGACGAACCCGCATGAGCCCCAGCTTGTCCAGGATCGTGCGGTAGAGGAACCAGTGGCCCAGAGTCTTAAGGAGCGGGTCCAGGGCTCCGGGCTTGCCGGTTATCTCCCGGTTGAGCACCTTTTCGCCAATGGACATCCAGAACCTGAACATGTACCGTTTCAGCGCCGATGCATCCTTATTATTGATAATAATACCGGCCTGCATCTTCTCCCAGATGCGGGGGACGCCCACAAAGATGGTGGGCGATATTTCGTAGAGGCTCTCATTCACCGTGGCCACACTCTCGGTAAAGTTGGCCGTATATGCGAAATAAAGACCCAGCACCAAGGTCATGAGCCGTTCGGCCACATGGCAAAGCGGCAGATAGGAAACGATCTGATCGTCCCGGTTCATGGGAAGGATCTGTCCAAACTTTTGGCTGATGCTGACGAGATTTTCATGGGTCAGCATGGCCCCTTTGGGAGGACCGGTGGTACCCGATGTGTAGACCATCAAAGCCACGTTCTCGTGACGGGTGGTCATCACCAGGTCTTGGTAACGGGTCGGGTTCAGACGGCTGGACTGAACGCCCAGCGCTAGGACCTCCCGGTAGGAGATAATCATGGGATCGGAATAGTTGCGCAGCCCTTTCATGTCAATGACAACGATCTTTTCAAGCTTCGGTAGCTGTCCCCGAACCTCCAAAATCTTGTCCGCCTGTTCCTGGTCCCTGGCCACGGCGATCACCGCGTCCGAATGCCCCATGACGTAGGCCACCTGTTTGGAAGGGTTGGTGGCATACACCCCAACCCCGACCGCCCCCAGCGCCTGAGCCGCCAGATCGGCGTAGATCCATTCCCGGCAATTGTCTCCGATGATGGCCAGGCGGTCTCCGGGTTTAAGGCCCAATCCCTCAAGCCCCAGACAGAAATGCATCACCTGTTCCTGATACTCCCGCCATGTGACTTCCTCCCATATACCATAATTCTTTTCCCGCAGGCCGATGCGATCCGCCTGTTCCCTGGCGTTCCGGGCCAGGAGACCGGGAAGGGTTTGCGGGAAATCGGTTTCAGTCTGCTTTTTATGCATGGGAGTTCGCCAATGGGATATCTTTTGTTCTTGAATGCAGTGGGAAACGTCTAATTCTCGGCTTCACCCAGATACGCTTTGATCACTTCCGGATTGGCAGCCACCTCTTTGGGGGATCCCTGAGCGATCTTCTTCCCAAAATTGATGACCGATACGGTATGGGAAATGTCCATTACCACCCCCATGTCATGTTCAACCATCAAAATGGTCACACCCAGTTCTTCGTTGATATCCAGAATAAACCGGGCCATGTCCTCGGTCTCCTCTGAGTTCATGCCTGAAACCGGTTCATCCAAAAGCAGCAACGTGGGTTCGGCGGCAAGGGCTCGTCCCAACTCAACCCGGCGCTGCACGCCGAAGGGCAAAGAACCGACAATGCTTTTTCTAACAGACTCCATCTCCAAGAAATCGATGATCTTCTCCACAGCCCGTCGGTTTACCAGTTCCTCCCCTTTGGCCCTGCCCAAAAAAAATCCTCCCCGCAACACCCCTGCACCCAGGAATCGGTTGCGACCCAGAAGCAGGTTCTCCAGCACGGTCATGTTCTTGAAGAGCGCCAGATTCTGAAAGGTACGGGCAATGCCGCGGCGCGCAATCCTGTGCGGTTTCAAACCGGTTATCTCTTTGCCATCTAAAACGACGCTCCCCCCAAAGGGTTTGTATATGCCGTTAATGCAGTTGAAAACCGTGCTTTTGCCAGCGCCATTGGGACCGATCAAGGCCGAGATTTTGCTCCGGGGCACGAGAAGATCCAGGTCGGAAACCGCCACCACCCCTCCAAAACGCATGGTGACCCCTTCAAGACTTAGAGAATTGTCGCTTCTCATGACAGCCACCGTTTTCGTCGTTTGTAATGCTTCACATCCCGGTAGCTTTTTCTGACCCCTACCTCTGAGAGTCCCAGATAAAACTCCTGTACGTCTTTATTGGTCATCAGCTTGGTACTGGAACCGTCCAGAACGATCTTTCCGTTTTCCATAATATAGCCATAGGAAGCCACCGTGAGCGCCAGACGGGCGTTCTGTTCCACCAAGAGAATGGAAGTCCCCCGTTCGGCATTAATCCGCCGGATAATGGAAAAGATCTCTTCGGTGATCAGCGGTGCAAGCCCCAATGAGGGTTCGTCCAGCATGAGCAGCAGGCAACGGGTCATCAACCCCCGGCCAATGGCCAGCATCTGCTGTTCTCCACCGCTGAGATAGCCTGCGTCGGTGCCGAGCCTTTCTCTGAGGGGGGGAAAATACGTCAGTACGCTGTTCAGATCTCTTTTCACACCCAGGAGGTCGCCCCGGCTGTGGGCCCCCACCTTCAGGTTCTCCTGAACCGTCAGGTCGTCGAAAATGCCCCGGCCCTCCGGCACATGGATCACACCCATGCGGACGATCTGCTGAGGAGGGGTGCGGTCAATGCGTTTGCCGCCAAAGGTGACGCTCCCTTCTGTCAACTTGCCGTCTTCCAGCTTGAGGATATTGGATATGGATTTGAGCACCGTGCTTTTGCCGGCACCGTTGGAACCTAGAAGGGCGACAATCTCCTTTTCCGGCACCTCAAAGGATATCCCTTTGAGAACCCGGACCACATCCGCGTAGACGATCTCTATGTTGTTGACTGCCAGCATTGATACACCCTTTTTGACGGTAAGGTGAAACCAGATGCCCGTGGACTTCAAAGGAGGATGTTACTCTGGTGTGATAGCTTTTTTGGGATGCCGGCGTCAACAAAAAAAGGAAACATTGTTAAAATGCACGACACATAATCGAAACAATGTATCGATTTCTCCGAGGCTCACCCTTGTGTCTACTCTGATTCAAATTGTGACAACATGACTTTTTCAAATTCCAAATCGGAGAGGGTCAGAATACGATGATGAAGGTGGCGGAAATGGACCAGGAGTGACAGGGCAAAGGGCGTCAATTGGGAACCGCCGCCCTTGCCGCCCCCAACACTCCGGATCAGGAGGGGCTGATTAAGCCGTTCCTCTGTTGCCTTGATGCGGCCCCAGATGGCCCGGTAACTCATTTTGAGTTCCTTTGCCGCTCCCTGGATGGAGCCCAGCCGGTCAATTGCATCCAAAATCCGCAATCTGCCGAGACCGAAAACCACATTTCCGGCGTCGTCCTCGATCCAGACTTTTGAGCGCACATGGAATGGATGGTTGTCTTTCATGGGTATTTTTCTTAGCACATCCCATAAATGCCCACAACCAGAAAAACCAACATTCACGGGAATCAAAATCCTTCCGTTTTAATTATGTCTTTCTTGACATATTAATAAGAGCATGATAACTATCCTCTGCCGAATAAGCTTCCCATGTCTCATGGTGTAAGCATGGCATTATTTAGAAGGGCTGCAATATTCCAAGCACCCTTATCCAGCTACAAAGAGTTGAGCCAGCCATAACCTATGCCAATAAAGACATAAGAATGTCCAACGGCACAGATGATTTTGAACGGTTTAATTCCTATGAGGAGACAATTTCCATGAATTACGATTTCATCAAAACCACGTGCCCCTTTTGCGGTTGCGGCTGCCAGATGT
Organism: Thermodesulfobacteriota bacterium; assembly: GCA_028278625.1. The sequence continues at coordinate 34,183 of JANQDY010000233.1, forward strand.
TTTTGGAGGTGATGGACGGAAAACTCGTACGCACGGTGCCGGTCAAAGGGGCGCCCATGAACGAGGGGAGGCTCTGCATTAAGGGATGGAGCGCCCATCAGTTTGTTCAAAGCCCCGACCGGCTCACCGCACCACTGGTTCGAAAAAACGGCATACTAACGGAAACGTCTTGGGAAGAAGCCATGGAGACGGTTGTATCGGAATTGTCCACCATTGCCCGCGAACACGGTGGCGACGGTCTGGCCTTTTTGAGTTCAGCCCGGTGCAGCAACGAGGAAAACTACCTCCTACAAAAAGTCACGAGAGCCGGTTTCGGCACCAATAACGTGGATCACTGCGCAAGGCTCTGACATGCCCCCACTGTGGCAGGTCTTGCCGCGGCATTCGGCAGTGGTGCCATGACCAATTCCATCCCGGAGATTCAGGATGCGGACTGCGTCTTTATTACCGGCTCAAACACCACCGAGGCACACCCTCTGATCGCCCATCGGGTCTTTCGCGCCAAAGAGAAAGGGGCCAAGCTGATTGTGGTGGATCCGCGAAAAACACAGATCGCGCAGAACGCGGACATCCACGTGAGGCTCCGGTACGGAACCGATGTGGTATTCTTAAACGGCCTGATGAATGAGATCATCAGGAACGGCTGGCATAATCAAGCATTTATTGACGAACGGACGGAAAACTTTGAGGCGTGCAGAAAGGCTGTTCTACGATATCCCGTTGAAAAGGCCTTTGAGATCTGTGGCGTGCCGGTGGAGATCATAAAAGAGGTGGCATGGCTCTATGCCACTTCCCCGGTCTCCACCATTTTGTATACCCTTGGGATTACAGAGCATTCCCATGGTGTGGACAATGTGAAATCCCTGGCCAATCTGGCATTGCTGACAGGGCACATCGGTAAACGGTCCAGCGGCGTCAATCCCTTAAGAGGGCAGAACAATGTCCAGGGAGCCTGTGACATGGGGGCATTGCCCAACGTGTATCCGGGATACCAGGTGGTGACGGATCTCACCAACCGGGAAAAGTTTCAAAAGGCCTGGGGGGCCAAGCTCTCATCGGAAATCGGCAAAATGATCCCTGAAATGATGGATGGCCTGATCGATGGCTCCATCAAAGGCATGTATATTTTCGGCGAAAATTCAGTGGAAAGCGATCCCAATATTCACCATGTGAGAAAGGCGCTCAACTCCGCGCAATTTCTCGTGGTTCAGGACATCTTTCTGACCCAAACGGCTCAGTTGGCCCATGTGGTGTTGCCGGGAGCCGCGTGGGCGGAAGTGGAAGGAACCTATACCAACACGGAACGGAAGGTGCAAAGAATCCGGAAAGCCCTGGAACCTCCCGGCCAGGCCAGACCCAACTGGCAAATCCTTTCGGAAATCGGTCGCAGGCTTGGCCTTTCGGGCATGGACTATCCATCGGCGAAGGCCGTATTTGAGGAAATGACCAGCCTGACCCCCAGCTTTTCAGGGATTACCTATGATCGGATCGAGAAAACCGACATTCAGTGGCCATGTCCCTCACCGGACCATCCCGGGACTCCTTTTCTTCACAAGGGCGCTTTTGCCAGGGGCAAAGGCCTGTTCCACGCCATTGACTATCGCCCTTCCGAGGAACTTCCGGATTCGGATTATCCCTTTATTCTGACCACCGGCAGGCGCTACGCACACTACCATACCAGGACCATGACAGGCCGGTGTGAATCCCTTGATCGTGAGTTTCCGGGTCCCATGGCACAAATCCATTACAGGGACGCGGAAGAAATGGGGGTATCGGACGGTGCGTCGATTCAGGTGACCTCCCGCAGAGGGCGGGTGGTCACGCCCGTGAGCATCGGTGATATCGTGCCCCAGGGGTCCATCTTCATGGACTTCCATTTTGAGGAAGCCAATCCGAACTGGCTGTTGGGGACTTTTCTGGATCCGGTGTCCAAAACGCCTGACTACAAGGTTTGCGCGGTCAAACTGGAACCACTGGCTGCTTCAAAAGACCCAAGAAGGGATTCGCGACCGGGTTAGACGGTGCGTTTTAGGGAATTTTTTGTTGCATTATATATCGATATTGACATATATCAATACCGACACATGGTTCACCAAATCACCAAATGGAAAAATTGCGGCGAAACGGCCGGCAGGTGCCGGAACACATCTCTTAAAAAACGGACGGACAGCAAAACAATGCATTACAGCGTTGCAACCAAGACGGAATTTGAATATCAGGATGATGTTTACGGCTTTAACCAGCTTCTGGAGCGTATGGCTTCAGTCAGCCGTTTGGATGAAACCGTTCTGGGGGAACTTATGGATCTCCTTGAAAAAACCTGTCTCTACGAGAGCCGATTATTCTGGTTGTCCCTTGCGCGAGTTAACGAACTGGCCATCGTGTGCGCCGGGAACTACGCGGAGAATTGTGAATATGGACTTGTGGGGGATCTCCTCGTCAATCCGAGGGAAGTCCTCGTCCACGTGCGGGGACGATCGCAACCCATACTGAAACAGCGCCACACCCCTCTTACGGAGCAGTTCAGTCACGTGGCCGGCACGCGGTGTGGCGTTATTTCGTGGCTGAAAACCAGAGCGATTGTTGAAAAGAGCGTGCCGGCCATTCTCCCCCATCTTTTTTCACGCTTAAAAGAATCCGGACTATTTCATAAATTCTATCTTTCATCCATCGAATCACGCCAACAACGCCTGGCGGATCTGTCGGCCTATCTGGCATCCCAGGGTTTTGAAAGCCGTCTGGCGTTGGATCGATGGTGTGAAAATGCCGCCCCTGGGGACAGAAATGTTGTTGCATCCAGAATGTGTGGATTCGATTTTCAGCTCTTTGATCTTCTGGGAGAGGATTTAGAGAAAATGTGTTTGGACGACGGCCATGGGTCTGCTTTTTTGGTATCTTCCTAAAAACAATGGGGATTTCGGCATGGGATGTGTTCTGGTAAAAAGACTCCGTATATTCATATTTTCACTTCCCATCATTCTACTTCACATCATTTGTGAAGCGGCACCCCTTCCCAAATACGCCATTCTTGATTTGGGGACCCTCGGGGGTAACACCAGCATTGCATACGGGGTCAACGAACAGGGGGCGGTTGCAGGCAAGTCCGACACCACCGACGGAAACATGACCGCCTTCTACTGGGACCCGGTATCCGGTATTGTTGAAATCGGATGGGGAGAGGCCCTGGGCATAAATGATGCGGGTGAAGTTGTGGGCAATATCCATAAGCATACGGATGATGCCTTCATATGGGATGCCGCAGGCGGTCTCTCTTTTTTGAATAAGGGAGATTTTTTGTTTGCCACGGCAAACGGAATTTCCAATTCCGGAAAAGCCGTCGGATATGCGCGAAAGTTCAATGATATTGACGGCACCAAGGCCATTTTGTGGGATTCACAGGCCGGCACCCTCACGGAAATCGGCAGTCTGGAGGATCCCGGTTATGCTTTTGCCATCAACGGTCTTGGAGAAGTGGTTGGTCATTCCGGAAATCCTAGCCGCGCATTCCTGTGGAGCGAACCCGGTGGCATGGTGGATCTCGGCACACTCAATGAAGCACCGTGGCAGTATTATGCCAGGGATATCAATGATGGTGGACAGGTAGCGGGTTACCTGAAGACCGATAATCGTGAATACAAGGCGTTTATTTGGGATGACAAGACCGGCATGAGATTGCTTCCGGGAGATGGCGAAAGCCTTGCCTTTGCCGTGAACCGGCATGGGCACGTGGTGGGAGCCCAGGGGACCATGATTGGGCTCGAGGGAAAAGCGTATCTATGGATGGACGATCAAAGAATCGATTTAAACCATACCCTTCCATCCGATTCCGGCTGGGAATTGCGGGAGGCCAGAGATATTTCGGATATGGGGCAGATCTGTGGGACCGGCCGGATTAACGGTGAAATACATGCATTTTTGTTGACCCCCCTTGTTTCGGCGATTGCGGACATAAAAGCCAATGGCTCCGATGCCCCCATCACCGTTTCCCCGGCTGATCCCGTTTCCATCACCCTGGAATTGGATCCTTTTCTGAAACAAGGGGTTAATGCCGACTGGTGGGTTGCCGTCAACACCCCATTTGAACCTCCGGCCGACTGGTACAGCTATGTGTACCCCGTTGGTTGGTCGCCACGGATTCATCCCTGTGTCCAGATGCCCCTGTTTCACCTGCCGACCTTTGAAATCCTGAACACCACGTTGCCGGTTGGCGGTTACACCTTCTATTTTGCACTGGATGATCCGGATGGAGAGGCCACCGGTCCCTGGTGGGGCATTGATGCGGTTTACGTAAATGTCCGGAATTAAAAAATCAACGGAGCGCCGGCGGTTAAAACCCGCATCTGCTTCACCGTCAGGCTGATGGCGCTGAAACTCTCCTCCACCTTTCCCACCAGCACATAGGGGCGTTTTAAGTTCAACAGGTGGCAGATGCGGTCATAAATGTCCGGGAAAAAGACGGCCTCATAGGTTCCGGTCATATCCTCGAAGGTCATGAACTTCATCGGTTCCCCTTTGATGGAACGGACGGTTTTTCCGGTCACGGGCCATCCCACAACGGTTACATGCTTCCCGACTTTAGCTGCAAGATCGGCGGCCCCCACATATTTCAGATGTTTCAATTGGGTTTTATACAGGGAAAGGGGATGGACGGATAGCACAAATCCAAAAACTTCCGCTTCATGCTTCCACACCCTATGTTTCGATTGGGATCCGTGATTGCCACGGGCGGGAAGCGCAGGCTTTGCGGGGGCCACGGCATCAAAGAGACCCGGCGCCTTTTTTTCCTTTTTCCGGGCATAAAAGGCCAGTGCCTGCCATACCATATGGGACCGGGAAACCCCGTGGGCAATGGCATCGAAACACCCCCCCTTCACCAGAATGCGAACATCCTGAAGATGGACACGGGAGCCCGTACGCACCAGAAAATCTTCCAGGGATTTAAAGGGGCCATGCCTTGACCGTTCGAGAACAATGGCTTCCCGGGCTTCACGGGAAAGATCTTTCAACTGCATGAACCCCATGCGAACCTGCCGTTTTTTTCCCGAATATTTGATCCGGCTCAAATTGATGTGGGGTGGCAGGACTGAAAGCCCCATGCGCCGGGCCTCTGATATATAACTCAACGTGCCGTAATATCCGCCCCCGTTGGATATGACGGCCGCCATAAACTCGGCCGGATAGTGGGCCCTGAGCCAGGCGGATTTATAGGCCACCAGTGTGTAACTGGCGGAATGGGGTTTACAGAAACTGTACCCGTCAAATCCCATCATCATCTGCCACACCTGGTCAATGACCGTTTCCTGAACCCCCAGGCCCCTGGCCCCCTGAACAAAACGCGCATGAAAATCCCGCAATTTTTTTTGCTTATGCTTTTTGCTGACCGTCTTTCGCAGCACATCCGCTTCCGAAGGGTCAAAACCGGCCAGATGAATGGCCGCCAGGCTCAGTTGTTCCTGAAAGACCATAACACCCAGGGTTTCGTTTAAAACCGGTGCCAAAAGCGGATGCGGCGGTTTCCATGGGGCCCCTTTAAGGCGGCTCAACCACTCATGGATGCTTCGGTTGGACGCCGGGCGGATAATGGAAGTCACCACCACATTTAAGGAGAAGTGATCCATGGCCAGATATTCCTCAAAGGCCAGACCGGCTGAAACCTTGGTGAGCACCTGTCGTGTGGCCGGGCTCTCGAAATAAAACACGCCAAAGGTATCCCCCTTATGGAAAACCCTTGCGGTTTCGGGATCCGTTAAAGGGTTCAGCTCCGTATATTCCAGATGGCGGCCGTAATTTTCATTCACCATGGAAAGGGCATCCCGGATGACGGCCAGGCTTCGATTCCCCAGAATATCGATCTTGACGAGCCCTGCGTCCTCCACCGAATCCTTCTCCCACTGAAGCACCTGCCGGCCGTCCCTGGAAATCTCCACCGGACAGTACCGGCGGATCTCACCCGGTGTGATCACGACACCGCCACAATGCATGGAAAGGTGGTTAAAATGCCCTTGCAGGCGGTACGCGGCATCCAGGATCTCATCCCACGGCTTTTCAAAGGAAATACCGCGCATCTTGGGGTGCCGGCGCAACGCCTCCCCCATCTCTTCAAGCCGCCACCTGTAACCGATTTTTTCCGTGACCCGCCCGATCTCCCGGTCCGTTAACCCAAAGACCTTTGCCACTTCCCGAATGGCGGACCGGGCCCCAAATCCGTTGTGGTTGGCCACCATGGCCGCATGTCCATGGCCGTATCGGGCAAAGATGTCGTCGATGACACTATCCCGCTCATCCCAGGCAAAATCCATATCAATGTCCGGCGGATCCATTCGGCCGGGATTTAAAAACCGTTCAAAAAAAAGGCCATGGGAAATGGGATCCACGTGGGTGATCCCCAGGGCATAGGAGACGATGGAGGCGGCGGCGCTGCCCCGGCCGCAGGAACGCCGGACCCGTCGGGCAATGTCGGCCACCACCAGAAAATAATGGGCGAAATTCTTTTGCCGAATGATTCCCATTTCATGGTCCACCCGGGCCCTCACATCATGGTCAATTTTTCCGTACCGCCTGCGGCATCCCTCCAGCGTCTTTTGGTACAACAGCTGAAACGCGTCTTCGGCCCCCATCCCTTGAAAACGCGGAAAAACCACCCGGTCAAAATCCCAATCAACCTGCGTCTTCTCAGCCACCTTCAAGGTATTTGCAACAGCCTCCGGCGCATGGGGGTACTGATCCATCATTTGGCGGGGAGCATTTAAAAAGCTGTAATCCCGGCACAGGTCCCCCATTGATAACCTCGACAGCTTGGTATTCCGTGACATGGCCCTTAAGATCCGGTGAAGCCGAAACTGATGCTGTTCCGCCATGTACACCCGATTGGTGGCAAGAGGGGGGATACCCGATTCCCGGGAAAAGGCATGGCATTGGGCCATGTGGTATCCGGGTGACATCTCCACAAACAGATCTTCCATTGACGCCCGTTTAAGGGCCTTTAAGAGGGGAAAATCGTCGGAAAAAATAATCAGTCCGCGCCGTCTTCTGCTGATGGCGCGGACCAAATCAACGTCGGCATGACAATGACTTGCGGAAATGATGTGGCAGAGATTCGCGTATCCGCGGGCACTTTTGACCAGCAGCACGGCGCGCCGCCCGTTACACAACAGTTCGCTTCCCACAATGGGCGTTAAACCCATCTCTTTTGCCAATTGCACAAAAAAGACAAGCCCGTAAACACCGTTGGTATCGGTCAGGGCCAACCGGTCCATCTGGAGGTCTTTGGCCCGGCGGCAGAGATCTTCTATGGAAGCAACGCCCCACCCCTTTGAATAATCCGAATGAACGTTTAAATGGACAAACATTTTAATTTACGCCGCTCGTCCGCACCGAATGGCATCAATGCCATACCGGTCCCGAATATGATCCATGGCATGGACCAGCCGGCGGGTTCTTTCTTCTTGTGGAGATGGCCGCTCAAAGAGAGACATCTGGCGGTTAAGGGAACGGAATTCCTGAAACCAGACCTTCAAAAAACAGACCCGCACCCGTCTTTTGCAACCATCAAAGAAGAGCTTCTGAAGGGGTGCGAGAAGTGTTCGGTTAAAGAGGTGCAATCCTTGGCCCTGCGCATGGCCATCCGCATAACCACCCACATGACCATTCAGGGGCGGTGACATCCTGAGGGAGCGGGTGGCGGTCACCTGATCCTCATAACGAATCAGGAAACCGGCTTTCAAAGGAAACCAGTGGTGCTTCCGCATTCGGTAAAAACACGCCTCCACCAGACGCCAGAAGGTTTTCAAAAGCCTTTCATCGTCATTTTCCCCTTCGGCCAGCTCGGCCGACTCACTCACCACCGGTTTTTTGGCCTGTGCGTATACCGGCCGTTGATCAATCCCCAGGGACCACTGATGCATCAGGAGGGCCTTATGGCCGAAAATCAATTTCAACCGGCCCACATCCAGGGCCGCCAGTTGCCCCACACGGGTTATATCGAGTTCTTCCAATAGGATTTTTTGGCGGACACGCCCGATGCCGGGGATCACGTTCACTTTCAAGGGGGCCATAAAAGCAGCTTCCCGGCCACGGGCCACATTGAACACTTCCGTTTTATCCATTTTGGAGGGACGCGCCCGGGACGCCACATTGGAAACCAGTTTGTTGCCGGCAATCCCGAGGGTTCCCTTAAGGCCCAACTGGTCTCGAATTTCCTTCTGAAACCGCCGGCCCGCATCCACGGTAGGGCCCCATAGCCGCTCTGCACCGGTGAAATCCAGGTAAAGATGGCCCGGCCGCGCAGGTTCCCAGACCGGCGTGTATCGGGCCGCCATCCGGGCCAGATGGTGACAAGCCTTCTCCAGGGCCGGGGGATCCGGCGGCAGGACTTTCAGTCCGGCACATCTCCTCATGGCCTTTGCCAGAGGCATCCCCTTAAAAATTCCTTCCCGTCGCGCTTCACCGGAAACGGAGAGCACCATGGGCCGATCGGATTGAAACAATGCCACCACCACGGGCCGGTTTCGAAGCGAGGCCTGGGAAATCCGGGCCACGGCAATGGGAAGGGCCGCCACATGGAGATGGATGATACTGCGATGATGAAAACCGCTTCTCATGGATAATACCTCATGACCCCCACCACCTTCCCCTCAATTCGAAAGTTTTCATCCTGAACACGAATGGGCGACATCCCCCCATGGGAGGGCCGGAGTTCCACATGCCCTTTTCGCCGGTAATACCGCTTCACCGTGGCGCTGTTGTCCAGCAGGGCTACCACAATCTCGCCGTTTTTGGCCGTGGCCTGTTTTCTGACCACCACAAAATCCCCGTCCAGAATGCCGTCCTCCTCCATGGAAACCCCTTTAACCTGAAGGACAAAGCAATCGCCCTCCTTTGCCATGGAAGGGGGCACTTCCACCACATCCACATCTTGAATGGCTTCAATGGGTTCGCCTGCCGCCACCCGGCCCAGCAGGGGAAACTCAAACCGACGGGTCTCTACGGGACTGATAATTTCAATGGCCCGTTTTTTATTTTTTTCCCTGGGCCGGCGGATATACCCCTTCTGCTCCAGAACATTGAGATAGCCGGAGACGGTATTATAGGATGAAAATCCGAAATGGGAGCAAATCTCATCAAAGGAAGGGGACGCCCCCCATTCATCCATGTATTCGGAAATATAGCTTAAAACCTCTTTTTGACGATTCGTTAGTTTCATGGACGGCCGCTCCTTTCTCAAATACTGCTGCTTTTTGCCACGTCGTAAAATTACTGTAAGTTTTACTGCAAGTCAATGAAAATCGGAACGGCAGGGAAAAGCACTTGCGCAATTTCATACCGTTTTCAGATAGGAACATCGCCCGGGTATGCAGTGTTTCTCATGTGCGCGTTGAGGTCCATATCACCCCAACTGGTAGAGAAACAGGCAAAAGAGGAGGGCCCCCGCAGGTATTCCTATGGTCTTACACCGAAGGGAAAAGGCCTGTTCCCCATTATTATGGCCTTGACATTGAAGATGCATTTTTTTCTTGACAAATAAAACTATTTCCATTATGTTTTTAATCAGTTCTCACTATGTGAGAATTGATTCTTACATTTTGATAAAAGATACTGAAAAGCAAATGGCTGCAAAGGAAATCAAATCTCTCCAAAGATGTTTTCAGATTTTGTCCGCCTTTAGAAAAGTGCAAAATCCGAAGTTAGACGTTCAGCAAATCAGCCAAATAACAGGTATCCCCTCCAGTTCCCTCTACAGGTATCTTCACAACTTAACGAAAGAACTGGCGTTAGATTACGATGCCCACACGAACAAGTACAGCTTAGGCCCGCTGATGCTCTCCCTTGGTGCGATCGCGTATAAGCACAACGATATCGGTCTTCTGGCCAGACCGATCATGGAAAAGCTAAACAATGAAGTGGAGGAGACCGTCTTCTTGATCGGAATCAGAGATTTCAAGGCTGTCTGTCTGGAAAGAGTAGAAGCGCGGCAATCTATCCAACTTATCGTTAACCGAGGTGACACTTTTCCATTGTATGTTGCAGCGATTGGGAAAATTTTGATGGCCTATTTACCAGTGGAACAACAAGAGGCCATCATTTCGAGAGGGTTCGAGAGATTTACGGAATACACGTCAACAGATCCGGATGAGCTGAGAGAGAGTTTGAAAGAGATCCGAAAAAACGGATTTGCCTATTCGAATCAGGAGTATAACCCAGGCGCAATGGCCATAGCCGCTCCTATTTTTGACAGCAGGAATCGGATTGCCGCAGGATTGAGTATCGGGGCACCGGTGGATCGATTTCTCCAAAAAGACTTGATCCAGAAAAAAGATTTAATCATCGATTATGCCAACAGAATCTCAGAAATGCTTGGCTACAATTCTTCTCGCGAGTTGGATATCTAACCGAATTAAAGCTCAAAATTGCCGGTGATGCGACTCGGGTTCGGAAGAAACATCAAAAGTGAAAAAGAAAAGATGGGTGTTTCCCATCTAAGGTAGGGGAAAGCCGACGGTTAATATCAACAAAAAAATGGAGGTTTCCGATGAAAAAGTTAAATTCTGCTTTTATTGTGACGATCGCATGTTTCTTCGTTTCCGTCTTGTTAATTGTTCCACAGGCACTCGCCTCCGGGACTATCAAAGTGGGCTATTTGAGCCCACAGTCCGGCACTGCCGCTGCGCCCATCGGCCAGGATATGACGAAGGGCACTAAGCTGGCCATCAAACACATCAACGAAGGAGGCGGTATACAGTCAATGGGTGGCGCCAAGCTGGAATTGATAGAAGTGGATACGCAAGGCGACCCAAAAGTGGGTATGACTGAAGCTGAACGGCTCATAACCGTAAACAAGGTGCCGGTAATCATCGGAGCCTATCAGAGCTCCGTTACCTACCCGAGTACCGCGGTTGCGGAAAAGTACAAGGTCCCCTGGGTGGTTGATCTATCTGCAAAGGCCGACATAACGGAGCGCGGATTCAAATATGTTTTTCGGCCCGTTCAGATTCCCTCTTCGGGGAATGCCGATAGTGTCGTCGATTTTGTTAAATGGATCAGTGAGAAGACAGGCAAAAAACCGAAGACAGTCGCCATTCTAACCGAAAATACCGACTGGGGACAGGATTTGGCCAAAACGCTTCGTGAGCGATTTGCAAAAGAAATGGGGGCTGAGATTGTTTTGTACGAGCCATATCCACCCAATTCTCCGAACTTGAAACCGGTGGTCGTCAAACTTAAGGCCAAAAAGCCGGACCTCATCTCGGTCACTGCCTACACGGCCGATGCTATTCAGTTGCACAAACTTCTTGCCCAGATGCAGGTGAACGCAATGGCTATCATCGGCAGCGCCGCGGGGCAAGCCGACCGCACCTTCGTTCCTTCCGTCGGGGAAAAAGCATCCAACTACATTTATACAACCAATGGGTGGGCCGGATACCGTTCTTGTATCACCACCCCTTTTGCGAAGAAGTTCTGGAATGAATTTAAGGCCCAGTACGAATACGATCCCACGGAATTCACTGTCTGTGCCTATGGTGCCGTTTGGGTCCTTAAAGACGCCCTGGAGAGGGCTGGTAAAGCCGATCCAGAGGCAATTCGGAATGCTCTGGCCAAAACGGACATCAGGAACACCGATATTACCAAGCTCTTGGGCTTTGATATCGTCATCGATGCCAAAGGACAGAATCCACACAAACGTTTCGTAATGCAGCAGATTTACGATGGCACCTACTACACGGTGTGGCCCGGAAATGTGGCGGTCAAGGACTTCAAACCGATTTGGCCGGTTCCAGAATGGAGTGAGCGTAAATAGGAAACGGAAATGCCATGGGGAAGAGCGGCTTCATGCTGCTTTCCCCACCGCCGAGATCGTACATCAACAGGCCTCTCTCGATCTCAGGTCTTAGAAGATCCTTGCCTGCAAGCGTTAATGGGATTCCATGATCATCTATCTTCAGTGCATTCTAAACGGTCTTTCCATCGGGGCGGTGTACGGGCTAATCGCCTTGAGCCTTAGCCTTTTGTTTGGCGTTATGAAAATCATCAATTTCGCACATGGTTCAATGTTGATGATTTCCATGTTCCTGACCCTGTGGACCGTAAAATACACGGGGATCCACCCCTTGTGCGCAATCTTTGTGGCGGCGCCGGTGATGTTCATCATCGGTTATTTGGTTCAGAAGCTGCTCATTCAGTCCATCTACGAGAAAGAGACTGCCCGGGAACCGATTGGCGTCCTCATTTTCACCACCGGGCTTTGGATTTTTTTCGACAACCTTTTTCTCATGATTGAGGGACCCGACTACCAGGTGATCAAGCACGAATGGGTCGACAAGGTATGGCTCGTTGGTGACATATTTTTGACCTATACTCAGATTGCGGGCTTTTTTGTTTCCGGTTTAAGCGCATTGGCGGTCATCCTTTTTCTGAAAAAAACCAGGGTGGGGAGCGCAATTCGCGCCACGGGTCAAGACCGTGGGGCTGCCAGTGTATTGGGCATCAACAGTTTACGAATCTACTGCATTTCTTTTGGGTTGGGAATGGCGGTCCTGGCCATCGCAGGCGCCCTTTTAGTGCCTCAATACTATGTCTACCCTGCGGTGGGGGACGTGTTTGGTTTGCGTGCATTTGTCATTGTTGTTCTGGGCGGAATGGGCTCCATCGGTGGGGCCTTTGTGGGGGGACTGATCATTGGACTGATTGAGTCTCTTGGGTCTCAGTTCGTGCCGGCCACTTTCGTGGAGGCGATCATTTTTGTTTTGTTTTTGATCATTCTCTATTTTAAGCCCACAGGCTTATTTGGATTGGAGAGCGAGTAAACGCATATGGAACTTGAGCAGGCACAACTTCCCAACGAAAAACCCATAAAACTGGCGAAAAAATGGCTCATCGGTTTGGGTATCACGGTACTTTTGGTCATACTACCTGTGATTGTGCGCAATCCCTTCTACATGAGTATCATCATTATGACGTTGCTTTATGCCTACCTGGCCCTTTCCTGGAACATCATCGGTGGCTTGGGTGGGCAGCTCTCTCTGGGACATTCCGCCTTTACCGGAATTGGGGCTTTTACATCAACCATCCTTTTCGTGGACTACGGTGTTAGCCCCTGGATAGGCATGTGGGCGGGAGCATTTTTGTCTGCAATAGCAGCAGTTCTAATCGGTCTGCCCACATTCCGCTTGCGAGGCGCCTATTTTGCGCTTGCCACTCTGGCGGCCGCCATGGTCCTCAAGATTGTCTCCGAGAACACCCATGAATTAACCGGTGGCCCGAGGGGTATCGAAGTTACCCTGTTAAAAGACGCTCCACTCTATTTCCAGGACACGGGAAAACTCTTCTACTATATCGTCATTTTGAGCATGTGTGCCCTGGTGATAATCACCACCTTTAGGCTGATGCACTCAAGGGCGGGTTACTATCTCACCGCCATCAAGAATGACCAGGAGGCAGCGCAATCCCTCGGCGTTGATATCACCAAATACAAGCTGATTGCAAACATACTGAGTGCGGTATTCACAAGTTTGGGAGGGACCTTCTATGCACAGTTCGTCCTTTACATAAATCCTGAAAAAATCATGGGAGTCAATCTTTCGGTACAATTAGCGATCATGTGTATTATCGGAGGCCGAGGGACCATCATGGGACCAATTTTGGGCGCGATCCTGCTGGTTGCTTCCGAGGAAGTCGCTCGCCATATTATGGGATCCAGGCTGGCCGGTGCCAATCTAATGTTGTACGGAATCATCCTCATGGTAGTGATTCGTTATAAACCACAAGGGTTTTACACCGCCCTAAAAGAGTATCTATCAGATCGAAGGAATGCCGGCGAATGAGTCTATTGGAGTTTAAGAACGTTACCAAAGATTATGGTGGGCTAAGGGCCATAGATGATGTCTCATTCAATGTTAATGAGGGGGAAGTGATCGGCATCATTGGTCCCAATGGTGCCGGCAAGACCACCCTTTTCAATTTGGCCAGCGGATTCACGACCATATCCGACGGGGAAGTTCTTTATAACGGCGTTCGGATCAACCGAAAAAAGCCGCATGTGATATGCAGACTCGGTTTGTGCCGTACGTTCCAAATCGTTCGGCCATTCGGTGATATGACCGTGTTCGAAAATGTCATGGTGGGAGCCTTCCTGAAATCTCCTGATAGAAAGAAGGTCAGCCATGAAGTCAAAGAGATACTGGATTTTCTTCAGCTGGAACACCTGAGTCATCAACTGGCCAAAAACCTTACCATCGCGGATCGCAAACGACTGGAAGTGGCCAAGGCCTTGGCCACAGGCCCCAAACTGCTGTTACTGGATGAAGTTATGGCGGGACTCACCCTGGTGGAAACCGATGAGATGGTGAGTACGGTACAGAAGCTGCGCGGCCAGGGCATCGCCATCATGGTGATCGAGCATATCATGCAGGCGATTATGAAGGTATCCGAACGTATCGTGGTCATCCATAACGGGTGCAAGATCGCCGAAGGAAAACCCAGGTCCATTGCCAATGATCCCAATGTTATAAGGGCTTACCTTGGTGAGGAGTATCGTGAGCCTGTACACGATCCGCAAAACGGGTAGTAGAGCCGTTGATTTGGTCGCACCAATGCGCAAAGGGAGGGCGAAAAACGAAATGGCTCTGTTGAAGGTTGATCGTATTAACGTGAGTTACGGGGATATACATATTCTGCGTGATCTCTCAATCACGGTTGAAGAGGGCGAAACCGTAAGCATCGTGGGCGGTAACGGCACCGGCAAAAGCACTCTTTTAAAGGCCCTCAGCGGCCTTTTGCGTCCCAGCAGCGGCCAAATACTATTCCAAGAACAGGATATCACCAGTCTCGAACCCCATGAAATCGCCGCACTCGGGATCGCCCAGGTTATGGAGGGAAGACGGCTTTTTCCACACATGACCGTGAAGGATAACCTGCTGCTCGGTGCATACCTGATCAGGAATGTCAAACAAACTCAAGAGAACCTGGAGAGGGTCTATGGGCTATTCCCGATCCTAAAAAAACGCAGCCTTCAACTGGCCCGATCATTTAGCGGAGGGGAGCAACAAATGCTGGCCATCGGAAGGGCACTAATGTTGAGCCCGAAGCTTCTGATGCTCGATGAGCCCTCATGGGGAATCGCCCCGATCTTGGTGAAAACCATCTTTGACGCCCTTGAAGGAATTAACCGGGAGGGAGCCACCCTCTTACTTGTGGAACAGGATGTCAAGAAATCCCTGACATTTGCCAAGCGCGGATACGTGATCGAGCACGGCAAGGTGGTTATGGAGGGACGGAGCCGAGAACTCCTTGCAGATCCCCACCTGAAAAAGGCCTACTTGGGGATGTGAGGAGAAGATACCCGTTCACCATAAAGAGAGGAAAACCAGAAAATGATGACCTTGGGTGAGTTGCTCTATGAAAACACAAAAAAATTTCCTCGAAAGTTGGCTGTGGCCGATGTGGAGAGGCGCTTCACCTACGCTCAGTTCAACGAGAGGGTAAATTGTTTGGCCAATGCCATGTTGGATCTTGGGATCAGGAAAGGTGACAAGGTAGCTGTCTATGCCCGTAACAGTATTGAGTATCTGGAAATCTTTTATGCCACGGCAAAGATAGGAGTGGTCCTGGTAACCCTCAACTTTTGGCTTCGTATGAGTGAACTGGCGGTCCTCTGCAACCATTCGGACGCGACTTTTCTTTTTCTGGACCAAGAGTTCCAAAAAGCCTTTGCCGATGAGAGGTACCAATTCCACGGGCTGGCCGAAAACAGCGTCATTATTATCGGCCACCCTCAAGAAGGCAGCTGGCACGCGTACCGTGAACTCATCGACAGATATCCCGGAAACGAACCGGATATAAAGGTTGATTGGCAGGACCCCTACTGGATGCTTTATACTTCCGGTACCACCGGGAACCCCAAAGGTTTAATCCGTTCCCACGGGCGAACCGCCCTATGCAGTTGGTATCCAATGATGGAATTTGGCTTTGTCCACGATGACTATTTTATGGCCATATCCCCTTTTTTTCACGGTGTGACCTTTTTCGTCCTAATGGTCCTTCAGCTGGGTGGTTCCGTGTTTGTCATAAGAGAATTTGACCCGGTCAAGGTACTTGAGACCATCCCCAAGGAAGGTATCACCGCGAGCTTCATGGTGCCTACCATGTTGGACATGATCCTGGCCAATCCTGTATTGGCAGGCACGGATACCTCCACTTTTCGCATGCTGGTTACCGGCGCGGCACCGTTACCGACACTGGTCAAGAACAAAGTCATGGAGATGTTCGGCCCCGTTCTTTATGAATTCTACGCCTCTAGCGAGAGCGGCTATTTGACGGTTATGCACCCTCGCGATCAAGATAGAAAAACCCGATCCTGCGGTCAAGCGTGTTTCGGTGCCGCGATAGAAATCCGGGATTCCCGGGGCAACCCTCTGGGCCCGGGCGAGGTGGGTGAACTGTGGTCAAAATGTGGTGGCCGTTTCGACGAGTATTACAAAGATCCTGAAAGAACCGCCGCAGTACTGAAAGGGGAATGGTTTACGGCCGGAGATCTGGCGAAGCGGGATGAAGAGAATTTTTTCTACATCGTGGATCGAAAGAAAGACATGATCATAAGCGGGGGGGAAAACATCTATCCCCGCGAAATTGAGGACGTTATTCGATTCATAGAGGATGTGGAAGACTGTGCGGTCATTGGGGTTTCCGATCCTTTATGGGGTGAAGCCTCCAAAGCATTCGTAGTAGCGAAGCCCGGTCACTCTTTGACCGCTGACAAGATTATCGCCCATTGCAACAAACACTTGGCAGGATTCAAAAAACCCAAGTTCGTTGTATTTGTCGACGATTTGCCGAGGACCGCCTCTGGAAAAGTGATGAAAAAAGAGCTCCGTTCGAGAGAACAGGACAATGATTGAGGAGAAGCGATGTATACGATACACATAGATTTCATGAAGAGATTGGCAAAAATGCAGAAAGCGGTTTCCCACAAAGGCCTCACTGCATTGGTGGGCTCACGTCTTAAAACGGTTACCCATGCTTGTGGTGCTTTTTGTCCCTGGCGTAGCGCGGTCATTATTCCCGCCGAGGGGAAAGGTGATGTGGAACTGGTCTGTCCTTCCATGGACGTCAATCGCCTCAAAGATGAGGGCTGGCTGGAAAATGTCACTGGTTACGCACGGCTACCATTGATGGAAACGGTCGTCAACAGACTGAAAGAGCTGAATCTTTATGAGGGGAAGATTGGTTATGAAGACGGTTCTTCCGTCTACCTCCCCGAGGGGAACATTACCCTTCAAGAATACAATACCCTTAGGGCAGGATTGGCCGAGACGAAACTGGTCAACGCATATGATATCATAGACGCGCTTGCCATGGTAAAAGAGGATGCCGAGGTACAGCTCATGCGCCAGGCCACGGCCATGGTGGATTACGCCCATGAAGAGGTGGCGCGCGTACTAAGAGTGGGCATGACCGAAAAACAGATTGCAGGGGTGGCGGAAAAAGCCATGCGCGATGTTGGAAGCGAGTTTGCATGGACTTTCACCGGTGGGCAGGAAATCGCCTCTGGGCACCGCACCTGGACCGGGGCATGCACCCCTGCCACCGACAAATTGGTTCAGCGGGGTGAATTTGTTCTTTTAGACCTGCATGGAATGTATGGACTGATGTTGGGCGATGTTTCCCACAATGCAGTGATGGGAAAACCTACGCCTGAGCAGTTGAAAGTCATTGAGGGTTACGTAAAGACCTGTGAAAAAATTTTGGAGGAAATGCAACCGGGCCGGACCTTGGGCCAGGCGGCATCCGCAGTACGTGAGTACGTCCTGTCCAAAGGCTGGGGAGACTTTATTAGGGGGTTTGGTCACGGCATCGGGCATGCCGGTCACGAATGGTATCCAACCCTGACTGACATAGCCATTGACCAGGTATCCGAACCCGATTACGTGATGGAGCCCAATTACATGCAGATTATAGCGGTTACCGCCAATGTGCCCGGAATAGGTGGCATGCGCCTTGAACGACCGCTGGTGATTACGCCCCATGGCAATGAACTGCTATCCAAACTGCCCTTCGAACCTTACATTAGAGAAGGTCTTTAGGGTTGAAAGGATCGAACGGATGACCTTGAGAAATCCAGAGGAATACAGACAGTCCATAAGAGAAGAACACGCTCGAATCTATTATGAAGGACGGCTTATCGAAGATCCCACCGAACATCCGTTGACGTCTCCCACTTTGAAGAATATTGCGGAGACTTACCGTCTTGCCTCGGATGAACCTGAATTGTTTACGGCAGTTTCTCATATAACCGGCAAAACCATCAACCGGTACACCCACATGCCACGTTCTTCTAAGGACATGGTCGCCCGCATCAAAATGGACAGGCGAGTCAGCAATCTGACCGGTCTTTCCAACTACCGGAGCACCGGTGCAGACGCCCTTATCTGCATGGAGTGCATAACTCATCAAGTGGATCAGGAAAAAGGGACTCCCTATCATGAACGTTACCAGCGCTACTTAAGAGATGTGCAGAAGGAGGATCTGGTTGTGGGAGGAACGGTTACCGACGCCAAAGGTGACCGAAGCTTGAGGCCCTACCAGCAGCCCAATCCAGATGTGTATTTGCGAGTCGTTGAAGAAACAAATGAGGGCATCATTGTAAAGGGCGCCAAAATCTGTCAATCTGGTGCGGGGGTTTTTGATGAACTGCTGGTCATGCCAACGCGGGCCATGGGCAAGGAAGATGCCGACTATGCAGTCGCTTTTGCAACTCCCAACAAGTCTCCAGGCTTGTTTCATGTTCTTTCCCGACAGCCCGGCAACGCGGCGCGTATGACCGGAGGCCCCATTGACCACGGAAATCCCTACGCGGGACACGAAACATTGGCGGTATTCGACAATGTTTTCATCCCCTGGGACCGGGTTTTCCTCCTGCGAGAATGGCAGGTGATGGGGCAGGCGGTAGAGCTTTTTGCTTCTTTTCATCGGGTCTGTTACTCGGGAGCCGTGGTCGGGTATCTCGACTTAGTCATTGGAGCCTCGGCCCTGATGGCCCGCATGAATGGGGTGTTGGACTCCCCCCACGTCCGCGACAAACTGTCCGAGATGATTGCCCATACGGAGACAATCCATGCTTGCGGCCTGGCAGCGGCCAATGAAGGGCACCTCAGTTCATCCGGAACCTATGTCATTAATCATCTGTTCGCCAACCTTTGCAAGCTCAATATCACCAAGAGCGTATATGACATTTTCCGAATGGCCCACGATATTACGGGTGGTTTAATTGCCTGCAGTCCTTCGCAGAAAGATCTCGAAGATGAAGAGATCGGCCCCTACATACGGCATTATTTGACGGGAGCGGAGCCTTTTCAAGCCGAAGACCGAATCAGAGTGGCCAGGCTCATTGAAGCCATCACCATGGGACCTCTATTGGGCGTTGCCATGCATGGCAGCGGCTCACCCCAGGCCCAGAAAATCACCATAACGCGTCAAATAGACATGGAAAACCTCATTGATCTGGCGGCTGGTTTGGCAAACATTCGTGGTAAAGCCCATGAAAAGGAATCAACACCGCCATTCCAAGAATGACCATCCAAAATGACGCTATAACAAGCCCCTTTGTCATGGAAGGGGGCACTTCCACCACATCCACATCTTGAATGGGTTCGCCCGCCGCCACCCGGCCCAGCAGGGGAAACTCAAACCGACGGGTCTTTACGGGGCTGATGATTTCAATGGCGCGCTTTTATTTTTTTCCTTAAAAACCCAAAACAGCGGGGAAAAGCACTTGCTCAATTCCGCGCCGATCCCATATCATGTATTAAACTTGCCCACACAGAGGAGCCCCTTGAAACGCTACCGGGACTTTAACACCTATTTAAGAGAACAATTCGGCGAACGGGTGCAGCGTATTTCACTGGATGCGGGACTCGGATGCCCCAATCGCGATGGCACCGTTTCAACGGGAGGATGTATCTTTTGTGACGGCCGGGGATCGGGTACGGGAGCGCTGACGGAGAACCGAACACCGATCTCCCAGCAAATCGAAAAGGCCAAAGGTTTCATCCGCAAACGCTACAACTCCCGGAAATTCATCGCCTATTTTCAGTCTTTTTCAAATACCTATGCCCCGGTTCCCCATTTGAAACAGCTCTACGACGAGGCCCTCGGCCATTCGGATATGGTCGGCCTTTCCATCGGCACCCGGCCCGACTGCGTCAACAAAGAGATGATTAAAATGATCAGCGCATACCGGAAAAACCATCTGGTCTGGATGGAATACGGCCTGCAATCGGCCCACGATCAAACCCTTTCGGCCATTAACCGGGGCCATTTTGTGGCCTGTTTTGAACGGGCCGTTCGACTGAGCCGTGAGTTCGGCCTGAATGTGTGCGCCCATGTCATTTTGGGGCTTCCCGGTGAAAACCGTTCCATGATCCTTGAAACAGCCCGGTTTTTAGCCGACCTGCCCGTTCAAGGGGTCAAGATTCATTCCCTGTACGTGATTCGCGGCACACCGTTGGCCGAACAATATCAAAGAGGGGAATACCGCCCTCTTAAAAGGGATGAGTATGCCGGTCTGGTGGTGGACGTTCTGGAGCGCCTTCACCCCGATATGGTCATTCAGCGCCTCACCGGAGATCCTGGAAAATCGGACCTTCTGGCACCGGACTGGACCCTCCGCAAAATGGAAAATCTGAAATGCATTCAGGATATCCTTGAAAGGAGAGAAACATGGCAGGGACGCCTCTACCCAACATCTACTACTGGCCCGTGAAACTGGGCCGTCTGTATGTCCACATGGCTTCCACGGACAAGGGAGCCCTTCGGATCGGCATGGCCCTCAATTCGAAACCAACCGCAAAGGATTTCTTCAAAGAGCGCTATCCGGATGCCCGGCTTTTGGAAAGCCGTGGCATGAATTCCCCCCTCCAGGCGGCCATTGAAGCGGCCTTTTGGGGAAGCGCCGTTGGGGAAAATCTGGAGATGGATGTTGCCGTGACCCCCTTTCAATGGTCTGCCATGAAAGCCATCGCCAGAATCCCTTTTGGGGAAACACGAACCTATCAAGAAGTGGCGGCCATGGTGGGAAACCCCAAAGGGGCACGGGCCGTGGGTCAAGCCATGGGCAGAAATCCCCTTCCCCTCATCTTTCCGTGACACCGCGTTGTTGCCGCCGGCGGGCTCGGCGGGTTTGGCAGCGGCCTGGATGTAAAAGAGTATCTACTGAAACATGAACAAGAACGCGGCGAACCATAAAACCAAAGAATGCTCCGGGATAAACGTCCCCACCACCCACCCGTCACCAAGCTGTTTCCCATTCTATTAGAAGGAAGGCATCAGGGGACCGGAACCCTTGGCAGCGAGGAGACGACCATCCTGCTGTTGGAACAAAATTGGAAATCCTCACCAGTCAAAATCCGTTTCCTCCCTGAGCAAGATCCGGGCATCAGCCACGTTCAAGCCCCTTTCATAGGCGATTACGGGGTTGAGATCTATTTCCTGAATGTCCCGGTAGGAGCCCACGATTTCAGACAGTGTTAATAGCAGGCTTTTCAGGGCTTTTCGGTCAACGGGGGGCCTGCCGCGAAACCCGTGCAAAAGCTCCGCGGACCGGATTTCCTCGATCATCCGTCTGGCGGAACGCTCCGAAATGGGGAGCACCCGAAACACCACATCTTTCAGCACCTCCACAAGGGTACCGCCGATGCCAAACATGATTACCGGGCCGAACTCATCATCCAGTTTGGTGCCCATGATCAGTTCGAGACCACTCCCCATCATGGGTTCCATCAGAACCCCTTCCACATGTGCGTTTGGGTTGTATTCCTTGGCACCTGCCATGACCGCATCAAAGGCCGTCTCAATCTCTTGATGGGTCTTCAGATTGAGCTTCACACCGCCGGCTTCGGTTTTGTGCAAAATGTCCGAAGACACGATTTTCATGGCCACGGGTCCGCCCATTTCCGCTGCCGCGTCCACCGCCTCCGGTTTTGAGCGGACCAGCCTGTTTATAAAGGATTGTCCACCATGGAGGCTGATGAGTTCCTTGGCCTCATGCTCAAAAAGGGCCTTGCGGCCGGCTTTCCGGGCCTGCTTGAAAATCTCCCGGCCCCGGGGCTTGGATTTTCGGCCTTTGCTGAAAACAAATTTCTGTTTTGCCTTGTAACTGCGCAGATAATTACCGTATTCCGCCAGGGCGGAAATGCTTTTGCAGGACACCTCAATGGAATCATACACGCTGATGCCGTAATACCTGAGCAGGTCCAGTGAGTGCGGTCTGGCATAATTATAAAGGCTGTGAACCACGATGGGTTTGTGGACATCTTTGACCAGTTTTCCCATGCGATGGGCCGCATCCTCCTCCACAAAAGCGAGGCTCTCCGCAAATCGGATGTTGTACCCCCCAAAAAGACCCACCACCAGCAAACCTCCCACGTGAGGGTCGTGGAGCAGGATCTCAGCGCAATCCGCGAAAACGGATGGGTTTTCGTCGGCCCCTCCGGCAATATCCACCGGATTTCGGGTGGCAGCGCCCGCCGGCAGTATCGATTTGAGTTTGGCCCGGGATTTTCCCCCCAGCGGCGGAATGTGCACTCCCAGGTCCGTCAACCTGTCCGCGGCAATGGTGGCGTGTCCCCCGCCGTCCGCAAGAATCGCAACAGACTGATTCCTGATATGGGGCAGGCCCGCCAGGGTTTCAGCGGCCGGAAACAGCTCATCTGAGTCTTCTATCACGATGATTCCCGCCCGTTGAAAGGCGGTTCTGGCCACCTCTGACATACCTGCCAGGGCTCCCGTATGGGAACCGGCGGAGAGCTTTCCCGTGGCCGAACGACCGCTTTTGAGCATGACGATCGGCTTCTTCCGGGTGGTCTGGTAGGCCTGCTGCAGAAAACGGCGACCGTCCCGCATCCCTTCCACATACATGAGGATACAGCGGGTATGGCGATCTTCCTGAAAAAAGGCCAGGTACTCGTGAAACTTAAGATCCGCCTCGTTTCCGATACCCACATAGTAGGAAAACCCCTGGCGGCTTTTAATGGATGCCTCCGTAATCAAAGAAAGGGCCATGTTTCCGCTCTGGGACATCAGAGCGATTTGCCCTTTTGGAACATCTTTGAGTCCCACCAGGTTCATGCTGGTTACCAGGTTCATCATGCCGGAGGTGTTGGGTCCGATTAGTCGAATGTGGCTTTCTTTTGCAATGGCCACCATCTGATTTTCCAACTCCCGGCCCGCTTCTCCCATTTCCCCGAAACCCCCGGCGATGATCACCGCGCCTGCCACTCCCTTCCTGCCGCAGTCTTTGAGAATTTCCGGGATGGTGGCAGCAGGAGTGGTGATCAGCGCCATTTCCACGGGATCCGGAATTTCGGAGACTTTTTTGTAGCACGGAAGCCCGAGGATGCTTTTTTCATGGGGGTTCACTGGATAGATTCGGCCCTCATACCCCTGATCCAAAAGGGTTTTGACGGCCTGATATCCCCGTTTGGTTTCTTTTTTGGAAGCCCCCACCACGGCCACGGAGGTGGCATTCAGCACTTGCTCAAGTTCCATTAAGATCATCTCCCAATGTATTCGGGTTTCCGTTTCTCCACAAAGGAGGAAATGCCCTCCTGCCAATCCTCCGTCTGCATACAGGCAAGAATGGCTTCGGACTCCGCCAGAAGGACGGTTTCAAGGTCCCTGAACGGGGCCTTTCGAATGAGGGCCTTGGAAAGCGACATGGAAACCGGCGCCTTTTCCCCAAGCATTTTGGCAAAGGCCAGGGTTTCCGGCATCAGGTCATCTATGGGGAAGGATTTTAGGGCCAGACCCAGTCGAACCGCCTCATTTCCGTCAATTACACGGCCCGAATAGACCAGTTCCCGGGCTTGCATCATGCCTATTAACTGAACCAGATGATAAGTTGCGCCACCGCCCACACAGGAGCCCAACCCTGTTTCCGGAAAAGCGATGGTGGCTGTATCCGCCATAAAGATGAAATCGCCGTTTAAGGCCATTTCAGCACCTGCTCCCCTGGCGGGGCCGTTGATCGCCACAATGACGGGCTTAGGAAATTCGTAAAGCATTTTGGTGGTTTCATGGGCCAGAAGAATATACCGCCGCTTTTGCCACGGCGTACGGTCGGATGCCCCGTGCTTTTTGAGGTCCGCCCCGGCACAAAAGGCCTGTTTGTCTCCTTTCGGATCTTTTCGAACGCTGCCGGTGAGCACCAATACCCGAATCCCGTCATCGTGCTTCGATGCTTCAAACACCGCTTGAAGATCCTGATACATTTCCTCGATGACCGCATTCATCCGCTGGGGCCTGTTCAGGCGTAGCACCCCTACGGATTCCATGGTTTCGTATGTTACCGTTTCGTAAGCCATTTTGGTTTTCTCCATTTCAGCAAAAGGGGAAATGCTTCAGATTGTAAAAGACCTTTCATTTTATACAGTATTGTCCAGGGAACGGACAGAAAGAAATTCGACTCGCCGGCAAAGACGGCTAGAAAGGTCTTGGATAATGGAAATGGATAGAGAAAGATGTCAGAAATGTGCTGCAGGTGGCCTGGCCTGATCCGCTAAAGGCTCAGGATTTCTCTCGCTTCATCCGGCGAGGCCACCTCCCGGCCGAATGTGCGGCAAAGACCTGCCATGCGCGCAACAAGTCTTTCATTGGTCGCAGGCTCCCCCCGCCTGTAATAGATGTTGTCTTCCAAACCGACGCGAACGTGTCCGCCCATGAGAATGGCGTGAGCCCCCATGGTCAGTTG
Organism: Thermodesulfobacteriota bacterium; assembly: GCA_028278625.1. The sequence continues at coordinate 58,919 of JANQDY010000233.1, forward strand.
GGCAGCCCCCACACCGGCCACCGTCCAGGTGGCATCTTGGGGGATGGTGTTTTTCAGAAACACCAAGTTTTCAACGGTGGCGGTCATGGCCCCTTTGAGGCCCATGACAAAATCAAAGTGAAGCGGCGCCTTCGCCAGCCCTCTATCTGCCAAAAGGACCGCATTGTTGATCATCCCCAGATCAAAAATTTCCATTTCAGGCTTGATCTTGTATTTCCCCATATCTCTTGCCAGGGCTTCTATCAGTTGGGGACTGTTCTCATATACGGATGTGGGAAAATTGACGGACCCGGTGGTAAGGCTGGCCATTTCGGGTCTGAGCCGCAGCCGTTCGGAACGGGCCTCATAGCCCATTCCGGCGCGACCACCCGTTGAAATCTGTATAATGAGATTGGTTTTTGATTTCAACCCTTCATAGATCTCCTCAAAAAGACGATAGTCGGTGGATGGGCTCTCATCGGCGATATTTCTGGCATGCACATGAATCATGGCGGCACCGGCCGATTCACAGCGGATGCCGTCCTCGATGATTTCCGAAGGGGTGATGGGAACATAGGGATTCTGGCTCTTTTTGGGCAGCGACCCCGTGGGAGCCACGGTAATAACAAGTTTCTTCATGGGGTTTCCTGATATTGCCAAACGGTATTTTAAAGATCAGATGTAACGGCTCGGGAACGTCACCTACAATTTGTCAAGGGCCAGACGCTTGAGCGCTTCATCCCCCGGCGCCCCATCGTCGGTCCAGCCGCGAAGTGCATAGTATTCCGGAAGCATCCGGTCCAACTCACACACATGCCCTTTTGCCGGTCCATCGGGAAGCGGTTCATGGGTCATCCGTACTGGCAGGGCATCATCTTTTGCGCCGAACCCCGCCCGCTTGAGGAAAAGCCTTTCCAGGCCGATGATCCGTTCCCCTGCCAGGACCAGAGAATCCACATCGTGGGCTTCGCCGGTAGCCGCATTGAGGAGCTTCAGCAGACCATCCGGCCGAATGTCCCGCGTGGGTGTCACCAGGTTCCGAACCGAGAAGAAAACGCATAGGCCCGCGGCATCAATCAAGGCAAAGACATCCTGCCAGTCCTTGACCAGCAGGGCCTTTCCCTCAATTTCCAGGGGGTCAATAAGCATGGGCACCCCGAGCAGCTCAATATACGCGGGGTCACCCCGCATATGGGTTGCGCCGATATTGCTGGTGGCATAGGCCAACCCCATTCCTTTCTCCCCTCTTGGGTCGTATCCCGCGAATTCCTGTCCCTTGGAAACCACCGCCAGATCCGGACATCCATACGCCGTCGCCAGCCTGAGGCTCCCTTTTGCCAACTCCTTGCCGAAACCCTCCATGGCAGCGGTCCTGCGGCACATTTCAACGAGGCCCTCCGCATCACCAAAGGATAGCGGACGGCCGATCTCCGATTCACTCAGAATCCCTTTTTCGTACATCTCCATGGCGCAGGCAATGGTGGCACCCATGGTGATGGTATCCATCCCGGCCTCGTTGCAGATGTAGTTGGCCTTGGTGAGGGCCGCAAGATCCCCTACGCCGCAGTTGCTTCCGAGGGCGTAGACGGTTTCATATTCCGGTCCCTCCCCTTGACCTTTATAGGGTCCTTCCGCGACCCGGGTCACGCGGCCGCAGGCAATGGGACAGCGGAAACAGGCTGAGGGTCTCACCAGGAACCTTTCAGTGAGGGCTTCACCGCCGATCTCTTCCCACTGTTCAAAGGTGCCCTGCTGAAAATTGCGCGTGGGAAAAACACCGGCATTTTGTGTGCCGATGACGGTAATGGCCGTGCCGTAGGTTTGAAGGGGCGGCGGCTGGTCTTTGAAGCTTTCCCTAAATCTCTGAATGGCGGTTTTCACATGCACCTTAAAAGCAGCCGGATCCGCCAGCGACACCTTCAAGCCACCCAGAACAACAACCGCCTTTAGGCCTTTGGCCCCCATTACGGCGCCGACACCGGACCGTCCCGCGGCCCGGTCTTTGTCGTTCATGATCCCGGCAAACAGAACGCCCTTTTCACCGGCAGGCCCGATACAGGCAACTTTCGCCTTCTTGTCCGTCTCCTCTTTTAGAATATCGGTGGTCTGGTGGGTGTCTTTGCCCCAGAGATGTTCCGCGGACCGCAATTCAGCGTGATTTTCCGTCACATAGAGATAAACGGGTTTTTCGGCGCGACCTTCAAAAATGATGCCGTCAATCCCGGTTCTTTTGAGCATGGCAGGGAAATGCCCTCCCGAATTGGAGCAAGTCACCGCACCTGTCAGGGGAGATTTTGTCATAACCATGTAACGGGCCCCGGTAGGGGCCGCGGTGCCGGTCAGAGGCCCCGTCATCATGATCAATTTGTTCTCCGGTCCCAAGGGATCGCACAACGGGTCCACCTCTTCAAACAGATAGCGAATGCCAAGGCCCCCCTTCCCCCGATGAAGTCTTTTGCCCATTGGGCGTTCAACTGCTCAAACAGAACGCTTCCTTTTCCCAAGTCAACTCGCAGAATCCTGCCCATGTACCCCTTCATCAAAAAGACCTCCCTGAACAATTTCCCCTGATCCTACCAAATATTCATTTTCCTTGCAATTTAAATATGATATAGATGTTTTATTACACATAGTGAAAGAGCGGAAAAGGTTTAGGGGAAGATGGTCATCAAAGCCAGAGGATATGCTTCTTTAAAGCGGTTCACCCAACAGCTGACGCCGGATGGAAGTCTCTCGGTTCCCGATAGCAGCACGGTTATGGACGTCCTTCGAAAACTGGCATTACCGGAAGATACGAAAGCCATCACGTTGATCAATGGCCGCCACTGCAAAAAGGAACAGGTCCTTCGGGAAGGAGATACTCTGGTGTTTTTCCCCCCCCTTGAAGGCGGCTGAGAGTGATCGTACGAAAAGAAGGATTCGATTATGGTTTTGATCCCGCCGCCTGCAGGGGCTGCCCGGCCCAGTGCTGTCGCGGCCAATCCGGTTCCATCTGGGTGAATCAACGGGAAATTAACAGGATCTCCAGTTTCCTGAGATTAAATGTCATCGATTTCATTCGGTTATATCTCCTTCGGAAGGGAAACAGGCTATCCATTAAAGAACGATTCACCGGGCACGATTTTGAATGTGTTTTCCTGGAAGGACCTCCGCACAAGTGCTCAATCTATACGGTGAGACCAATGCAGTGCCGCCAGTTTCCTTTTTGGGACCATTTCAAAAAATATAAAGGGGAGGTTATCAAAGAATGTCCCGGAATAATCCGGGCAGAGAGAAGGTGTGCTGAACATCACGAAACTTGCTAGAAAAATGGTCAAGGAAATAGTGGATCAGGAAAAAGCGCTTCTCCCCATCCGTATCATTATGGCGGGCGGTTGCATCGGTCCCCGTTTGGGCATGCTCTTTGATTCGGCTCGACCGGTCACAGATATCGGCAATGCTTTGAGCGGGAATCGGCGAAACCAAGACGAATTCCCGCTGTGGATTTCGGTTCAAATTTTCCTTTAAGTTGATCAGAATTTCTTTGTCATTTAATGCCGCTACGGACCATGATTTCGGCCTACCAGATCGCGCTTTGCACTGCTGTAATTGGCGTGTGCCGTCTTCCTTTACGACAGATAGGTCGACGCCCCTCTCATCAGGCCCGATCAACTCCACAATGACGGATCTTATCTCTTCATTCAAAAGCCGGAGAAGCTGTTTGGCGACCCATCGTCCTTCGTAACGGTTGCCGAGTTTGTCAACCATTCCGCCGGGCTCAAACGCCATGTTTTCACTCTCCTGTTATGAATGGTTATCCCAGCAGGCTTATCAGGCCAAGAACACGCACAAACTGCTGCTCTTTTTGAGTAAGTGGAGCAAGGTCTTCCTGGAAAATTCTCCACTCTTATACTGGGGGACCCTTACGGAAACCTCTCCAATACCCTTCATGGGGAATTTCCGGTTATTAAGAACCTTTTCGCTGATTGTTCCGGCTTTTTCGCGTTCATACGGATCTCGGCCAATGAAACCCGTCAAATCCGTTTCCGTCAGTTGGTAGAGGTATTGACCGACACTCTTTTTCACATTGGTCTGGATTACCTCAAAAAGATTCTCGGGTTGCTTTCGGATTTCATTGATCAACTCCATAACCTCTGGTGCGGAATCTGATTTGGCATCCTTCACTTTTAATTGTAGCATGAGCATACAATGCTTCCTTCAGTTCTTGATGCCCGTTTTGCCCTTTAGTGCCCAAATAGCCCATCTGCCTCAATGTCGGGTTTGTCGGGTTTATGTCGGGTTTAGCGATGCTCATCAGATGTCGGGTTTGTCGGGTTTATGTCGGGTTTCTTTCGAAGAACATAACGGGTAGATCGACCCGTTGTCCCAATCCTGTGAAAAACCCTTTTGTCAATCAGGTCTCTGATATCTCGGAGAGCCGTACGATCCGTTACCTTGCCAATCTCTTGGTATTGCTTGTTTGTGATGCTGCCATTCTGTTTCACAAATAGGACAGCGGTTTTCTGACGATCATTAAGCCCCAATGAAAACATGACGTCCTCCGTCAGCCAATCGCGCCAGAGCGTCACAACAAAGTGCGGTCCGCGCTACTCGAAGTCGGGCTCAGGCAAATCCGCATCCCGACAGTCAGCGATCATGTCCGTTGTGCCGGTGCCAACTTTCTCTGCGTATCTTAATCGAAACAGCGGTTCGGCGATCAACGGATTACGGGGGATGGGACCATGGGGCCGGCGCAAGAGGTCGGGTGTGAGACCGGGGGGCAGTTCACCGGGGTTCCACACCTCGACCCGATCGGCAAAAACGATAACCTGAACAAAACCATTGTGGCGGTAGTTTCGGTGGGCAATCGCATTAACAATGGCCTCGACGATAACGGTGCGGGGAATCTCGAATGCCACTGGGGCCTGCGTGCTCGTAGCGTGTGTACCCACTCGGCGGTCGATCTTGGCAAGGACAAACTCCACCGCCTCATCGATCACTTCAACCAGTCTTCCCTCATACGGTTGCTGGGAGGCGATAGGTTTTCTTTTTTCCGTTCCATGGAAATGCAGACAATGGACCTGCAAATTGCTGAAGAATCCGTTCGGGTTTTTCCCGAAAAGAAGTATGGCCGCATTCGTGGGTCGGCCATCCCGCAACAGGTTGAAATTCTGTAGAACCGCCTTCGGCGCCCGAGAACCTTTGAGTTTCAGCCGACCCACAGCTTCAGCTGTTTCAACAAATGCTGTCACCCGCGATGTATTGATATCACGGAGCGTGGCGCCATCACACACACTGCCGTCAAAGGGAGTGGATCTAAGCGCACCGCGATTTTCAAGGGACTCCACAAGGCTGGCGTAGATTTCACGGATCAGTTCAGGCGTATCTGAAAACCGGCGTCTGGTAACCTGGCGGCCCGCCCTGGCCAGCAGATTTTTCATCTCAGGTTCACGCGACTTGTCGTCATTTCCCTTTACAAAGATCAGTCGTTCACGATGCGTCTTTGTGGCGTGTTCAAACTCAAGCTCAGTGGGCGACTTCCCCTCCCTGTTTTTCCACCCGTACACGTTTCCAAGAATGGCAATATAAATGTCCCTCTGTTCGACCTCGCTCAAGTAGATATCATCAGGTTTGCGGTCTCGAGCAGAAATATCTTCGAACAAAAAAGATGGTCCTGTAAAAAGTAAAACCAATTTAACCATTTGAAATACTTGCGAATAAAATCGCTTTTGCCTTGATTTTCGACTTACATTTTGCTATAGAA
>JANQDY010000098.1 GCA_028278625.1 Thermodesulfobacteriota bacterium
CGTCTTTATTGGGGTTATCTTTTTCATGCTTGTACTCCTACCCGCCCTACATTAATTCTTAAAGGGGTAGGTGTCTCAGCTACATTGGCACAGAGGGACCGAAGGTGAAAAGCCGCACAAAAGTGAATTCGAGGACACACTCCGGGACCATAATAGATTTGAGGGATTTAAGTCAAGGGATGAACAGACGCTCCGACGCTCCCTGAAGGTTCGAAGAGTGGGATTCTCCACCCTTATCAAAATGTATGCCGACGGCGCAATATGAGCCTGGTGACATTCCGTGGAGTTTTTGGTTGACTTTGTATTCATTTCAGCGTTTCATGGAAGTTCACGTTATGACCTTAAACAGTTGGCACCTATTTGGGAGGTCTAGCGATGGAAAAACGAACTGCAAAAGACGTCATGAACCGCGATGTATTGACAGTCAATGCCGATCTCTCCATTCAGGGGTTGGCTGACTTCCTGTTTCAAAATTCCATATCAGGTGCACCGGTCGTATCCGCCAATGGCAAACTGGTGGGCGCCGTTTCTGTGACCGACATCCTTCGTCATGAAACCGTTCCGGAAAAGGGCGTGCAATTCAACAACCGGCATGACTACTATGTGCACAAGGCCGACGACCGTTTTTCCCACCAGGACCTTGATGGCCTTCATTTTACGGATGAAGCGCCGGTCACGGTGGAAGATATCATGGCTTCCAGAATCCTCGTTGTGGGAGAGAACGAACCGGTCCAGCAGGTGGCGGATACAATGATCAGGAACCGAATCCACCGTGTATTCGTCACCCGGAACGACAAGCCCATCGGCATCATTTCAACGGCCGATATGCTGAAAGTCATTCGTGACATGTAGGTCTTGGGGCAGGCACCGGATGGGACTCCCAAAAGCTCACGGCATTGTCAAAATGAAACCATGACATTCGTAGGGCACAGCCTGGTAGGGGTTTCCGCAGCGGTTTTGGCCATGCCTTCTCACATGTCCGTGTGGCGCTGGGTGGTGGCGATCAATGTTTTCGTTCTCCTTTCCTACCTGCCGGATCTCCCCTTCCCGTTCTGGGGTCATTCGCGATATGCCATAAGCCACAGTCTTTATGTGAACCTGTTTCTAATGACGGCCTGTTACATCATTCGGCTGTCCTTCAAAAGTGTTCATCGCTTGTTGCCCGCCCGCCTCTTCTTTACGGGCATTGCTGTCTGGGGCAGTCATCTCCTATTGGATGCACTTTACAAGGGTCCGGGCGGGGTTGCCATATTCTGGCCTTTTTCAAGGGCGGTACTAAACCTCCCCGTTCCCTGGTTTGATTATTTTGTCCCCTCTCTGGGGGTGTTGCATATGCACAACTTGAATGTTTTCGGTATCGAGGCGATGGCCTATCTGCCGATTCTGTTCATGGCGTTTGTTGTCAGAAGGATCTGGATAAGGGTTAGGTGACCATTGCCTTTCCCGATACCGGCTGATTTGATATGTTTGAGACAGAGCTGAATGAAATCCGTTGCTATCGATCACCCAAGATTGAAGTCCGAAACAGCGATCTTGAAGGAAGAGGCGTATTTGCGGTATCCAGGATCGAGAAAGAGGAAGTGGTCGCCATAAAGGCAGGGCATATTGTCACCTCAGACGAAATCGCCGAAATCACTTGTACGGTTGGTGACTATGCCCTCCAGATCCACGATGGCATCTATATCAGTCCACGATCCAAGGATGAACTGGAACGAATGGCGGTTTTTATCAACCATTCCTGCAATCCCAATGTTGGATTCTCAGGCCAAATCGTCTACGTGGCAATGCGAGGCATTGCCCCTGGAGAGGAGTTGTGCCATGACTATGCCATGGAGCGTACCGACGACTATATCCTGGAGTGCCGGTGCGGCTCGGATTGTTGCCGGGGAAGAATCACCGTAAGGGACTGGAAGCGTCCTGATCTCCAGGAAAGGTACAAGAACCGCTTCTCATCGTACATCCTTGAAAAAATTGAAAGATCAAAACAGGAAAAGGTAGGTGGGGTTGCTAACAAACATGAAGGATAGTGCTATCCTCGGCTGTAAACCCCACTTAAAGCACCTGGGCCATTTTTCATCCAACAGGCGTTCGGATTCGAGCCATTTCATCCCATGCATCACACCCCCGTCATCAATACCAAACTCATGATTCCAAGAGCCGCCCATGCGCTCAAAAGGGAACGTCTCTTCCAATCTCTCGAAGCGGTCCTCGGAAAGCGGCTGGCGCTCGTGATCGCCGGAGCAGGGTACGGAAAGACCACGCTGGTCTCCCAGTGGCTGCAGGAAAAAGGGATTCCCGCCGTGTGGTATTCCCTGGATCAATACGATGTGGATTTCACCTCATTCATGAGGCATCTCGCCCAGGGGTTACGGAATCTGTGCCCGGACATCATGAAAACGCCCCAAGACCTCATGACCCAAGATTTCATGGAAGGCGTGGGGACATCCCGCCGATCCCGGGAGGCGGTGCTTTTCCGGTTTGCAAAACAAATAGAGGACCATATCCGGGAGGACACGCTCCTTGTTTTCGATGATTATTACCGGGCACGGGAAAGCCGGGAAATCACCGAGGCCATGGCGTTCATGCTCGACCGGCTGCCGCTTTCGATCCACTTTGTGATCATCAGCCGGCACCAGCCCGTGTTTAAGACCTCCCGGCTGAGGGCCATGCGGGAGATTGTCGATATCAATGAAGGGGATTTGACGTTTAAACTTAAAGAAATCGAAGGGCTTTACAGGCACTGTCTCGGCACACCGCTCCGAGGAGAACAGCTTGCCGTCCTGATGGAGAAAACCACCGGCTGGGCCGCCAGTCTGATTCTTTTTCATTATGCCCTGAAGAATAGAAACAATGAGGAAATCGATACGCGACTGGCGCGGCTCAAAGGATCCACCCGGTATATCTTTCAATATCTCGAGGAAAACGTCTTCGAGGCCCAGTCCGAAGAAACCAAGGATTTCATGTTGAAAACATCGCTTCTTTCCCGGCTGGACACGGGTTTTTGCGATGATTTTCTCAATATGGATCATTCCGGGCAGTTGCTTCGTCGCCTTTCAGAGCATCACCTTTTGACCTTCCCTGTGGATGAGCAGGGAAATGCCTATTATTACCACCATCTGCTCAGGGATTTTTTGAGGGTGAAGCTGAACGATTCCCTCCCTCGAAAATCCGTGCAACACCTGCACCTTTCCATCGCACGGCAGCTTGAAAAGAGAGGTGACGCATACGAAGCGCTCACACACTATCTGAACGGACGGCATTTTGACCATGTGGTAAGGCTTCTGGGTCAGATGGAGTTGAGGCTTCTTCTGGAGGGAAGGCTCCGGTTTCTCCGCAGGTGCCTGGACCAAATTCCCGTAGACCTGAAGGGGAAGTCCCCGCAGATTCAGTATCTTGAAGCCAGGCTGTGGTCTCTTTCGGGGGACCAACATCAGGCAATCCGTTGGATAAAGGATGCCCTTCAAGGTTTTCAAAAGGAATCCCACAAGGAAAACATCGAAAAATGCGTTGCGGAGCTGGGGGCTTACTATTACTACACCGGAAATGTCGTAGAAGCGGAACGCCTGCTGGAGCAGGCCCTGGCGGAACATATTGAAAATCCCATCATCTTCATCCAGGTAATGACCTTTATGGTCCTGCTTTCGGCAATCCTCGGAAAAATCGACCGGTCGGACCATTATCACCGGTCCGCCATGAACCGCATCTCCGGATACCACGTGGAGGAGAAGGCCCTGGGAATCACCACCATCAACCTTGCCTACAGCTTCCGGTATTTCGTCACCGGAGATTTTGCCAAATCACAGGAGATCAGCCAGGAGGTTCTGGACCAGGCCCAACGCCGGCACGCGGATATGCTCCTTCCTCTCTCCTACTTTCAGACCGCCTATAACAGTTTCTATCTCGGCCGGTTCCAGGAGGGGCATGATCATGCAATTGCCGGCCTGTCGCTGGCCCAAAAAAAGGGCATTCAGGACAGCCAGATCGGATGGCTTCACCTTTCCTTGGGTCTCAACTTCATGGGATTGGGAAAACCTCGAGAGGCCTTGGAACAGGGCAACAAAAGCCTTGGTATTTTCAAATCCCAGGGAAACAGGTGGGGAATGGCAACCGCCCATGACTTTCTCCACCAGGTCCATCTTGCATCGGGCCAGGACCTGGGAAGGGCGGAGCAGAGCATTCGAGAGGGATTGGACGTCATCAGGGGGCGTGAGCTTCCGGTGACGGAAGGAATCCTGGAAACCGGGCTTGCCGGCATCTTGATGGAAAAAGGCCAATATGGACCGGTGCCCGAGCTGCTTAAAAACGCGCGGGCCAAACTGACCCTCGCCACCTACCATAGGTTCCGGATCAGGCTGCTTTTTGCACGATGCCATCAATCCCTGGGCCGCAAAAGGAGCGCCCTTCTGAGCCTGCTCGCGGGGTTGAAAATGGCGGAAAACCAGCACTACCAAAGGTTTGTGGCCCAGGAGGGGGAGTGGATCGTTCCGCTGTTGGCGGAACTCCATGCCACGGGTCGCATGACCGAAGTGATTGAAACGATTTTTAGGATGGCGAAAGCGCCTATTCGGCGGCGACTGATCCTGCTCCAAAAAGGAGACGACGCCAAGATGGGGGATGCCGCCAAACTTATCCTCAAGACGCTTCCGGTCCCATCCCACCCCCCTTTAACCATCCATCTCCTGGGAAAATTCCGTGTACTAAAGGGAGGAGAGGAGATTCCCGAAGACCGGTGTAAGAGCGCCAAGGCCCTGATGTTATGCAAGTATCTGGCCTCACAGCGAAGCCGTGGCCTTATCCAAAAAGAGGAGATGATTGAGCTGCTCTGGCCGGAAGAGGATTTTGAGCGTACCCGAAAACGATTCAACGTTGCGGTAAGCACCCTCAGAAAGCTCTTTGAACCGGACATCCGAAGGGGGACCCCCTCCGCATACATCATCCGCCGGGACAACGCCCTGAGAATCCATACCGGCGACGGGGGTACTGTGGATGTGGAGGTGTTTTCCATGGAGCTTAAGCTGGCGGAACAATACGAGAAAAGCGATCCCGAACGGTCCTTTGGGCATTATCTGAAGGCAGAGATGCTGTACACCGGGCCGTTCCTTGCTGAAAACCCTTATGAAGAGTGGTGCATGGCAGAACGGGAACAACTGGGTGAGCGGTTCCTTTGCGTCTTAAGAGGCATCATGCGGTTTTTGGATGAAAGCGGCGAATATCCAAAAGGGATTGAATATGCCAAGAAATACCTGGCCCAGAACCGCCATGCCGAGGACATTTACCGGAAGCTGATGTTCTATTACTTCATGACGGGAAACATTGCGGAAGTGAAAAAAACGTTTCTAACCTGTAAAAGGGCCATCGCCGGTGAGTTGGATTGCCCCCTAAGCCAAAAAACCACCCGTTTATACCGCCGTCTGATTCAAGACAGGTGAACCGGATACCTCCCTTTGCGCCATCCGTTTGTCCGTAATTTATTCCGGATTTATCGCGGTGGGGTATTGCTTTCAATTCCTTTGGCAGTGCCCGATGATCCTGCCGGAACGGAAACAAGCGAAGATGCCTTGGCTGCCGGTCTTATGGCGGCCGCCGGCATCAAAAAAAGAATGGAGGGTAGCATGAAACTAAGGTATATGGTTTCTCTGCTGCGGGTGTTGAAAATACGGGGACTTTTCCCCATCATGAAGGACTGGCAGGCCTTCTTGAGAATTCACTTTCTATTTGCCGCGGAGGCATCGGGGCTGCTCCGTGCCCTTGGACACCCTTGCAAAAGGGAATCCTTGATCGAAAAACTCCAAGTGGCAAGGCCGGAGCTTCTGGATGCGCTGCTTGACATGGGGCTTGCCCTAAAAGAACTGGCCATTAAGAACAACCGCTTCCTTGTGAGGGGAAAACGCTCCAAGGCCGTTCAGGGGGAAGGCGGCGATATTTTAGGGGCCATGATACAGGCCAACGTCACCTATTACAGCGATGCCTACCGCAATGCGGCCGGGCGTCTTAAGGGCGGTGATCTGGGGGATGATCTCCATGAGATCGGCGATCTGGTGGCCCGGTTTTCAAAGGGTGCTGAACCGATCGTCCAGTCCTTTGTGAGGGCCATGGTTAGAGGGAAAAAGGAAATGCAGGTGCTGGACGTGGGGTGCGGGTCCGGCGTGTTCATGAAAACCGCTCACAGCGCCAACCCCAACGCATCAGGCTTTGGATTGGAAATCGACGGGAATGTGGTCCGCCAGGCAATGGAAAACATCTCCAAATGGGGGCTGAACGACCGGTTCCATGTCCTCGAAGGGGACGTTCGGCGTCTTCCGAAAGAGATTTCCGGCCCCTTCCACCTGATCACCCTGTTCAACATCCTTTACTACTTTGACCCAAAGGACCGCACCGATTTGCTGAAGCGCCTTCGCGAAATCCTGTCGCCCAAAGGGGTATTGGCGGTTATCATGAACTTCCACAGCCAGGGAAAGGATATCGGGGCGGCCAACCTCAACATGGTCAACTGCTCCCTGAAAGGTCTGTACCCCCTTCCCGGCTTGGGCGAGATGACATCGTTGTTGAAACACTGCGGGTTCGGCAGCATCGAAGTTCACCGGTTCATGCCGGGCACCACATTCTGCGGGATCGCGGCCTACCGATGATACGGCAAAACGGTCCCGCTTCCCGGATCGCCGGGGTGATTGCAAAAAAAGACACGAATGGATAAAAACGGATCATTCTAGAATCGGACAGAAGGGAGATTCATGACAACCGCTAGACGCGCCATCATGTGGCTCGTTCTATTGCTGATTCTGCTGCTGATAATATTCTCTATTTATGGAGCGTTCATTGGAACCAGCCGCGCCGCTTCCTTCTTTAACACGCTCCCTCTGGCCATATATTGGATATTTTTTGCGGTATTGCTTGTCATCGGCATCGGAACGTTCAAAAAGCTGTATCGCAGGCCGGGACTCCTACTCATCCACCTGGGCTGTATCGGTGTTCTTTTAGGGGGAATGCTGGGTTCTGATGCTGGTCACAGACTCAAGAGAAGAATACTCGGGATTGACAAGCTCCGTCAAGGCAGAATGGTGATCTATGAAAAAATGAGTGAAAATCGCGTGCTCCGGGAGGGCGCCGACATTGGCATCGGAATGGATCGTGACGGGACCGTTGTCTTCTACGAAGCCCATGACCGTCAGCATGCCCCAATCAAAGGTGAGGATGGAAGAATTTTCTCCCTGCCCTTTGACATCAAGCTGAACGATTTCAGAATGGAATATTATGACACGCCCCGCTTGACCGTCAGATCAGAGGATGGAAGGGCATACGCACTCGATCCCGTGGAAGTGGGCGAAAGATTCAAGCTTCCGGATAATACGGTCATTACAATTGTCCAAAAATTTGGAAATCTGAAGTTGCGCATGGATAAGGGCGGTTATGTGGCCTACGATGATAAAGGCCCGGGCTTAAATCCGGCCATAAAAACCAGGGTCCAGTATGCCGATGGTACAAAAGAGGAACAGTTTGCCTTTGCCAACTTTTCCGGCGAGATGGGCAGAAAAAGAAGGCTCTCCATGCGACTGGCGAATGTGGGCATGGTCAGGGATTATTTCAGTGATCTGCAAGTGATCAGAGACGGGGAAGTGGTGCTGACAAAGACCATTCAAGTGAATGATCCCTTGCACTATGGTGGATACCATTTTTACCAGAGCGCTTACGATGACCGGGAAGAACGTTATACGGTTTTGTCGGTCATGTCGGATTCGGGTCTTTACATCGTCTATGCCGGTCTTTGGGTGATGGGGATCGGTGTAATGTGGAACATGTGGCTGAGACCCGTTATGAGCTATCTGAACAAGCGCAAAACAAGCGCATAAGAAGGAAAGATCCTATCAATGGCCTTTAAAACCGATCTGCAAGTCCTCATGATCTATTTGATCATGTCATTCTACTTCCTGGGGTTTTTTCTGAGCCTCATGAAATGGGAGAAAGCGGGCGAGCGCTGTTTTTTCATGGGGTTCATCTCTGCCTGCGTCGCCTATGGCTACCGGTGGTATTGTGTGGGGCATTGGCCGCTCCAAAACCTGTTCGAAGTCTTTTTGACCCTCGGACTATTGATTTTCCCCATATCGGTTTTTTGCGGCAAGTATTTGAACGCAAAGAGCAATGCCGCAGACATGTTTCTGGGAATTGTTGTTCTTTTTCCCGCGGGATTTGTTTTTAGCCCCGAACCGAGACAACTTCCCCCCTCTCTTCAAAGCTGGCTTTTTGCGCCCCACGTGGGATTTTACATGCTCTCATACGTGCTAATGGGAAAAGCAACGTTTCAGGCGCTGTTCCAGCTTGCGGCAAGGTCCGACCCCGCAAAATCATCCACCCACGAACTGGCCACATATCACATGGTCCGAGCAGGGTTTCCATTCATGACAATCGGACTGATTCTCGCATGCTGGTGGGCCAGAGTCGCCTGGGGTGATTTCTGGGGATGGGATCCAAAGGAACTGTGGTCATTGGCATCATGGCTGGTATTTGTGGGGTATTTTCATTTCAGGTATATTTTCGGCCAGAAACAGAAACAGGCGAACAGTATTATCGTTATTATCGGTACGGCTGCCATTATTCTGACATTGCTATGGGTCAATCTTTCCAAACTCTTTCCGGGAATTCATAGTTATGCTTCGTAGCATTGAATGCCATGAAACCAGGGCAGCTGGCTCGTGCGCGAGAGGGAGAGAATCATTGCTTTTTGCAAAACCAAAAAACACGGTGGAAAACTGAAGAAGGTTCTGATAGATGAAGAGAACCTGACAGAAAAAGGAGATTATCTGATGATTACAAACGAAAGAACCGGTTTGATTGCCCCCTGTGGCATCGATTGCGGCATATGTGAACTCTATCTTGCGAGAGAGAATGAACAGTTGCGTTCCTATTTGATTTCAAAAGGCGTACCCGAGGAGAAGCTGCCCTGCAATGGTTGCCGACAGATTGAAGGGAACTGCCCCGTTATCGGAAGTCAATGTGCGACCTATGCCTGCGTCGTTCAAAAGGAGGTCGACTATTGCCATGAATGTCAGTCGTTTCCCTGTTCAAAACTGCACCCCTCTTCAGATCGCGCGGACGTTCTTCCCCACAATCTAAAGGTCTTTAACCTGTGCACCATTCGTCGCGACGGTGAAGAAGCCTTTATTCGATTGTCCAAAGACATCAAGACGAAATACTTCAATGGGAAAATGGTAATTGGAAGCGGCCCCGAAACTGAGGGTTAGAAGGATTGTTCTATGAGGACCTTCCCGGACAACCGGTAATCAGCGCAGTTATGGATCAGAAAAAACCCCGGAACATGGTTGCCGAAACAGTCAGCAAAATAGAGAGGCTTCTCGGAGAGGTCGTTTCGCTTCAAAAACCGTTCACGACCCGGATATGCGCCAGATGCAAGTCCCCCTGTTGTTTGAGGGTCCACTATCTGTATAGCGAAAAGGACATTTTCTTTCTCAAACTGTCCGGCAGGAAACCCACGTGGAGAAGAAAAGCTTTTTCAAAGAACGGCTGCTGGTTTCTTGGTGAAGCGGGCTGCACCCTTGAGCCGGCGTCCAGGCCTTTTCTGTGCCACACCTATCTCTGCGAGGATCTGAGAACCGCCATCGGTGAAGAGGATCCCAACATTCTGGATGCCCTGGAGAATCGATTCAGGTCCCTTGATAAGATGCGAAGTCAACTCTGGAGCGATTACTTGGACCAACGGCGCTGAAAAAAGAGTGGCCCATCTGTATCGAAGTTATTCAGAGTTTCCGGCATAGGTGGGCCTGTAATTCCGTGCGTGGGCAAACATGGCCAGAATCTTATCCACGGAAACATCCGGCTGAATATTATGGCAGGATGACAGGATAAAGCCGCCCCCCGGCCCCAGCTGTTCAATTCTTTCCTCCACCATCTTCCGCACATCATCAACCGTGCCAAATGGGAGAACACTCTGCGTATCCATGGCGCCCCAAAAGGAAAGTCGATCCCCGTACCGGTATTTCAATTCCACCGGGTCCATGCCGGCAGCGGTTGTCTGGACGGGGTTCAGAACATCCACCCCCATTTCGATGAGGTCTTCGATAACGGGGGCCAGAGAACCACATGAATGAAACAGCAGTTTGGCCGGAGAGAGCTCATGTATCAGATCAAAATACTTCTTGAGGCGGGGCTTGATCTGTTTAATAAAGTGTTCATGGCTGATCTGCAGACCACTCTGGGCGCCCAGGTCATCGGAACAGATCACCACGTCCACGTCCTTTCCCAGCAGCTCAAGCTCTCGCTGGGCAATGCGATAATTCACCTCCAGAATCGCATCAAAAAGGGCACCCAGGACTTTAGGGTTGATGATCAGGTCCTTGTACCAGTCTTCGTATCCCCGAACATACTGACTGACATGAACGAATGGTGCGGGCAGAGTGAGAACCGCCGCCGCGTCCGTGTGGGTCCTTATCCACTGAAGTCGCTCTTTCATACCTTTAAGCAGTCCTTCATCCTCCGGGTCGGGCCAGGGATACCCTACGACATCCGAGAGCGTGATCTCACCGGCAAGCGGCGCCGAAAGCTGCTCGTAATAGTAGCCTCCCTTAAGATGAAACCGTTCCACGCCCCATAAATCCCGCCAGGCCCGAGGCCCCAGCTCTTTCTGAAAGCCATTGCCTGAAGCTCCCGGAAAAACGGCACGGGTATCGATATCAAGGGCTTTTAGAATGGCTTCATCCACTTTGACGACGCGCATCATCCGCTCACAAATCTCGGTTTTGGAAGAAATCCCGAAGTGGGCCTTTAAACGTTCGTACCCTTCCACCACAATGGAACTGACCCGGGTTCCCCCTAGATCAATGGGGGTACGGTCCGGTTCTTTGTGGGAAAGAGCGGCCGTCACCCTTTCCCGACCCGTCATTTTTTCCGTCATTTTTTTCTCCCGATTCATGAAACGGATCGCCCGCCTAACAGCTGAATTTTCTACCATTTCATGCATCCAAACAGTTATATGGAAAAGGCTTCGCCCTCTCAAAGGAAATGGCGGAAGGCCCTTCATGCCCCATCAAGTCAGATACCTTGCGGTTTTGAGCTCCCTGCCGAGGCTGTGGCGGAGGTGAAGCCCCAGCACCCGTTTCATCTCATGAATCATGCTTTCCGTCAATGGCTCTTCCCGGGTCTCGTCCAAAGGGGTCCCCTGTATCCGATCCAACCCCATGGCCGTATCCGGATCGAGTCCGGGAAAAAGGGCCGACTCTTTCTGGCATCTCAGGCACGCAATCCCGCCCTTGCGCTGCTTGAAAACCGCTCTCCCCTCACCGGCGTATGATCTGCCGCAGTCACAGCACCGCTCAAAATTGATGCCGTAACCGCCCAGGGCGAGCGCCTTGGCTTCAAAAAGAATCCGCAGCGCTTCCCCTTTCAGCGGGCCTTTGAGGGCGAAAAATGCATTTTTCAGGAGTTGAAACATCCGGGGCTCGGCAACCCCCGTGGGAAAAAGGGTTTCAGTCAGTTCCACCATGTAACTGGCCAGGGAAAGGGCATGAAAATCGGATCTTACGTCCGGAAATCCATGGATCAGTTTTCCGGAATTGAGAAAACAGAGCTCTTTGCCACTCTTTCGTTCATATTCCAGCCGTGTCAGACAGAAAGAATCGAGGCAGTTGGCAAAACGCCTGCTGCTTTTTCTCGCCCCTTTTGCAATCCCTTTGAGTCGCCCCCTGTCCACGGTGAAGAAGCTGACCAGAAGATCCGTTTCTCCAAATTCCCAGGTCCTCGTAACAACGCTTTCAGAAACATGCATGGATATGTCACCTCAAAGCCCCTCCAACTCACAAAGGGCCCCGTTTCCGGTAATTGACAAACCGGTTCCTTTTCTCTATGCTTCACCCATCTCATACCATATCGGCACTTGGGAAAAAAGAGACCTTATCAAAGATGGTCCATTTGGTCCAAGACGAAAATCGGAGGCATCTTAATGCAAATCATCGAAAAAGCACTTTCAGAAGGGAGACATACCCTTTCCGAGTACGAGTCCAAACAGGTTCTGGATGCATATGAAATTCCAGTGACCAAAGAACGAACGGTCACCGACCGGGAGGGATTGAAAACCGCCGCCGCTGAAATCGGGTTCCCCTTGGTCCTTAAAGGGTGCTCCCCCAGCATTTCCCACAAAACCGGAAAGGGTCTCATACAGGTGGATATCAGAAACATGGAAGAGGCCGCAAATGCCTTTGACCGCATCACAGCCAGCATGGATGAAAAGGACGGCCAGGTGCTGGTGCAGGAGATGATTAAGGGACAGCGGGAACTGGTGGCGGGGCTCACCCGTGACCCCCAATTCGGTCCCTGTGTCATGTTTGGTCTGGGTGGCATTTTTACGGAAGTGTTAAAAGATATCTCCTTTCGGGTGGCCCCCCTTTTGAAGCACGATGCCCTTGAAATGATGTCCGAAATAAAGGCCCACAAGATTCTGGACCCTGTTCGGGGCATGCCCCAGGCTGACCGTGACCTGTTGTCGCACATTCTGATCGCCGTGGGACGAATAGGTCTTGAAAACGATGCCGTAAAAGAGATCGACATCAATCCGTTGATCCTTTCAGGCAGTAAACCCGTGGCCGTAGACGCCCTCATCATTCTGGAGTAAATCATGCCGCTTTTCACCATCGATCCCGACAAATGCAACCGTGACGGCATCTGTGTCAGTGAATGCCCCGCACGGATAATTCTGAGAACTTCACCGGAAAAGGTGCCTCTCCCCGATCCCGATGCTCACGAGCACTGTCTCAGGTGCGGCCACTGCGTATCGGTCTGCCCGGAGGGTGCACTGAAACTGATGTGGCTTGAACCGGATGACTGTCCGGCCGTGGACACGTCACTTGAGTTCAACGAACAGCAGGCCGAACAGTTCCTGGCTTCCCGCCGCTCCATTCGGACCTTTCGAAATAAGCGGGTTGACCGTGAAATTCTATTGAAACTGCTGCAGGTGGCCTGCCAGGCACCTTCCGCAAAAAATGAACAGCCCTGGCACTGGCTCGTGGTTGAAGACCCCGACAAAGTAAAGCACCTGGCCGGTCTGGTAATCGATTGGGTGAAGCTGATCATTAAGGAACGTCCCCAGGTGGCCCAACAGATGAAACTCCACCGGGTGCTGGAAGCATGGGAGAGTGGGGATGAGCGCATCTGCAGGGGCGCCCCCCACGTCATTGTGGTTCACGGCCCCAAGGATTGGCCCTTTGGTTCCGAAGACGGTGCCCTTGCCTTGAGCCATCTCGATCTCTATGCCTCGAGCATCGGGCTGGGAACCTGCTGGGGCGGATATCTCTATACGGCCGCCAACAACTATCCACCCCTCTCCACGGCCATGGGACTCCCCTCCGAACACCGGGCCTACGGCGCCATGATGATTGGCTATCCCAGGTTCAAATACCCGCGCATTCCCAAGCGCAATGCCCCGCGGGTTATGTGGATGTAGGACTTGGTGTGTCCCTAACGCGGCAAAAAGGCTTTGCCCCGGGTTGCATGTTTTAAAGCTATCAAGGGAAAGGACTGTTGCGGATGAAAAAACCGGTGGCACTCATCATTCGAGATGGATGGGGCCTTAATGAAAACAGGGAAAAAAATGCGGTCTTGGCCGCCCGAACCCCCAATATGGATCAATACAAAAAGATCTACCCCTGGACCGTTCTCCAATGTGCGGGCGAAGCAGTGGGATTGCCCCCGGGATACCAGGGCTCCAGCGAGGTGGGACATCTGAATTTGGGTGCCGGACGAATCGTTGTTCAGGAATTGAAACGGATCAACGACGAGCTGGAGAGCGGTGTTCTCTTTCAGGCGAAAATGTGGCATCAATTAATCGCCAACTGGCGGGAAAACAACAGCCGCCTGCATCTCCTGGGCCTCTTGCAGGACGAAGGGGTGCATGCCCACCAGAAACACCTCTTCAAAATCATGGCTGAAGCCAGGAAGGCCTTTCCCCATGGGGAAATCATCATCCATCCGTTCCTTGACGGCCGCGATACGCCCCCCCGCAGCACCCTCGGCTACCTGAAAACGCTGGAAGGCGAAATATCAACGGTTGGCAACTGCCGCATCGGCACCGTCATGGGACGCTATTACGGCATGGACCGCTCCCAAAACTGGAAACTGACGGACCAGGCCTACCACACAATTGTGCTTGCCCAAGGGCTGCGGGCCGACAATGCCCAAGCGGCCGTCCAAAAAGCCTATGATGAGATGAAAACCCCTGACGGAGATGAAATGACCGATGAATACGTTCCCCCCTTCTGCATCGGCAAGTACAAGGGGGTTCGTGAGGGGGATTCCATTCTGCACACCAACTATCGCCAGGATCGCGCCATTCAACTCTCCCGGGCGTTCGTTGATCCCGCATATCCGGGGAACCTCAAATGGAAACCAAAAGTGGTGTACGCAGGTTTCACCCGTTATTACGACGATTTTGGGGCCTATCTGATGGCCCCCATGGACAAGGGAGGCGCCATGGATCACCTGTTGGGTGAAGTCATCTCCCATGCGGGCCTCACCCAGTTGCGCATCGCCGAAACGCAGAAATTCCGTCACGTCACCAGCTTCTTTAACGGCAAAAAAACCACGCCTTATCCGGGAGAAGAGCAGGTGGAGGTCCCTTCCCGGTTCGATCCCTCCAGTTTCGCTCACCATCCTGAAATGGATGCGTACACGGTAACAGATGAGCTAATAAAGCGGTTAAAGGACAACCCCTATGATTTTATCGCCGTCAATTACGCCAACGGTGACATGGTGGGACACACAGGTGTCATGGAAGCGGCCGTTAAAGCCATTCAAGTGGTTGATGAGTGCGTCGGCAGGATCGTCACACGGCTGCTCGAGTTGGAAGCTGAAATCCTGATCACTTCCGACCACGGAAATTCCGAGGAAATGGTGGACTATCAGACGGGACTCACCAAAACCAGCCACACCCTTTTTCCCGTTGACCTCATTTATGTCTCGCAAAACGCTGTCCACAAAAAGCTGCGGCCGAAGGGCAAACTCTCAGACGTAGCACCTACAATTTTGTACCTTCTGGGCCTTCCCAAACCGAAAGAGATGACCGCAGAGAATCTTATCCTATGATATTTCAAACAAATGACGCAGATGTCACAGGCGACTGATAACCCCAGCGCCATCCTGTTGGGCTATTGCCCCATGAAAGCAAATACCGCAACCAAGGACGAATCCATGGCGGAACTGGCACGTCTTGCGGAAACGGCCGGTATTCTATCCGTGGGAGCTTATGTACAGCGGCGGAAGAAGATCCACCCAAGGACCTTTTTGGGGGAAGGGTTCATTGAAAAGAGCATTCAGAAAACCGTCGGTACGGCGGATCTTCTGATTTTCGACCATGATCTTACCGGTTCCCAGGCCCGGAACATCGAAAAACGGTTCTCTCTGCCGGTCATGGACCGCACCCAGGTGATCCTCAGTATATTTCGTGATCATGCCAGGACCCGGGAGGCCCGGCTTCAGGTCAGACTGGCCGAACTGAAATACGAACTGCCCCGGGTTAAAAGCATGTGGGGACACCTGGATCGTGAGCGTTTCGGGAGCAAAATGGGCGGGAAAACCGCCTTTCGGGGCATGGGAGAGAAGCAGAGCGAAATGGACCGCCAGAAGCTTCAGAGGGAAGTTTTTGAAATTGAAAAAATTCTGGCCAGGCTCGTGCGGCAGATCGACACCCAAAAAAAACTGAGAAAAAGCATGTGCCGGAACATCGGATTGGTGGGCTACACCAATGCGGGAAAATCGACCCTGTTCAACCGGCTGACCGACGCCGATGTGCTGGTGGAAGATAAGCTTTTTGCGACGCTGGATTCCACTTCCAGGTCTTTACCCCTTGAAAAAAACAAAAAAGCGATCCTATCCGACACCGTCGGATTCATCTCCAACCTGCCCCACCATCTGGTGGCCAGCTTTCGCGCCACGCTCAAAGAAGCGGCAGAGGCCGATTTTTTGATTCATATTGCCGACATCTCGGATGAGAGTCATGAAAAACACATTGGAGATGTGGAAACCGTGCTCAAGAGCATTGATGCCGATCAAATTCCCCAGATGCTTGTGTTCAACAAGATCGACCGGGTTTCTGAAGATGTCATAAGGGGAATCCGGAAGGCCTATCCGAACGCCCAATTCATCTCCGCCGCAACCGGCCAAAACGTCGACGCTTTTTTGCGGGACCTGGCCAAAATTCTCTACCCGACCGCAAAAATCACCCTGCTGATTCCCATCTCCGAGCAGAGGCGCATCCATGATGTCCACAATTTAGGAGACGTCATCGAAACCGTTTATGAAGACGATGCCATACGGATGCGCGTTGAGATCGCCAGAGAGGATATGGCATCTCTGGCACCCTATCTGATTTCCTAAAGCCGACCCATCTTCACAGTTCCATGAATGTTTTCAGGTGGATAAACCCACCGATCTTTATCGACAAATTTGTATATTCTTGGATCTGCAAAACATATTTGATCATTTTCAATCTGTTGGTAACATAATTGTAGCTAAATAGATATTATAATACATATTTGTAATTTAATCTGATCCAACAATATTTTTTCCGTTTTCCAAGACTCTCTTTATTTCAAACGGGTTACGGACCTCCCTGAACATCTGGCACACTGCTTGCTCAAAGCCCTTTCGTCATCTGAGCGAATGGGAGATGAAACGGTTCCATTTCTCACAAGCTTGGAAAACCGGAAAAGGAAAGGAGAAGAGGAAAAAATGAAAGCAACAAGAACCACAGTTTCTAAAAGAGGAGGGTTATTCTTCCATGGGCTGCTCATGGCATGTCTGTTTGCCACCGCAATGGTTTTGTCAACGGGCGCCTTCGCAGGCGATGAGGTCAACACCACGGGCCTTGCCGTCACCGATGATACCGTGACGGTGGGGATTTTGCACTCCCTTACCGGCACGGTGGCCATTAACGAGTCATCGGCGGTGGACGCTGAAAAACTGGCCATCGAGGAAATCAACAAAAGCGGCGGTGTTCTGGGAAGGCAGATCAAAGTGATCGTGCAGGACGGAGCCAGTGACTGGCCCACTTTCGCGGAAAAAGCCAACATTCTTCTGAACAAAGACAAAGTGGCCGTGGTTTTCGGATGCTACACCTCCGCATCCAGAAAAGCGGTGCTGCCGGTCTTTGAAAAGAGCAAGGGACTTCTCTTTTACCCCACCTATTACGAGGGTCTGGAGGCATCTCCCAATATCTTCTATACGGCCCAGGAAGCCACACAGCAGAACATGGCGGCCGTGGAATGGCTCATCAAAAACCAGGGAAAAAAGACCTTTTACCTCATCGGCTCCGATTATATCTGGCCCCGGACCTCCAACAAGATTGCCAAGGCCACCATCAAGAAACTCGGCGGCAAAGTCCTTGCGGAAGAGTATTACCCCTTGGGTCACACCCAGTTCGGATCCGTCATCAACAAAATGAAATTCAAGAAACCGGACGTTATCCTGAGCACCGTGGTTGGCGGCAGCAATGTCTCCTTCTACAAACAGATGAAAGCAGCCGGGCTCTCAGGTGACAAGGCAACCATCATGGCCCTGGCGGTTTCGGAAGAAGAAGTGCGGGCCATCGGTCCCCAGAACGTCAACGGCGTCTATACGTCCATGGGGTATTTTCAGTCCCTGGACAATCCTACCAACAAGAAATTTGTAGAGGCCTTTAAAGCCAAATACGGAAAAGACCGCGTCATCGGTGACGTCATGGAATGTGCCTACATCTCCCCCTATCTCTGGAAAATGGCCGTTGAAAAGGCCGGCAGCTTCGATGTGGAGAAAGTGGCCGCCGCCATGTCGGACATTGAAATGGACGCCCCCGAAGGAAAGGTCAAGGTGCACAAGGACAACCACCATCTGCACAAGTTTGCCCGAATCGGACAGATCCAGCCCGACGGCCAGGTGAAGATCCTCTATGAAACCGAACTCATTGAACCAAATCCGTTCCCCAAACTTTAATTGACGAAAGAAAAACAACCCCCCCCGCCCTCTGGGCGGGGGCCAAAAGGATGTATTCATTATGACTTCCATTCTGATCATGCAGGGATTCGCGGGTCTCAGCCTCTTTTCTGTGCTGCTGCTCATGGCACTGGGCCTGGCCATCATATTCGGACTCATGGGGGTTATCAATATGGCCCACGGAGAGCTGATGACCATCGGTGCCTACACCACCTACCTGGTGTCGATTCTCTTTGCCCGGCACATGCCGGCCATATTCTCCATGTATTTCTTTGTGGCGCTGATTCTGGCATTTCTTGTGACGTTTATGGTCGGTTTTCTGCTGGAACGCTTCATGATCCGGTATCTCTACGCCAGACCCCTGGATACCCTGTTGGCCACCTGGGGAGTCAGTCTTGTCTTTCAGCAGGCATTCCGGTCCATATTCGGCGGCCAGGAGGTCACCGTGGAAATTCCCCAATGGCTGCTGGGCGCGTTGCAGGTAACCGAGACCGTGGAGATCCCCAGAATCGGCATCGTTGTCATGATTCTTTCCATTCTTGCAACCGGTGCCGTGTTCTACATGCTGGTTCGCACAAGGTGGGGGCTGAAGGTGCGCGCCGTGACACAAATCCGTGAAATGAGCGGCGCGGTTGGGATCAACACCCGGCGGGTGGACGGCATGACCTTTGCCATCGGCTCGGGCCTGGCCGGAATTGCCGGCTGCGCCTTCACTTTCTTGGGTTCCACGGGTCCCATGGCCGGGCAGCTCTATATCGTTGATACCTTTCTGGTGGTGGTGTTCGGAGGGGTTCAGAGTCTTTTGGGAACCATTGTCTCCGCATTCTCCATCGCTGAAGCACAGTCCACCCTGGAGTTCTTCATCAGCGGCTCCATGGCCAAGGTCCTGACCCTTTCGGCGGTGATCATCACGCTCTATTTCAAACCGGACGGACTCTTCAGCAGCAAATTGAGGAAATAACCAAATGAAACACCGTTTTCATATAAAGGGATTGAGTTTCATGATTCTCGCGGGGATTCTGCTGGTTCTCTTTCCCCTCATCTTTGACGATTTCAGGTTGAACATGGTGGGCAAGTATCTGACCTTTGCCTTTGTGGCCATCGGCCTGGTCCTCTGTTGGGGGCAAACCGGTATTCTGAGTCTCGGCCAGGGCATATTCTTCGGTCTGGGCGGCTATTTCATGGCCATGTTCCTGAAGCTGGAGGCCTCGGGCACGGCCCTTCCGGATTTCATGGACTGGAACAGCCTCACGGAAATTCCATGGTTCTGGATCCCCTTCCACAGTCTCGCCTTTTCCGTGTTCATGATCCTGGTGGTGCCGGCGGTCCTCGCTTTTCTGCTGGGGTGGGCCATGTTTCGAAACCGGGTGGGCGGGGTATATTTTTCAATTGTCACCATGAGCCTCGTTTCCATCCTATCCATCCTGATTATCGGCCAACAGGGATATACCGGCGGCATCAACGGCATCACCAACTTCAGCACCATGGCCGGCTGGAGTCTGGATACACCCAAAGCCAAGCTGATCCTCTACTTTGTAAACGGCGGCCTCCTTCTGGGCGCCATTCTGTTGAGCGAATGGATCATGGGCAGCCGCCTTGGGAAGCTCCTGATTGCCATTCGGGACAAGGAAGACCGGGTCATGTTTTCCGGCTACAACGTACCGCTGTTCAAGGCCTTCATTTTTGGAGCGGCCGGCTTTTTGAGCGCCATTGGCGGCGCCATGTTCACCCTTCAGGTGGGTCTCATCTCACCCAGTTTTGTATCGGTGCCGGCCTCCATCGAAATGATCATTTTTGCCACGGTGGGCGGAAGGTATTCGGCGGCGGGCGCCGTTTACGGAACCCTTTTGGTGAGCTTTGCCAAGAGCTATCTCTCCGAGAGTTTCCCCGAACTCTGGACCTATTTCATCGGCGCACTCTTCATCGGCGTGGTGATGCTCTTTCCCACGGGCCTTGCAGGGGTGGTGGAACCCTTCTTGCGGAGGAAGAATCCAGGTTCCGGAAAGCCGGCCGCGGAGGGTGCAATACCATGACGGCCCTTCAACAAAACGGAAGTGTCAAAAGGCATGAACAGGCCTGGCTGGAACGGGAACTGAATCGCGTCAGCCAGGAGCTGGCGGAGACGAGAAAGGCGCTGGATCAGGCCCGGGAGGAGATTCGGTCTTTCAAACAGACATCGGCGGAGGCTTACCACGACGCCTACCTGCTGGAAGTGGAGCAGCTCACCGTCAGTTTTGACGGATTCAAAGCACTTGATGATTTGAGCCTCTACGTGAACAAGGAAGAGCTGCACGCCGTCATCGGCCCCAACGGCGCCGGGAAATCGACCCTGCTGGATGCCATCTGCGGCAGAACGCGGCCCGCATCCGGTAAAATCATCTTTAAGAATAATGATCTCACGCGCATCAAGGAATATGAGATCGTGCGCATGGGGGTGGGCCGCAAATTCCAGACCCCTTCCATCTATGAAGAGTTGACCGTGCTTGAGAATCTGGAAGCTTCCTACCCGGAAAAGCGCAATGTCCTGGGGTCCCTTTTCTGGAAGCGGGAGACCGGGATCATGGAAAAAATAACGAACCTGGCGGGGCTCATCTTTCTGGAAGACCATCTGCAGCAGAAGGCCGGCACCCTCAGCCATGGCCAGAAGCAGTGGCTGGAAATCGGAATGCTCCTGCTTCAGGATCATGAACTGCTGCTCCTGGATGAACCGGTTGCCGGCATGAGCCCTTCCGAACGGGAAAAGACGGCGGAACTGCTTAAGAAAATCTGCAAGGGCCGGTCGGTCATTGTCATCGAACATGACATGAATTTTGTGGAAGACATCGCCCACAGGGTCACGGTGCTGCACCAGGGCAAATGGTTGAGCGAGGGGAGCATGGAACATGTGAAAAACGATCCCAAAGTCATTGAAGTCTATGTGGGGCATTAACAGATGAACCGAAAAGAAACCCTGTTTCAGGTGGAAAAGGCCAATATCTACTATGGCGACAGCCGAATCACCCATGACGTTACATTTTCCGTCAATCCACGGGAAACCCTGGCCATCATGGGTCGGAACGGCATGGGAAAAACGACCCTTCTAAAAGCCTTGATCGGGATCCTCCCCTTCCGCTCAGGGGCGCTTTTTCTGGAAGGGAAGCCCCTAAACGGTCTTTCCAGTTATGAACGGGTGGCCAGGGGACTCGCCTACGTGCCCCAGGGACGGATGATATTCCCCAGCCTGACGGTGGAGGAAAACATCCAGACGGGACTGGCGGATGCAAAATCCCTTGAAATACCAAAGGATATTTACGAGCTCTTTCCCGCCCTGCTGGAGCTTCGGAAACGGCGGGGAGGGAATCTTTCCGGCGGACAGCAACAGCAATTGGCCATTGCCAGGGCACTGGTCACCAAACCGAAAGTCCTGCTGCTGGATGAACCCACCGAAGGGATTCAGCCATCCATCATCAAGGAAATGGCCCGAACCCTCAATCGGATCAAAGAGACCTATGAAATTGCCATCGTGGCAACGGAACAATCGTTGACATTCACCATGGCCATCGCGGATCGCTTTTTAATCATGGAAAACGGAGGGATCAAATATGAAGAGATGAGAGAGCAGGTGAACGAAGAAATAATCAAAGGCTACCTTTCGGTCTGATTTTTTGAGTATTCAGAAGTCAGGAGTCAGGAGCCAGAAGGGTAACTAGGTATGAATTCTTTCAACCCAACATAGAAAGGAGATATGAAGAATGAGACACGGCGATATTACATCCAGCAAAGATACGGTGGGCGTTTCGGTGGTCAATTATCAAATGCCCCGCTTCCACACCAAAAAAGAGATCATCGACAACTGCCATGCCCTTGCCAAGCACATTGAAGGGATGAAGCTGGGGCTTCCCGGCCTGGACCTGGTGATCTTCCCCGAATACAGCACCCAGGGCATCCTGTACGATCCGGATGAGTGCATGGAACTCTCATCGGTCATTCCCGGGGAAGAGACGGATATCTTTGCCGAAGCCTGCAAGAAGAACAAGGTGTGGGGCGTCTTTTCACTCACCGGCGAAAAGCACGAAGAGCACCCCAAGAAGGTCCCTTACAACACCCTGATCCTCATGAGCGACAAGGGTGAAATCGTCCAGAAGTACCGAAAAATCATGCCCTGGTGTCCCATCGAGGGATGGTATCCCGGGGAAAAAACCTACGTGAGCGAAGGCCCAAAAGGTCTTATGATCAGCCTCATCATCTGCGATGACGGCAATTATCCGGAGATCTGGCGGGACTGCGCCATGCGGGGGGCGGAACTGATCGTCCGGTGCCAGGGGTACATGTACCCGGCCAAGGATCAACAGATCACCTTTGCCAGGGCCATGGCCTGGGCCAACAACTGCTACGTGGCCGTCGCCAACGCCGCCGGCTGGGACGGCGTCTATTCCTATTTCGGGCACTCCACCCTGGTGGGGTTCGACGGTCGGCTTCTGGGAGAATGCGGGGAGACGCCCATGGAGAACCAGTACGCGGAAATGTCGGTCAGCGCCATCCGGGATGCCCGGAAAAACTGGCAGTCCCAGAATCACCTCTTTAAGCTCCTTCACCGTGGGTACACCGGCTGCATCAATTCAGAGGCCGAAACGGACGAATGCCGAACCAAGTGCCCCTATGAGTTCTACGAAACCTGGATCAAAGACCCGGATAAGGCCCGAAAGAACGTGGAAGCCTTTACCCGTTCCACCATGGGGTCCTCCGAATGCGTTCTGGAGGGAATCCCACACGATTAAACGGCTCAGGATACCCATCCGTTCCTTTGAAACCGGATGGGTCCCGTGTCAACAGCAGGTGATAAGGATAAAATGGAAACACGCTTAAAAATCCATACGATTCTGGGACTGGCCCATGAAGCGCCTTTTACCAAAACACTTCACGCATTGGCCCATCGGGGAACGGTGGAGACCATCCATCTTCACAAGAACGATATGCAGCGGCGGAGATTGCGGGCCACCACCGATCAGGGCACCGAATGTGCCATCGCCCTGCCCCGGTCCCAGAGATTAGACCATGGTTCCGTTCTGTGGCTTGATGCCAAAAGGGGAGTGGTGGTGAGGGGCCATGAAGCCTTCTGGCTGGAATTTAAGCCAACGGACCTGGCGGCGGCCCTGGAATTGGGCTATCTGGCGGGCAATATGCACTGGCGGGTGCAAATGAACAAAGCGGTGATGCGGGTGTGCGTAAACGGCAACAAGGAAGACACCCTAAAACGCGTGGCCCCGCTACTCGATTCGGGAAGAATAAGGCGAATGGACCATGACGAATAAATCCCTCCTGCTCCTGCTCCAACATGGAGACAGCTTTTTTCCCGGAGGGTCGGTCTCCTTTTCCTGGGGCCTCGAAACCTTGTGCGCCGACGGAAGGGTTACAACCGCTAGAGATGTGGCCCGCTTCCTGGAAGGGCAGTTGCGCCATCGCTGGGCCCCCATGGATCGCGCCTTTCTCGCCGCGGCCCATTGGACCGGCGACGATCTGGGCCTGGTTCGCGAGGCGGACCGGCAATTGGAAGCCATGACCCTGTCAAAAGAGCTGCGCGAAGGCTCAAGGGCCGCGGGAAAGGCACTCTTAAACGTTCATGAAAAACTGGGAACCCCGCTTGCCGGACCCTATCGAAGGGATGTACTCGAGGGTGGTGGATGCGGACACCTGGCAGTGGTACAGGGGCTCCTGTTTCAGAATCTGGGGCTCGATCTTTCCTCCGCCCTCATTGTCTCGGCCCATACCACCTGTATCGGTATTCTGGGCGCAGCCGTGCGGCTGGGCAGAATTGGGGCCATGGACGGGCAGTCCATTCTTTCAGATCTCCATCCGGTAATTGGGGATCTCATTAAATCCCCCATTCCACCTTTGGAGGAGACCGGTGCCTTGACCCCCCAGACGGAGATCGCCCTCATGCGCCACGAAACCCAGGAAGTGAGACTATTTTCCAATTAAGTAATGAGAGGTAGAGAAAAATGTTATTGACACCCACTGAAATGAACCGCCTGATCATCTTCAGCGCCGCAGAGCTGGCGCGAAAGCGGAAAGCCCGGGGGGCACTCTTGAATCATCCGGAAGCGGTCGCCTACATTGCCGACGAAATCCTGGAAAGGGCCCGGGACGGCATGAGCGTGGCGGAGCTCATCAGTTTCGGCGCCACCCTGCTCACCACCGACCAAGTGATGGCGGGGGTTGAACGGCTCATGCCCGTCCTTCAGGTGGAAGCCTCCTTTCCGGACGGGACCAAACTGGTGACCATCCATGAGCCGATACGTCCGGGAGAGAAGGAGAGCGCCGAAACCGTGGTTCCAGGGGAGATCATCGT
Source organism: Thermodesulfobacteriota bacterium (assembly GCA_028278625.1). The sequence continues at coordinate 24,293 of JANQDY010000098.1, forward strand.
CCCCGACGAAGCGATCGAAATCAATGCCCAACGGAAAAAGGCATCCCTCAAAGTGACCAACACGGGGGACCGGCCCGTCCAGGTGGGTAGCCACTTCCATTTCTTCGAGGCCAACCGTTCCCTCGACTTTGACCGTGAAACCGCCTTCGGTATGCGGTTGGACATTCCCGCGGGAACGGCGGTCCGCTTTGAACCGGGCGGCACAAAAGAGGTGGTGCTCACGGAATTCGGCGGAAACAGGAAAATCATCGGACAGAACGGGCTCACGAACGGGTCCCTCTCTAAAGAGGCCGTTAAAACCGGCGCCATGGACCTGGCCCGGAAACGGGGATTTACGGGGGTTTAATCATGGCAAGAATGACACGACGCGCTTACGCGGATATGTACGGCCCCACCAAGGGGGACGCGGTTCGGTTGGGGGACACCTCGCTTCTGGCCCAGGTGGAAAAGGATTTCATTGTTGCGGGGGACGAATGCCTTCACGGCGGCGGCAAGACCTTGCGAGACGGGCTGGGCTTGGCGCCGGGGTATGACAGCGCTTCCGGTTCCCTGGACATGCTCATCAGCAACGTGGTCATCATCGATCCGGTTCTGGGCGTCGTCAAGGGGGACATCGGCATCAAGGATGGACGCATTGCCGGCATCGGCAAGGCGGGAAACCCGGACGTCATGGACGGGGTTGACCCGGATCTCATCTGCGGGGCCGCCACAACGGTGCGGGACGGAGAGGGCATGATCGCCACTCCCGGCGGCATCGACTGCCACGTCCATTTTGACAGCGCGGGCCTCTGCGAACACGCCTTAAGCTCGGGCATCACCACCATGATCGGCGGATCACTGGGACCCATCACCGTGGGCATCGACTGCGGCGGGGCATGGAACGTTGGAAAGATGCTGCAGGCCTCGGAGGAATGGCCCATCAATTTCGGATTTTTGGGCCGGGGCAACTCATCCAGGCCCGCCTCCCTGGTGGACCAAATCGAAGGGGGATGCTGCGGACTCAAGATCCATGAGGACTGGGGAGCCATGCCTGCCGCCATCGACTGCTGTCTTGCCGTGGCCGATGATCTCGATTTTCCCGTGCAGCTGCACACCGACTCCATCAACGAGAGCGGTTTCGTGGAAGACACCCTGGCGGCCATCAATAACCGGACCATTCACATGTACCACGCCGAAGGGGCCGGCGGGGGCCATGCCCCGGACATCATCCGCGTGGTGGGTGAAATGAATGTTCTCCCTTCTTCCACCAACCCCACCAACCCGTACACCATCAACACCTTTGACGAGCATCTGGACATGATCATGGTGTGCCACCACCTGAACCCGGCCGTTCCAGAAGACGTGGCCTTTGCCGAAAGCCGCATCAGGGCCCAGACCATTGCCGCCGAAGACGTGCTGCATGATCTGGGGGCCATCTCCATGCTGGGATCCGACAGCCAGGGCATGGGCCGCATCAATGAAGTCATCTGCCGCACATGGCAGCTGGCCAGCAAAATGCGCGACCAGCGGGGCCGTCTCTCCGAGGAACAGACGTCCATGGGGGACAACGAGCGGATCAAACGGTACATTGCCAAATACACCATCAATCCGGCCCGGGCCTTTGGCATGGCCCAGGAAATCGGCTCTTTGGAAAAAGGGAAACTGGCGGATATCATTCTCTGGAACCCTGCCTTTTTCGGCATTAAGCCCGAATTGGTGGTGAAGGGCGGCTTCATCGTCTGGGGCGCCATGGGGGATAGCGCCGCCTCCCTCATGACCTGCGAACCTTTAATGATGCGGCCCCAGTGGGGGGCCTTTGGCAGTGCCAAGGAAGCGTTGAGTGTCAATTTCGTATCAAGTGCCGCGGCCCAAAAGAACATCGGCGAAACGCTGGGACTTCGAAAAGGGATCTACCCTATCCGCAATACCCGGGCCCTGACCAAAAAGGAGATGCTCCACAATGACGCCTGTCCGGAAATCAGCGTAAACCCCGAGACCTTTGATGTGTTTGTGGATGGCGTTCTGGCCACCTGCGATCCTGCCCGGTCCCTCCCCCTGACGCAACGGTACATGCTGAGGTAGCCATGAGCCATCACACGAAGAATGAAACAGTGGGGCCTGCAAGGGTGGGGATCGGCGGCCCCGTGGGGTCCGGGAAAACGGCACTTATCGAACAACTGCTGCCCAGGCTCTCCAAATGGGGAACCGAAACCGCGGTGATCACCAACGATCTGGTCACCCGGGAAGACGCTGTGCGCCTCAAGAAAAGCGGCCTCATCGAACCTGAAAAGGTCGTGGCCGTTGAAGCGGGGGCATGCCCCCATACGGTGATCCGGGAAGACCCCACCCTGAACCTGGAGGCGGCGGAGTACCTGGAACGAACATATCCCGGACTGGACCTGATCCTGATTGAGAGCGGCGGGGACAACCTGGCTTCCACCTTTTCGCTGGACCTGGTGGACCACTGGCTCTTTGTCATTGATGTGGCGGGAGGAGACGACATTCCCCGCAAGCGGGGACTCGGCATCGTGCAATCGGATCTTCTGGTGATCAACAAGTACGATCTGGCGCCCCATGTGGGATCGAATCTTGATCTGATGCGCCGGGAGGCTCTTATGGTGCGGGAGAACCGCCCCGTGATTTTCACCGACTGTAAAGCAGGTGAGGGGATTGAAGAAGTCCTGGCCCATATGATCCGGGAGGTGCTGCTGGAGCTATGAATCCCATGAAAAAGGAAAACCGTCATTTGACATCAGTCCCCCCTCCTCCAAAGGGATCATCCATGGCACCTGGGGGACATGGCTCCGGCAGGGCGGAGATGATCTTCAAACGTTCCCCAAAAGGGCGAACCTACCTCTCCCACCAGTACCTCACCTACCCCTTTCATACCACACGGGTTTTCTATCTGGATCCGGGATGGCCCCATCTGGGGACCCTCTATTTGACATCCGCCTCCGGAGGGCTTTTCCAGGGGGATCGCATTTCCTTAAAGTCACATGTCAAATCCTCTGCCTCGGCCCACATCACCACTGGCTCGGCCACCAAGGTCCACAGCATGGAAAGGGACTTTGCCAGCCATACTGCAGCGCTCAAGGTGGATCAAAACGCCTACCTGGAATACATTGTAGAGCCCACCATCCTCTTTCCGCGCTCAAGACTGGAAACCCGGGTGAACGTGACCGTTCTGAAAGGCGGCTGCGCCATCGTGGGGGATTCTTTTCTCACCCATGACCCCACGGGGAAGAGCCCGGCGCCCTTTGATGAACTCCTTTCGGAAGTCACCATACACGGCCCGACCGGTGATCTGCTTGTCCTGGACCGCTTTAGACTGAATGCCCGGAGACCGTTTTTGTCGGTTCCCGGCATCGTGGAAGGATTTTTCATTCAAGGAAGCATCTACTTCATCTGGGACGGAAAACCGCCCCATGAAATGGCCCGGGCCATGACCAGGGAAATGAAACCCCTAAAGGGGATTTATGCCGGCGCCTCAACCCTTCCCGGGGATTGTGGGGCCTTTGCCAGAATCCTCGCAAACGATACCCTTTCCCTTGATCGCGCCATGTGGCGGCTTGCCGCTGCCTGCCGCAAGCTGGCCACCGGGCACCACATGCCGATTCGTCGGAAATAGAAACACCCCATTCATAATCTTCCCTTGCTTCATGCGGTCTCTCCTCAAACCGACATCGTCATAAACGAAAGCGCAATCCCCTGACCGCACTGCCAAAAGAAAGGGTGACAGGAATAGAGTGCTCTCTTTATGACGGTTCGCTAATGTCGTCCGAGGCTTTTTTCTCCCCGTGCCTGCGGAGGGCTTGAAAATAGGCATCTATTTCAGGGGGCAAAGACGTGAAGTGAACCACATACGTCTTATCATCTATCCCTGATTGTCTCATCACCTTCCCATAAAAGTCTCTCACAGAGAGATTGTCATCCACATCCTCAAGGTTCATCTTAAGGTTGGTCAGGATTTCAACCGCCCTATCCAACACAATCTCCACCCACGTCTTTGAAAGCCGCATCACCTGCCCCTGGAACCTTTTCTTACCGGCGTCCTTTCCCTCAAGTACCGCATAGCGGAGATGCATGGGCATGGCCAACATCACCGGTTCAGGGCCCCTTTTCTCCAGCACCAAATCAAATTGGCCTGCAATGCCGCCCACCTCATAGACCCTTAAGGGTCTTTCCGCGCCTTTGGGAAGGACATCCCGTTGGGCGTCAATTCTCAAAACATCACCCGCTGTTTGGCGAACCGATTCAGAGATCAGAATTTGTCCCCCCACGGTATATGATTCGATGCGACTGGTCATGTTGACCCCGCTCCCGACCACGGCGTATTTGCTCCGCTTGGTTGACCCGATATTTCCGACGATCACTTCCGTTTCGTTTAAGCCGATGCCCATCTGTAACTCAGGCAGGCTGTTGGTGCGGTTTTCTTCATTGACTTCCACCATGGCGTTCTGCATCTCAATGGCGCAGGCAATGGCCCTCTGGGTCCGGTCCGGCATCTCCTGGGGCGCGCCGAAAATCACCAGCAACGCATCGCCGATGAATTCGTTGATGGTGCCATCGTATTTCAGAATGACTTCCACCATCACCTCGAAGTAGTTGTTCAGCATTTGAACGACCTTTTCAGGTTCAAGGCGCTCCGCAATGGCCGTAAATCCCCTCAAATCGGTCATCATAATCGTGACTTTGCGCCTTTCTCCGCCTAACTCAAGGGCCGAAGGGTTCTCAATGAGGGAGTTCATTACCTCGGTGGAAAGGTAACGGCCAAACATTTTTTTTAAAAGATCCGCCATTTCCGCCAGCTTTCCCCGCTCTTCACTGAGATCGCGAAACAGCTTGTCGCCCCTTTCCTGCTCCTTCCGCCAGGCATTTACAAAATACATCATTGAAGCGAAAATGATGATGGAAGGACCGAGGATGTTCATGCCAAAAAAGAGAACGGATATCCTTTCTGAAAACGGAAAGGCCCACTGGGATACATACCCGTCAAATAGAAGAGAAAGGAGAATGAGACACGCGTATGCAAGAAACCACCAAACCGCCCTTCCGGCCTTCTGAAACATCAAAGAGCTGAAGGGGGCCAAAACCGACCAGAGCATGAGAACGCCGGAAGCTCTAACGCCCCCCAGACTCCATTGCATCACCAGCGGCACCGACAAAATCATGAAAAAGAAGACATAGAGGAGCAACGCAAATCGCTTGGTCAGGAAATAAATCACCAGGGCGATCCCCACGCCGACCGTGAATCCGTAGGTGATGAATGCCGTGGTTTTCACATCCAGGAGCACATAATACATGGTCCCCCAAATGATGCTGGCAACCGTACACAGAACCGATATCACCACAAGCGTGACTTTACGCCGCCGCTCGTCCGGGGAATCCCCGTCCAGCGTTGAAATGCCTTCAAGGGTGGATATAAAACGCTTTATGCTTTGCATAATGGGTCATTCCTTATCTTTCCTGTGATTTTCATATGAAGGATTTTTCACATGGGCGATCATCAATATGAAAGCGAACCGCTTTTCGCTTGTCAAGAGATAAGAAAACAAACCTCTATTTTCATCTCAAGTCGAATCGAAATTGACAGGCAACGGGCATCTGACTAGACTGACCCAATGATGGCCGTATCGGGGTTCACACGGTAACGATATGGTGTCTGCGGAATGCCATGGAACGATTCGGCAAGACCCCACATGAACCATTGTAAGTGGTATGGCAAAAAGCGGAAAAATTAAAAAATGAAAGGAAAAACAAGGCGTTTTATGGACCATAAAGCTGTCATTTTCGATATGGACGGGACATTGCTCAATACATTGGATGATCTGGCGGATGCCATGAATTGCACATTGGAAAAGCGCGGTCTTCCGACACATCCGGTGGAGGCGTTTCGTTTTTTTGTGGGAAATGGCGCCATCAATATCGTGTACAGGACACTGCCCCAGGAGCAGCGAAACAATGATGTCCTGGTAAACGATTGCGTGGAAGCGTTCCTCAAGGAATACCGCAAAAACTGGCATAAAAAGACACGGCTCTATGACGGCATTTCGGAACTACTGGATGCACTCACTGAAAGAGAAATCCCCATATCCATTTTCACAAACAAACCTCAGGAGTTTGCCGAACGGTGCGTTCAGGCGTTTTTGCCGAAATGGCATTTTGAAGCGGTTATCGGCCAGATTGAGGGCCGGCCCATGAAACCTGAGCCCATCGTTCCCATAAAGATCGCCAAACAATTGAATATACCGCCGGAGCAATTTCTATACCTTGGGGACAGCGACGCCGATATGCAAACGGCTGTAAACGCCAACATGCTGCCAATTGGAGTCCTCTGGGGCTTTCGTCCGGAAAAGGAACTCAAGGAGGCGGGTGCCGTTCATTTGATCCGCCATCCAATGGACCTTTTGACACTTCTGTAGATAGAGAGATAGAGAGGGCGCTATTTCAGGCAATGATATGATTCGCAAAAGGATCCTTTCTCCTTATACCGTTGCCTGCATCTCAGTCTGGCTGGCATGGATTCTGATTACCTATACCGAGCGGATCTATTATGACAAGAACAGCGATCAGGTCTTTTTCACCTGGCTTCTGATCGGCACCCTTCAAGGAGCCAACGGCATATGGGCCACCCTGCTGCTGTTTGGTATCTATAAAAGGCTCCCGGCCAAAGATTCCCTCTTCTCCACAAGGGTCCTCTGGATCATCGGGTTGAGCTACGGATTCTCCCTGCTGCTGGCCACCATAAACTATCCCATCTACCGTTTCCTGTTCAACAAGGTGCCCATATTTCCCACCTGGGACAAGTATTTCATCCTGGCATTTTCCAAATTCTTCGTTATCCTCCTTTTGAGTTTCGTCTATTTCCTCATTACCTACCTGATGGAATTGAAGTCCCAGAAGGAAAAAACCCTTGCGGCAACCGCCGCCGCCAAGGAGGCACAATTGCAGATGCTGCAATACCAGTTGAACCCCCATTTTCTCTTCAATGCATTGAATTCGGTGCGCACCCTCCTGTACCAGGATACCCGGAAGGCAGACCAAATGATCACCGATTTGTCGGAGTTCCTAAGATACGCCTTGTCAAATGAGGAGAACCGTTCTGTCTGCCTGAAGGAGGAAATGGACATCACAAAGCTCTATTTAGAGATTCAAAAAGTCCGATTTGAAGATAAACTGAAAATCGATTTTCACATTCAGGATGATACGTTGAAGGCAGAAATCCCGAGCTTTCTCCTTCAGCCCCTGGTTGAAAACGCGGTGAAATACGGTCTAAAGACAAGTCAGCCGCCGCTAAGATTAAGGATTTCAGCAAAAATGGAAAGGGGCGCCCTCTGTATAACCGTTGAAAATTCGGGCAACCTCTGCGGCCCCAAAGATTCACAATGCCACGGCACGGGATTGAGAAATGTGCAGCTGCGTCTGGACCAGTTTTTTCCCGGGAGAAACAGGTTTGAATTGCGCCAGGACGGTGAACACGTATCCGCCCGGATTCGGATTGATAGCCATGGGTTCTGAAAAAATAACGGCTCTGATCGTAGACGACGAAAGGCTTGCCGTCGACGGCATAAAGATATTGCTGGCCGATTTCCCCCAAATCCGGGTCATCGGCAGTGCCGATTGCATCAAAACGGCCGTGGACATGATAAAAAGACGGCGGCCCGATATCATTTTCCTCGATATCCAGCTACAGGGGGAATCCGGATTTGATCTGTTTGAAAAGACCCTGGTGAAGGCCAAGGTTATCTTCATCACCGCCTACGACCAATACGCCATACGGGCCTTTGAGGTCAACGCCCTGGATTACCTCTTAAAACCCGTCAGCAAAAAACGGTTCGGAGCCGCAATGGCCCGAATCGAAAAGGAACCTCCCGGTACCCGTTATGACATCCCTGATGCGTTTCCCGCCTTTACCTACAGAGATCGACTCCTGTTGCATCTCGGGCACACCTTGAAATTTACGCGGATCAACCGGATCAAATGCGTCACCGCAGAAGGGGACTACACCCGGGTCTGGATTCATGACGACAACAGCGAACTGATTCTGCGGACCCTGAAATCATGGGAGGAGATCCTCCCAAAGGATCATTTTTTGAGAATTCACAGATCATCCATCATAAACCTTGAGTTTGTGCAAGAAGTGAAAAAAACCACCAGCAACCGTTTTTTGGTCTTTCTAAAGGAAGTAGACGCCCCGATGGTGATGAGCCAGCGCAATGCGGCAAAGCTAAGAAAAACGGGCGTACGCATCCCAAAAACTCCCTGACAGGTGATTACTCGCCGAGTAATATCATCGTTCATCGAATGGCCCCTTGATTTTGGCACATGTCTCCCCTAAACATGTTCCCGGACCCAATGGGTGAGAAAAGGCGCCAACCCATTACTTGGGAGGAATGGTTATGACAGGATTCAGGCATGTGATTCCCGCATTCATCCTTACGATCCTTTTGATTACGGGATGCTCTGACAACGACGGTACAAATAATTCCGACTTAAAGCAGATGACCGTAAGCTTTGACTGGCCCAAGGACTACGGCAAATGCTTTGACCCGAAAAACCCGGAAATCAAAGTCTCTGACGTACCGGAGGATACCGTCTACTTTAAAGTAAAAGTCATTGATATTCAGAACAATGATTATGACCACGGCGGCGGCAAGGTCAATAACGACAAAACAGGCATCATTCCCTATGGGACCCTGTCGGGTTATCAAGGTCCCTGTCCTTCCCAGGCGCCTACCGGAACCGGCACCTACGACTTTACGGTAATTGCCTATGATGCCAACGATTCTCCCATTGCCAAAGGGAGCAGCTACAGGGAATTCCCCTAGATGGAAACGGCTTCAGCAAAAAACACGCAGAAGGAGGATCTCCAATGAAACGGTTTTTGAGTGCATCCATGGTGATCATTTGTTTGTTTGCAATTCCGGGAATCACCACCCTTCCTTCCGTTGGCGCACAAACCAAAACGGATGGGAGCAACATGCTGGTAAAACAGTGGGAGATCGGACAGGGTCTCAAGGTGCCGGAATCCATCGTTTTCTCAGAGCCGGAAAATGTGATTTATGTTTCCAATATCAACGGAAAGCCCATGGAAAAAAACGGGAAAGGGTTTATCTCCAAAATCTCCTTAAACGGTGATATGATCGATCTGAAATGGGCAACCGGATTCAATGCCCCCAAAGGCATGGCCATCTTCGGCCGGACACTCTATGTATCGGATATCGACCAATTGGTTGCGGTGGACCTCGAAACCGGCGGCATAAGTAAACGCTACCCTGCTCCCGGGGCCATATTCTTAAATGATGTTGCAGCGGATGATAAGGGCCGGGTATATGTCAGCGACACTTCAAAGCAGAACAGTGCCATCTACAGGCTGGCCCATGGCCGGCTCACCCAATGGTTGAAGAATGAAGCCATTAAAAACCCCAACGGCCTGTTCGTTGAAGACGGCAAACTGATTGTTGGCAATTCAGGGGACGGGAGTCTTAAAATCATCCGGTTGGCCGACGGGTCGGTTCAGTCCGTCATCAAGGCGGGTTGCGGCATCGACGGACTGCAGCCTGACGGCAGGGGCAATTTCATTATCTCCAACTGGCGGGGAAAGACCATATTAATAAATCCGTCCGGCAAGACAACCCTTTTGATGGACACCACCGATCAGAAAATCAATTCCGCCGACCTGGTGTATCTGAAAAAAATCAACTTGTTGATAATCCCCACTTTCTTCGACAATCGGATTGTTGCCTATCGACTGGCGTCCTGACGCTTCTGCAAAACTCTTCTTGACGAATATCATCGGAATTGAAATAAGAAAACCAGGCCGTACTAAGGAATTCTTGAAGGCTCTACGAATCTGAAGGCTCTCAAAAAAACAATGGCACGGTTTTTCTTTGCTTTAGGCGCACTCTCAGCCTTTGTGGGCGTGGCGGCTGGTGCCTTCGCTGCTCACGGTCTAAGGAGCCAGCTCAGCACCGACATGCTTACGGTGTTCGAGGCAGGGGCGCGGTATCAAATGTACCACGCCTTCGCGCTCATGGCAACCGCTTGGGCCCACTCAAGGTGGCCCTCTTCCATGGTCGTCACCGCTGGATGGTGTTTTGTCGTGGGCACCGTTCTTTTCTCCGGAAGCCTGTACCTTTTGAGTGTAACGGGTATTCTTTGGATGGGTGCCATCTCACCGGTAGGCGGCGTCGCATTTCTTTTGGGCTGGCTTTTGCTTGCCCTGGGTGTCTGGAAAAGCCGGAAACGGTCATAGATGAAAACAGCCGATACCATCCCGGCGAAGAAATTCCGCACCTATTTGGTTGATATCACCTGCGATGGGTCTTGATGAATTTTTCCAGCCGATCCATTGCCTTAAGGATGTTTCCGTTGCTGGTGGCGTAGGAGATCCGCAGGTGCTGCCCTTCGCCCGGAACCCTATCACCGAAGTGAATATCCGCCAATACGGCGATCCCGGCATCATGCAGCAGCATTTTTCTCAATCCTTCCGAATCGGCGGCACCCACCATTTGGCACAATTCCGTGACATTGGGCCACGCGTAAAATGCGCCGCCAGGAGAGCGGCAGGTGACGCCGCCAAGATCGTTCAGAGCATCCACGATCAGATCCCTTCTTTCCCTGAAGGTTTTCATCATCTCTTCCGGTTCTTCCTGCGGACCGTTCAAGGCCTCCACCATGGCCCACTGGGTCATGTGATTGGGACAGGAATCGGTATTGGTCATCCATGTGGAGAAGTAGGGGGCAAGCCTTTCATTGACGGCATAGCCGAGCCGCCAGCCGGTCATGGCATAGGTTTTTGAAGCGCCATCGCAGATAACGGTCCGTTCCATCATTCCGGGGATGCTGGCGATGCTTTCAAATTCTCCGTCGTGCACCATCCGGGAGTAAACCTCATCGGAATAGATCCACAGGTTGTGCTTCTGGGCCACACGGGCGATTTCCGCCAATGTCTCCTTTGCCAGGACTCCGCCTGTGGGGTTGTGGGGGGAATTGAGGATCAGCAGTCTTGTGTTGGGAGTGATGAGCGATTCCATCTGAGAGACATCAAAGGCATAATTCCTGCTTTCAAGGAGATGAAGCGGGACCGGCACGGCACCATGGGCTGCCGTTTGGGTGGCATAGATGGGAAATCCCGGATTTGGGTACAACACCTCATGCCCCAATCCGTAATCGGTAACGGACAAAAGCGTATAACCGATAAACGGTTTGGCGCCGTTGGCAACCACAACCCAATCGGGGTTTATTGCAATACCCCTTGTTCTTGAGATGTAGGCCGCAATCGCTTCTCTCAGTTCGGGGATCCCCGCGCTTGGCGTGTATCCGTGTTTTCCATCCCGCATGGCCCTCATGGCCGCATCGCAGATGTTGGGAGGGGTGCTGAAATCGGGCTGCCCGATACAGAAATTGATGATGTCCCGACCTTTGGCCGCCAGTTCATTTACTTCCTTTAACACCACAAAAGCGTTTTCCGTTCCAAGGCCGGATGTTCTGTCTGAAATATTCGGCATGTGAAAGATCCTCTTCAAAAGACATATTCCCCAAAAGCCATAACCGTTCAATCATATGATCTGTCATCTGTCATGTAAAGGGATACCTTTACCGCCTTAGACCCCGGCACAAATGGGTCAAGGGATTTCAAGCATTTTTGAACCGCCCAATACCCGCAATTGAATCAATGGGTGGGTCCAAAGGAATCTCATGGCCCGATCCCGGCAGTTTGTGGTAAGGTGTCCATAAGCCGGACCGGCGAACGCATCTGGAGCGCGCAAAATGAAGACCGTATGCTGCCTACTGCTGATTCTCATCTTTTCTTTGGAAAACACCGGGATCTACGCCGCGGCGGTGCCAACCGCCGCCGACTCCGGTTCCACCAAGCACCAAGACAGCGACGAAAGCATCTCCGCCTGGTCGGTGTTCGGTCCCGGGAAAAACTTCAAGGGGAGCCCAACCTCCGGGATCGGCCGAAGCGGCCTCTTTCATGCCCGGTCACCCCGGAAAAACTGGGTTGCGCTGTTGCCCAACGGCGAAGTTTCATTCTCCATGCGGATCAGAACAATCATGGCGGCGGACACATCCGTCCGCATTCAGGCGTTGACCTTCAAAGCCGACGAGTCCGGGCTCTTTATCGCCGAAATATTGAAATACAAAAGAGCACAGGGTTTAATGGTGCGGGTGATTGTGGATGCCTTGAGCAATCAGGACTATCAGACCAAGAAGATGTATTTTGATCTGCAGCAGCACGGTATTTCCGTTCAAGGGTATGAGGTCCTGGGACTCGAATGGTTGAATGAAATCCCCACCGTCAGTTCGGATCCCGTTGTCCGGTCCGTTGATCCGAACAAGCGGTTTCATGAAAAGATGTGGATCGTTGACGGTGAAACGGACCACGGAGTCGCCATCGTGGGAGGACTCAACATCGGAAACGCGTATTTCAGAATTGATTTTTCAAATCCGAGCCGCTACTGGCGAGACCAGGATGTGATCGCCCGGGGAACCGTCGTAGAGGACATTGCGGCCGCTTTCGACCGAAACTACAACTACTTTCAAAGGCTTAAAAAAAGTCGGGGCATTGCTGACGCCGACCTTTACTGGGACGCCACCCAAGGGATCCTTGACGAACTCGGAAGCTGGAACATGGCCAAAGGGCTATTTGACCCATTCGGAAAACTCAAAATGACCTACGAAACCGATGCGAATCTCAAACAGCGGGTCTCATACATGGCGGAACTGCCGTTTCAACCCACCTATAAGCCGGTGCGTTGCCGTTTCTTTCTGAACAGGCCCCGATTTGAAGAATCTTATATTACGCAGGCCTATTTAAAGCTGATTGGTGATGCAAAAGAAGAAGTCCTTATTGCAAACGCCTATTTTGTTCCAACAAAGACCATGATGGATGCCATCAAGGAGGCCGCAAGACGCTGCGTTAAGATCGTCATCATCACCAACAGCCTCGAAACCAATGATCTTCCGGATATCACAATCGTGGGACGCGGGCACTACAGACAACTGCTGGAAGTCAATGGGGAAGCGGCCGTCAAGGACTGCCCCAATGGCAACGGGGGCGTTCAGATCTGGGAATGGCAGGGACGCAAGGCGGGAACAACCGAGCGGGGTCATGGAACCATGCACTCAAAATATGCGGTCTTTGATCGCTCCGTTTCCCTGGTGGGATCTTATAATCTGGATCCCAGGAGCGAACGGCTCAACAGCGAAACGGCCCTTGTTTTTGAAAGTAAGCCATTGGCCCAGGAATTAACCGATTTTTTCCTGAAAAACGATCTCTCTTTCAGCAAACAAATCACCATGGAAGCGGCAAGGGCCTATGAGGTGCCTTCAGATGCGGTTCAGTGGCTGCGAAAACAATTCGGCAACTTGTTTGAAGATCATTTTTAGCCGGATGGACCCTGTTGTTTGGATCCACCTCAACAAAAAGGATTCCAAAAGTCAAAGGGAAATTCAACCATCGGCAAAGGCCATTGCCACCGCCATATCCTTTTCATAGGAAATACTCAAAAGCACTTTCCGGCACCCCTTTGTTTCGGCGAACGCTTTCATTTCCCCCAAAAGGCGCACCAGCGGTTCCCCGTTTAGACCCCGCCCGATTTCGATTTCCCTTGGATCCACCCGCTGGTCCCGGCCCGGAACCAGTGCTTTCAACACCGCCTCCTTGCCGGCAAAGGCTGAGGCAAGATAGTTTGTGGGAATCTCCGATCGGTAGGCTTCTTTTATTTCATCATCTGAAAAAACCCTTTTGAGGAAGACCTCACCCGATCGGTCCACGGTCTCCGCCATGCGGTCAAGGGCTATCACGTCAATGCCGATCCCTTTCATGGATCCCCCCTTATTCTGCTTCTTATAACCGCCTCGAAGGGTTCCTTATGATCCGGCTCTCACGGCAACCATCAGGCTCGCTCCAACCACGTCCGCCACCGTGGACCCTCTGGACAGGTCGCTCACGGGCCGGGCAAACCCCTGAAGCACCGGCCCGTAGCTGGTGGCGCCGCTCAACCGTTGCACCAGCTTGCTTCCGATATTTGCGGCATTCAAATCCGGAAATATGAGCACATTGGCCCGGCCCGCCACAGGGCTTTCCGTATTCATCTTCTTTTGGGCCACCGATTCCAATAGCGCCGTGTCCGCCTGCATTTCACCGTCGATCAGAAATTCCGGTGCCTTCCCGCGCGCGATTTCCGTGGCCTTTATCACCTTGTCAACCAGTGCGTGGCTGGCACTCCCTTTGGTTGAAAAGGAAAGCATTGCCACCCGCGGTTCCCAGCCGAGCAGATCCCGTGCGCTTTGGGCGGTTGTGACGGCGATATCGGCCAGCTGCTCCGGGTCCGGGTCCGGATTCACCGCCGGATCGGCAAAAATGATCCGGCCTTCTTCTCCGCCCGAGAAGCCGGGCAGTTCCATCAGGAAGAAACTGGAGGCCGTGCTGATGCCCTGCTGGAAACCGATCATCAGTTCACTGGCCAGAATCACATCGTCCGTGGCATGGGCAATGCCGGCCACCATGCCGTGGGCATCATGGTTTTTCACCATCATGGCCGCAAAACACAAGGGCTGGCTCACGATCCGTTTGCCCGCGGATCGGGGCATGTCACGGTCCTCACAGTACTGGTCAATATACCTTTCCAAATGGGGAGAAGCTGAAATGTCGACGGTTTCCCTTATCTCCTCTCCTTTGGCGCTACCGCGGTTCAGAAGGACAGGATGGGCCATATCCTGTTTTGACAGTTCCATGGCCGCCTTTTGTATGACGGGATCCTGACCTTCCGGAAACACGATTGTGCTCTTTTTCTCCCTGGCCTTTTGGGCCAGATATTCCATGATGTCCACGATCATCTCTCTTTCAAGATGTCTTGCCGGATTCCGGGAGGACCAAGGCCCTCCCGTCATCTCACAGTTTGGCGCTCACCATTTCAAGAACCTGCCCAATGGTCTTGGGCCTGCGTATTTCAAAGTTGTCGATCTCGATTCCCAGTTTGTCCTCCAAGAGCGCCGCCAGTTCTATCCGGCTCACGGATTTCATGCCCAGATCCTCCGCCAGCCTTGATTCGGAACCCAAATCATCCAGATTTTTCTTGGCAATCTTGGCAATGATCTCATAAACCGTCTGCTTGGTGTCATCCATGGCACTCCCCCTATGCCTGCTTAAAGGCCAGGACATTCAAGCCTTGAACATCCAGGATATCCGGAACCACATCCACCGGCCCTTTATCGAAAAACCCTTTGAGGGTATCCGGATCAATGGAGACACCGGTGATGATGGCCTGTACATAGACATCTTCTTCCAGTTGAACGTGCCCATACGCATAGGGCGCAAGATCGTTAAACCTGGGGTTGGGGGGCGGTGCAATGCCGTGGGAGACGTAAAGCAGCTTCCCTTTCCCCGAGAGGGGCACTTCCGTCTGTTCATAACTGCCGCAGGAACCGCACGCGGTTGTGGGTGGAAATGTCACGTCACCGCACTGATTGCACTTTCTGCCAATGAGTTTGCCCTCTTTAAGCGCCTCGTAATACCCTTTGATGGTAGAATCGGTCATCTCTATTTTCCTCCTTCCAACACTAAAACGGTGCTGATCATGGCATATCCGTGGGTATGGATGACAGCCGTCTTTGGCGGATCATTGATTTGTCTTGGTCCCGCTTCTCCCCGTATCTGCTTCACCGCCTCATAGGTGTCGGAGCCGGCGCTGGCGGCCCAGGCATGGCCAAAGGCGTGGCGACCGCCATGGGTGCTCATGGGTTTGTCGCCGTCAAACCTGAGACGCCCTTCCTCCGCATATGTCAGTCCCTGGCCCTGGGGCAGGTAACCGGACAGTTCGGCCACGCAGATGCTCATGATATGTGAGCAATCGTGGGTATGCAGATAATCGATATCCTCGGGATTGATCCCGGCCATGTGGTAGGCTTTCTTAAAAGACTGCTGATCTATGGGCATCACCGTGGGATCATCCTTGTACCAGGGAAGGTCCATCACGCTCATTCCGAAGCCCTTCAGTTCAACCGGCTGTGAGGCGCCGGGCACATGTTCCTCGGGCCTGCCCAGAACGATGGCCGAGGCCCCGTCAGCCGGGGTCACCACGCTGTAGAGCCGTGACGGCCATGCAACGTGAGGATTATAGCGGGATATCCAGAACTCCCAGGGGTCATCAAACCCCAGATCCTTGGCTTCATCTTCAAGGGTTTGCTGGCGAATGGCCTTGGGATTCATGGACCCGTGGAGCCGCCGGGTGCGGCACAACTCGAAAAGGCCCCGGTCCAGGTCTTCGACGCTGATCCCGTATTTGCGACAGTAGGCCAGCGCGTTAAAAGCGTTGTAGGTGGGAAAGATGTCGTACCCTTGCGGTACGCTATAGGCCTGGTTGACACAATGGTCGGTCCATAGCCACATCTCCTCCGTGGGAATGGTATCCCTTTCAAAGGGACTCAATTTCTTGGGCTGGCTCTGGGTTGACTCAAGCCCCACTACCAGGACTTTGTCGTAGGCACCCGAGGCGATGCCCATGGCCGCCATGGAAACCCCCACATTGGTGGTGGAACAGGCCGCATCAAAATGGACCCCGGCCTTGAATTGGGTGCCCAGCCAATTGGCCACCTGGCTGTAGGTTGCGGGCATCTGTGATGTTTGCATGGTGACATTTCCCACGAAGACCGCATCCACATCTCTGGGCCCCAAGCCGGCGTCGGCCAAAGCCTCCTGGGCCGCCTTGCCGGCCATTTCCTGTAGGCTGAGCCCTTTTATTTCCGGTGTTTCCAGCAGATTCCCGAACCGGGTACACCCGACACCCAGGATGTAGGCAGGTTCTTTCAGTTTGTTTGCCATGGTGTTGCTCCTTTCTTGATTGGAATAGACTTGGTTTTGGGGTGAAGGCCCTGCAGTTCGCCCTTCCGATTGTTGGGCCGGAAAAGCACTTGACATTGAAAACCGGGGCAGCGTATTGTGTAAGATAGTGGAATCAATTGAGATCGTCTTGTACCACGGTGCAGAAAAACTTGACCGAGAGTGCACTTTCCATCTGGACACCTGATCCGACAGTCAAAGGATACGGCCCCTCATGACACCCCCTGAAGATGCCTTTTGCCAAAAATGGTCCAGCGGAGGCTTTAAACCCAGGGAACGGTTCGACGCGTGGCAGGCCGCGTTGAACGCCTCTCATCTTGGCTGGACACTGGAAAAAAAAGAGAAGACCGGTTTTTCCGCCGAGATCCAGATGAGCAAGCTGCCGGACCTGCAGGTCATCCGCTGTCTTTGCCAGCCGTGCAGCGGTTTTCGGGGAAAGCGGGAAATCGCCGCGGACGGAGCCGCCTACTACGGCCTTCTGCTTTTGCATAAAGGGCGTGAAGAAGTGAGGGTCGGGTCACGAAGTGCGCTTCTTGAACCGGGAGACATTCTGCTTTGGGATTCCACTGAGCCCGTTCATTTCAAGCTTCATTCCATGGTTTTCAAGACCACTGTTCTGGTGCCCCAAAGCCGGATGGAAGATGCGCTGCCCCAAACACGGCGTCTGGTTGGAAAAGCCCTGGACTGGCGACGCGGACTGGGAGCCGTGACGACCTCACACATTACGACATTGGGTGCCCAGGCGCCTTATATTCATCACCTTCAGGCCCACCCCACCGCCGAAACCACTTTGGCGCTGATCGCCACCAGCCTGGGCAGTCAGGAGTCCCGGGCAGGAGCGTCCGCCAGGGCAAAGCTGACCGAGAGAATCAAAAAACACATCGAAAGGAACCTGGATGACCCGGCCCTGGGGCCCCAAGCCCTGGCAGACCGATTCGGCATTTCCGTTCGCTACCTTCATCTGTTGTTTGCGGGCGAAGGGCATACCGTGTCCCGCTGGATTCTGGATCGACGGCTGGAAAAATGCCGCCGTGAATTGGTGGTGGCCGGCCCGCACAAAAACATTACCGAAACCGCATTTGCCTGGGGCTTCAATGACGGCGCCCACTTCAGCCGCGTTTTCAAAAAGCGGTTCGGCATGAGCCCCAAGGAATACCGCCTGAGCAAGGGACATACTGTCAAGCCTTCCGTTAACCGTTAGTCCCCAAGGATGATCGGATCCATGGAAAAGGCCTTTGATAGCGGTCAACAGCGGATTTGACCTTTAGACCCTCGCGACAATCCATTTCACGGTTCTACTTCAAGCAGCGCTCAAAGTTGCCAACCTTAGAATGCAAAGGAGGAAAAAATGGAGCAAAAAAAGAGACCCCCCGGTTTTCAGGATATGATGTCCTTCAGCCTTGTTGAAGCGCTTTTGGGAAGACGATCCAGACGGGTTTTCAGGGGCGCGGAAATCCCCGATGGTGTATTTAAGTACGCTTCCAGCCACGAACCCATGCCGCTTAGTGAGCTTGAAAAGATGTTGGTGGTGTCCGCCTGCGGCGGGAACACCTCATGGCATCACATGATATACCGCGGTGCCCGATATGCGCCCCATCTCTCCAATTACGCCGGGGCCGCGGGCGGAAGGGTCTTTCCCTCGGCCGCCGGATTTCAGACAAGCCAGACCTTTTTCACGGACGACGAAGGGGTGTATCTTCTGGATATGCGGGATGCCCCGGCCTTTATGGAACGTACGGATGAGGGACCGCTCGATGTGGACGCTTTTCTGGACAACGCCCGCAAAAGGGTGCGTAAACTGGAAGAGGGGCGTCTCAAAATCCCTTCGAAGGTTCCCTTTGTGGAGGCCCACAACACATGGGTGTTCAACAAACCCTCAACCGTGGTGGTGATCCCCGTGGGGGACTTGTCACAACACGTTCTCCTTGGCATCTGCTACATGCTGCAAAACGGATTGGTGCTGTATGACGACATCAACCGGCGAGCAATCCCCGGCATTGAACAATTCAGCGACATTGTCGATATTGAGAACGTCTGGAATTTGACCTTTGTTGAACAGTGGTCCCTCTCCGAGTTGACGGTTGAACTGGGGGCCAGTTGTTACGCCGGCACGCTGATGCTTCAGGCCGTTGGACTGGGCGGATGGATGCTGAACGGCATCGATCCCTTCGCCGTGATGGGGGCAAGCGGGGACCCTGAAATACCGGGTTTGGGATTTCGATATGATGAAGACGACCGTTGGCCCTACCCCAATCCCACGGGACTGGCGGGTGTCATGGAAGGTTACTGCCCACCCCATTATCCGGATATGCGCACCGCCGTGGAAGCGGTGTGCCATCGCAAATTCGGCCCCGGAGGGCCATTCAATGCCGACACGCCCGGGCCGTGGAAAGAGAGCGGAAAGGTCCGTGGGGCCGCCCAAGTCCATGATAAGCGCTTCAGAAAATGCGTGGCCCTCCAGGCCCAGTACATCTATGACACCTTCGGTAAGTTTCCCGGCACGGTACCGACCATGTTCCTCATCATGTACCTGCAGGCACACCATTTGGAGCTGGAATTTTATGACGAGTTCTACAAGCCCGGCGCATACCTGAAAACCCATTTGCGGCATATGGACCGGTGGCATTAGGAATAGCAAGAGGATGAAGCCCCCGAATCAAACGCTGAGTTCTCCGACGCTCCATATTTCGCATTTCCTTGGTTAACAGGCCGGTTGCATGGGGCTGCGCATCGGCCACTATTTGCTTGCTCTGATTCTTCCGGATGATATAACATCTGTAATAAAGTTAACTGGAAATAGTGGCTACTTGGATAAAGGAAAGACTCAATGAACCTATCCACCTCACTTGAAAGAGCATTGAGCTTATCATCAGGCGCTGGGTTCTACCGTTGCGCATTGCAGGTCAATCCATTTGCCTATGTTCAACGACACCCCAAAGGCACACCTTTCGATTCAGAAGTAAAATACAATAAAGCCCTGGTTGTCGCCTGTAAGGATAATGGCATCGACGTGGTCGCCATAACCGATCATCAGCGCTGCAATACCGGCCAATCGCTGGCCGAAGCGCTACTGGCCGCCGGCATTATTGTTTTCCCTGGAGCAGAGGTGGAAACCAAAGAGGGCGTTCACATGCTGCTCCTTTTCGCACCGGACACCTCTTGGGACCGTTGTAACGGCATTTTGGGCGATTGCGGGATTCACGACCAATCCAATCCCCCGAAAACGATTAAATACGATGTGCATGAACTCATACGTGAATCCGCCAAATGGAAATGTATTTGTGTCGCCGCCCATGTGGCAAGCGAAAAGGGGTTACTTCAAGCACTGGATAACCAGGCGCGCATGGCAGCCTGGAAATCGAAGCATCTGCTGGCTTGTTCGCTGCCCGGACCGGCAGAGGACGCTCCACAAAATTTAAGATCGATTTTGCTCAATAAAAACCCAGACTATTATCGCAATCGGCCGGTTGCGGTGATCAACGCGCAGGATGTCTCAAGCCCGGAGGATTTGGAAAAACCTGGCGCTTCCTGCTGGATAAAAATGTCGAACGTTACACAAGAGGGGTTGAGACAAGCTTTCCTTGATCCGGTTTCAAGAATACGACTGGCCAGCGATCCATCGCCGGAGGAGCATACTGAGTTTATTGCCATGACCTGGCAGGGCGGGTTTTTGGATGGTGCCGCCATTCATTTGAATGAAAATCTGAATGTGCTCATCGGGGGGCGGGGAACCGGCAAATCGACCATTGTCGAAAGCATCCGATATGTACTGGGTATGGAGCCTTTGGGCGAAGAGGCCCTCAAATCTCACAACGGCATTATTCGTCAAGTGCTTCGAAGCGGCACCAAGATCTCCATGCTGGTTCGGTCCTATCATCCGGACAAGCGCCACTATCTTGTGGAGCGAACCATTCCCAACCCACCGGTTGTCAAAGACGAGGTAGGCAACGTCCTTAATCTGTCACCTGCGGATGTGGTTTCCCAAACGGAAATTTACGGACAACATGAAATCTCGGAACTCGCCAAAAGCCGGGATAAACTCACCCACCTTTTGGGCCGGTTTGTTGAGCGGGACAGCGACATCGTTAAGCGAAAAAGCAGCGTCTGTCGGCAAATGGAACGTTCGCGCACGCGGTTGCTCGAAACACAGAAGGAGCTTGCCCAAATTGAGGAACGCCTTACAACCCTGCCGGCTCTTGAAGAGACGTTGCGGCGGTTTCAGGACGCCGGGCTTGAGAAAAAACTCAAGGAACAAAGCCTTTTGGTGCGGGAAGAAAGAGTGCTCAAAACTGCGGAAGAGCGCATTGTACCCTTTAGGGAGGTAATGAATGAGCTGCGTCATTCCATGCACATCGATTGTGCTTTCATTTCCGAAAGAGCTTTGCAGGACCTGCCTGGGAAGGTAATTTTGAGAGAGGCGAATGGTATCCTCAACCAATTGGCCGATCACATGAAGCAAATCTCAATGGAAATGAATCGGGCCATTGAAAAAGCGGAGACCGGGTTGGCTGAGATTCGCGAGAGATGGGTAAAGCGTAAGGCGTCGGTTATGGAAGCCTATCAGGCCATCTTGCGTGACATGCAAAAGTCCAACATCGATGGTGAAGAATTCATTCGCCTGCGGCAACAAATTGAGGAACTGCGGCCCCTCAAGGAAAGGAAAACCCTTTTAAATCGCGACGTAAATGCCCATGGGGCGGAACGGCGCAATCTGCTTTCCGAATGGGAGGATGTCAAGGCCGAAGAGTTTCGAAACATCGAACGCGCCGCAAAAAAGGTGAGCAAAAAACTTGAAGGACGGGTTTTGGTTGACGTGACGGCAGGGAGCAACCGGGAACCGCTGTTTCAGCTCATGAGAGATCAGATCGGCGGGCGCCTGTCCGAGACGATTGATGCACTGACGAAGCGCACGGATTTTTCACTTCCCATTTTTGCTTCAGCCTGCAGAGAGGGCAGGGACGCACTTTCTCGGAAATTCGGCATTCCACCCAGTCAGGCCGAGCGCATCGCACAGGCCCACCCGGACGTCATTATGCAAATAGAAGAGTTGGAATTGCCACCGACCACAGCCATCAAATTAAATGTCGCTGCCGACGACCAGCCGCCCACGTGGCAGACGCTTGAGGATCTTTCCACGGGCCAGAAGGCCACAGCGGTGCTTCTTCTGTTACTGCTGGAGTCCAAAGCGCCATTGGTTGTGGACCAGCCTGAGGACGATCTGGACAACCGTTTCATTTCCGATGGCATCGTACCCAAAATGCGTGAGGAAAAGCGCCGCCGGCAATTCGTTTTTGCAACCCATAACGCCAACATTCCCGTATTGGGGGACGCTGAGCTGATCGCGGGATTGACGGCTTTTGGCGAAGCCGGAGGAGGCAAAGCCAAACTCTCAGGAGAGCATATGGGGTCCATGGACAATAAGGTGGTGCGTGAAATGGTTGAAGAGGTTTTAGAGGGCGGGAAGGACGCTTTTGAAATGCGTCGTCTAAAGTATGGATTTTAAGGGATGTTCTTATGACCAAAACAGAGCTGTTGGAACTGATGAAGAATGGCGAAAGTTCCGGCGTCGAGTTCAAACGTGACACCATTGACAACAGGGCATTGGCCAAAGAGTTGGTTGCATTTGCCAACCTGCGGGGCGGGCGGGTGATTCTGGGTATTGAGGATGACGGCAGCGTTCTCGGTATCACCAGGGATCGCCTGGAAGAATGGGTGATGACCGCCTGCAGGGATAAGATACGCCCCGAGCTGATTCCCTATTATGAAATCATCCGTGAAGTGGCGCCGGGCAAAGATGTGGCGGTTATCCAAGTTGATCGCGGGTGGGCGGTTCACCATGTATGGCACAACAACCATCGGACCTATTATATTCGTGTGGGCACGCAGAGCCGCGAGGCCAGTGCTGAGGAACTGGAGCGCTTGTTTCAACAACGCGGTACCTTCCGATTGGAAGTGCGCGGGGTGTCCGGATCTTCCGCAGAGGATTTTGACTATCGCCGGTTGAACGACTATTTCCAGCGCGTCCGTTCCCAAGATACACCAAAAGCAGATGAAGCTGATGCATGGCAAAATCTGCTCCTCAATACGGAATTCCTGATTGAAGAGGAGAACAGAAGATCGGCCACTGTGGCGGGATTGCTGCTTTTTTCCGCCAAGCCGAACCGATTCTTGCCACAAGCCGGTATTGATGCGGTCGCCTATCCCGGTAAAGAAAAAGACTATGCTGCCAAGGAACGCCTGACCATACGCGGGCCGATGACAGCGCTTTTGGCGGAAGACGGGATTGTCGATAATGGCCTCGTCGAACAAGCCGTGGAATTTGTAAAGCGGAATACAGAAGTTACCGCGACGCTTACAGATGGATCTAGGCGCGAGCAGACATGGACATACCCGGAAGAGGCGGTGAGGGAAACCATCGTCAATGCCCTGGTACATCGAGATTACCTATTGTCCGGTACGACGGTGGAATTGTCTATTTATGAGGACCGATTGGAGGTCATATCTCCGGGGCGCCTTCCCAATGGCATCACACCCCAGCGGATGGTCACAGGATGCCGTTCAGCCCGCAACCAACTGCTCAAGGACGTCATGAGGGACTACGGTTATCTTGAGCACATGGGCATGGGAGTGCCTCGAAAAATCGTAAAAGGGATGCAAAAACACAACGGGACAATGCCCGATTTGATCGAGGATGAAGAGCTTTTTACGGTACGACTCTGGAATAGATGATCAAAGATGTCGCGTCTGGCCCCCCTGCGGGATGAACTGCTTCGCGGGGATCTGCCTGGCCTTTATATCGGATGGCTGGCGACCGTGACCGGGGAAGGGGTGGATGACGATGAAATGGAGCCCCTATGCCTGGTAAAAGCCGGGATCTGGAAGGATTGATAAATGATGACAAGAGGAAATCCGAAAAACGGCAAGGAACTCGATGAATTGGACGAGTTGATTGAGGAGATCATCATTGACGCGTATGGCGACGCTGAGCAGCTCTGGGCCTTTTTTCAGGCATTTGAGGACGACGTTGCGCTGCCGGCCGACGGGTTCGTCATCGGGGAACCGGTTTCAGTGGTGGCAGTGGAGTACGATGGCAATGAAAGGCGCGGATTGACGGCAAGATGCCGTCGCGAGGACGGGTCTGAATATGTGGTTGCGGCCTCCGATGTCCTGCTGCCACAGGCATCGGCAGGGGCACGCTATATCGCCGCCTACCGCAGATGGCTGAACCTCGATCCTTACCCTGTTAAACAGCGGAACCTCCCCCGACCCGGGCGACAGCACAAGGCAGCAGATGATGACATCGACCTGAGCAAACCCGTCGAATTGATTGTTCTATCGGTCAAGGAGCCGACCGCCCGGTGCCGTCTTTTGGGGAGTGAACGGGTCATTACCCTGCGCGCAAGTCGTCTCTGGAAGGTGGTGCCTGGCGCCATCGCAACGGTAATACCCCGAAAACAGTGGCGTTACGGCGGCCATCCGTATCTCTCCGGCGAGATTCAATCGACTCGAATCAACGCAAAGGCCCTTGATCTGGTGCCCTTGGGGCTTGAAGATATGGGCATGTGGGACCCTGAGGAAGAATACTGGGGAGAAGAAAACGAACCCCTCGAGGGATGGGCCCTGCCGATCATCGCTTCCGGCCGCCGTCCCATGTTCGAAATGGAGCAGGTGCTGCCCAGCGAGGACCCTGATGATCCTCTCAATGACCCCATCACACGGTCTGTCGATCTCAAAGATGCCGGCGAAGAGGGAGAGGAGGCGATTAGGATCTTGATGGAGCTTTGCCAGGTGGATCTCCGCTGCATTGATGCCCATTCGCATCTGGGCAGTTTGGTCTTTGATCACCACCCGCAGTTTGCTATCTTGCATTACGAAGTCGGCCTGCGCATCGGCGAGCTGTCGCTGGGAAACGACTTTACCGGAGTGCTCCTTTGGAGCCTTATCGACAACCGTCCGTTTCTGCGCTGCATGCACGGCTACGGATTGTGTTTGTGGCGTCTTGAGCGCTTTGAAGAGGCGGAACAAATATTTCAACGGATGCTCTGGCTGAACCCGTCCGACAACCAGGGCGTGCGGTTTCTCATCGATGAGGTGAAGGCGAAAAACTCCTGGGAGGATCGTTAAACAGATATTGGCTGTAAAGACCCAATTCTGGATTCTGTCTTCTGGCTCCTGGATTCTTGGCTTGTAAATCTAAGAAACCAACCCGTGGACCTTCAGCTTACGGTAGATGGGCGGCACCATGAGGGAACCCAGGACACCAAAGAGAATTCCGGAGGCGGATGAAATGAGCGCATGCTGGATAATGATATCCCAATCGATGCCGATAACCCACTCCACTATAATGATGCTCAAAAAGCGGCTTGCGGCACCCAAAGCCCCCACAAGGGCACATGCCAAATAGCTTCCCGCCAGTCCCGTGGAGAAGATACCCGCCACATCGACGATGAGTGCCGGAAACAGAAACTTGAGCATAATCAGCGGTCCGCCCTTTCCCATGCCCAAGAGCGTACACAGGAGGCCCGCCAGAATGCCCGTAAGGGTTGCGGCACCCATCTTGGGAACGCATCCCCGCCCCAGAATCAGGAAGAACATAGTGAAAAGCATGGCATGTCCCGGAATGTTCAGATGCAATCGAAATGCGGCCCTGGTAATGACAATGAAGCAGGCACAGAATGCGAGGCAGAGCGCTTCTTGAAGGGTCGGTTTCTTCATGGGCGAGGCTGTTCTTCAAATCCCCTGGCCTCGGCGGAAAGGGCGGCCGTGCGTGCGGTTTTGAGGGCACGCACCATGAGAGGGACCATGAGGCATTCAAAAAGATCCTTCCAGTTCTTTGGTTTCCAGGCGTAGCGAAACCCCACGGGTGCCCCCCGAAGCTGCTGGGCCATGGCGATCTCTTTTGACTCGCGGGCAAAAAAAGGGACGAACCGCATGCTGGTAAAGAGGAGAAAACCGAGTCTTTCAGGGATCACCTTTTTGAGGCCCTGCATCATTTGAGCCGCCTGGGTGGTGCGCAGCATCACCGTACCGGGCAAGAAAAGAAGAAGAATCTGAAAACCGGTCCTCAGTCCCGGCCAAAGGCCTTCCATTAACCCATACTTCATGAGGTAGAGGAGCAGGATAATCGCCATTTGAACCAGAAAAAACCGAATATCCCGCCAAAGATTGGAGAGCCCCAGATGGGCGGAAAGATACCAGGCCAGATTGACGGCCAGAAGACCCAGCAGCATCCAAGGTTCTTTGGCGGCGATGGCAGCGGCGGAGAGGGCCGCTGTAAAGAGAATCTTCCAGCCGGCACCCAATCGGTGAACGATGGAATCACCGGCGCAGTACTGAAAGGGAACGCCTCTAAACCCGCCGTTGCTTTTTCTATTGTGAGGCTTCAATGTGTCCTCCCTTTAATATGAAGGTTTCGTCGGCCCAGTCTTCCTCCGGCAGAAATTCATGGGACGCAATCACCACCGTCGTGCCCTTTTCCTTGCACAAACGGGACAGGATCCCTAACAGGCGCTTTCTTCGCGCAAGATCAAGACCCGCGAACGGCTCATCGAGCATGAGAATCCGGGGTCTCGGCGCCATAATGGAAGCGAGGGTCACCCGGTGCTGTTCACCGAAACTGAGCGTCAGAGGTGAATGCTTTCTCAAATGGTCCACGCCGAACATTTCAAGGACCTCTTCCACCCGCGCCCGAATCTCACGGGCCTTAAGCCCCATCCGTTTGAGGGTGAAGGCCACTTCATCCTCCACCGCCTCTTCGAAAAGCTGCCGTTCCGGGTTCTGGAAAAGGATTGCCATTTTTCCTAGGAGCCTGCCCGGCAAAGGCCTCCCCAGTCCTGTCACGTGAACGGTCCCAGACTGGGGTCGGACAAGCCCGGCCATGCACTTTAAAAGCGTCGACTTCCCCGCCCCGTTATGGCCGTGGATGAATGTCCGCCGACCGGGCATCAGCCGGAGGTTTAGATGGTCAAACAGGGGCCGGCCGTTACTTCCGGAGATGAAAAGCCCTTCTACGCTCACAAGAGGCGCTTCGGTTTTTACGGTACCTGACGCTCGGCTTTGGTTTTGCCTTTTCGGGGAAAGGGACAACGCTGACGGAAACCGTTCGTCGATGCGGTCGATACGCCCCCGGTCCATGAAAACATACCGGTCCGCCAGAGATTCAAAAGGGCCCAGCTCGTGATCGGCAATCATCAGTGTACAGCCGGATCTCTTCATTTCTTCCAGCATCTCTTTCAGCCGGGTTTTTCCGGGGGCATCCAATTGGGCCGTGGGTTCATCCAAAAGCAGCGTATTGGGAGCGGTGGAAATCACCGACGCAATGGCCAGCCGATGGGCCTGACCCGCTGAAAGGGTTTCCACATTCCGCGATTCAAAGCCGGTCAGGGAGACGGTTTTGAGGCTCATTTGAACGGCTTTTAGGATCTCTTCCCGCCCAAATCCGAAATGCTGGGGCCCGAAGGCCACTTCGTCGGCAACGGTGGTACAAAGGAGCTGGCTCTCCGCATTTTGAAACACCAGCCCCGCGTGACCATGCCCGTTGCCATTGGCCAGTTGAATGGCCCCTTTTTTCCGTCCCTCCTTTAAGAGCCCCTTAATTGCCAGAAAAAGGGTGCTCTTACCGCAGCCAGAGGGCCCGGTCACACAAACGCACTCACCGGGCTGGACCGACAGCGTGAGACCGCTCAGGGCCCAGGCCTTTCTATCGGGGTACTGATAGCCGTATTCCCTTATGTCAACCGCGGGCTTCATATCACCCCTTTTTCCTCTTTCCCCCCACTGCCCTCCAGAGGTCATTTTTTTCTTTTTTGACCGCCAGGACCGCCCGGTTGCCCCAGAGCCTCGGGCGCAGCCAGTTATGGGTATGGACCCGGTCGTTGGGGGCCGGTGGTTTCGCGTCCCGCTCAAGGGACGTCACCAGAATTTGGGCCTTCATAAGCTCATCCACGGATACCACCTCCGGAAAATCCCGAAGGCATCCAAATTCTATGAAACGGCCGCTCCACCCTGAAGCGGTCAAACCCACGGCGGCGGCAGCGCCGATAATGCCGTCGTTGGTACCGCCGTGTCCCGAGAGATGAAACCCGGAAGCCGCCGAACGGGCCTCCCGTTTTGAAACCACCTCACGGGTGCAGAGATAACCGAAATCAGTGAGCGCCGTCAGATCCCTGTCACCGTTTGATGCGACGCAGACGCCGGGATCACTTCCTGCTAGAGAGTGCCGTTCAATGTGTTCGATGGCGAGGCGTGTCAGTTTCTCCGTCATATGCTGGTGATGCACATCCACCACCACACAGGCGGAGCTGTTGTGGGACGTATAGGGAATATCGTCATGGAGCAGCAGCTGCTGTCGCACCACACCCCATATGCGGCATTCTTCCGGCAGTTCCCTTTCAAACCATCGGGCCAGCTTTCCGGTGCCGCGATCAGCGTCTTTGTTGTCCGTATCGTCAAAGCCGATGTAAACGCGCATTTTCCATTTCCTTGGTTCAGCCCACACTAGAAACGGAGCGCCACGCCGCCGTATATGATCCGTCCGGCCGCCGGAAATCCGTAACTGTACTCATAATTCTTGTCAAAAAGGTTGTCCGCGCCAATATAGACATCCAGAAAGTTGTTGAAAAAGGTCTGGTCGAATTTCAGATTGACGATGGCATAGTTGTCCAGCTTGGCCTTTGTAAAGGGTTCCGATCGCTCGTAGTAATACTGGTCCGCGATGTAGATCACATTGGCGTAAGCGGAAAAACCGAAATGGAAAGTGTATTTCCCTTCAAGGGTCAGCTTATGCTTGGGCCTGTACTGCAGCTCGTCTTTGGGGCTGTTGGGGGATTTATCCTCCGTATCCATAAAGGTATATCCCAAACGCAATAGAAGCGGGTCGATGAACCGGGTTTCGGCCGTGATTTCAAACCCCTGAAACCGGTATTTGTCGTAATTGTGAAAGTAGTCGTCATCGTACGGTTTTTCGATGTAGTCATCCACGTCGGACAAGAATCCGTCAATGGCCACCCGGCTGTTGAGGGGCAGTTTCTGTTCGAAACCCAGCTCGAAATTGTCGGAAGTCTCGGGCACCAGATCCGGATTTCCCTCTCCAACCGAGTACAACTGCCGAAGTGAAGGGAACCGTATTTTCCTTGCATAGGCGCCCCGAACCCTGGAACCTTTTACGATATCGTAATAGACGCCGGCCATATAGCTTCCCTTGTTTTCGTTGTCTCCCGAGTCCTTATTCTGCCAGTAATGACCGTATCCCAGAACGATTCCAAGGCTGTCAAAGAGGGTAATATCGTATTCCAGGGAAGCGCTGTAGAGCCAGTAACTCCATGAATCATCGAAATTCCTGAACTCCCAATTCTTGCCCACTTTCACATCCCGGATCTTTCCATTGGATTCATATTGCTGCTTCTGGGCATCGAGGGCCAGGGTAAATGACCCGGCGGATTTTAAATCGACGGCCGTCTGAAGGGTCCCCCCCCAGATCTTTGATTTGCCGTCCTCAAAGTAAGTGTTTTTCTTGGTCATGGAATTGTAGTTTTCGTCGTCATACCGCGTGCGGTCTTCGTCATACTCGTTGAAATAGGCCCAACCGCGAAGCTCCACCGGCCCCGGCACATCATAGCTGGTTGAAAGCTGGGTATTGAATCCCTGAAAATGATTCACCCGTTCATATTTTGGATTGTTGGCATAAGGGTCGGGATCGGTTTTGGTATTTTGCTTGGTGCTGGGGGGTATGCCGTAATTGCCGTTTACAAAACTGGCCACCAGTCCCAGGTCCCATTCATCCGTGGGTGAATATCCGATGTTGCCGAAAATGTTGTTCCTTCGGTTGTCGCTGTTGACCCGATCTCCCCCCTCTTGAAGGGGTGTTGCCTCAAAACCGTTGGAAAGCGGATAATCATCTTGTGAGGCCATGCTGCCGCTCACAAAGAAGTCCACCTTGTCTTCGGCACCGCCAAGATTAAATCGGCCCAGGCGGCTTGATCCCTCGCCGATTTCACCGGAAGCCATTCCCTTAATGCCCTCCGTTCCCTTTTTCGTGATGATATTGATAACGCCGCCCAAGCCGCCCTGACCGTAGAGAACGGAGCTTGCACCGTAGCTGACCTTGATTTTGGCGATGTTTTCCGTGGGAATGATGGCAGGATCAAACTGGCCGTCGTAGGTGGAATTGAGGGGAACTCCGTCCAGCAGGAGCAGAACATGCCGTGATCTGAAACCGTGGATATCGATCCTGGGAACCCCATCCGCGGCGGTCCGGATCTGCACCCCCGGCAGCAGCTGAAGGGCCTGGTCCAGGGTTCGGGCATCCTTGTTTTCAATGTCCTGGGCCGTTATTTCCCGTACGGTACCGGCGGTCTCCACCACATCCTGCCTGGCAGACACCACCACTTCACCCAGGGTGTAAACCCCTTCATCCTTGTTTTCAGGTTCCTCCGCTACTGTTATGGAAGCAGGTGCAAAAAGCATCATAGTAACGCAAAGTAACCCAAACCAACTTCTAAACCCTCTCTTTTTCATTTTACTTTTCTCTTTCCTCCTTATGGTGATTTTGACACATCGCTCAGCAAGACAATAGAATCTCCTGAGCGAAGTTGAGATAATAGACGCTGAGGTTATATTTTGTCAACCGAAATGCTATGGAAAGGGGTACCGCTGAAGACAGGGACACATATCTACGAAAAAGTACCGCAAAATGACCTGCGAGAACGCCAACCACCCAGAAACCACTGCAAAACCAGAAACATCTCGTTCAGAGAGAAGCCTTCTTCGTTCTCAAAAAGGGTTTTCTGGGACAGAACGTACAACCGATCGGAAATTTTGAAGAACGGATTTATGGGATGGTACGATTTTCATTGGGATCGCATCATGGTTGCGGATTTTCATCATAATCCGAAATAGGATTAAGATTTCTTATGTACAAACGGATTTTTGATTTGAAACAAATGCGAGATCGTCTGATAACTGCCGCAGCTCATGGGCAAAGATCAGGCGTTAACGGACAATAAACCCTCACAATGCCCGGGCTGATCAATTAAGATCCGTCCCAATTCCGCAGCGGTTCAAAAAGATGCTCCAGACCGTTTACTTTTATTTCGTAAACGGTCCTGAGCATATCCCCCAGCTTCCCGTTTGGAAATCCTTTTTGAGAAAACCAGACCACATAGGGCTCCGGCAAATCGATCAACTTCCGGCCCTTATATTTGCCAAAGGGCATTTTCATTTGAGCCAGTTCCAGCAGAATCGCCGGATCGGGCATGCAGCGGTTTTCTTCCATTTTTTATCCAACCGACTTCAATTCAACTCCTGCCAATCCGGCACAATCTTAGCAAACTCATCCTGAAACGCGGGACGTCTGAAATTGTCCCTTTTCACTTTGACGGCAAAATCGTGCCAGCGTTTCGGGTCATCCATCACCTCGACCAGCAAATACCGCACTTTTTGCATCACTTTGGCCTTTCGAGCGTATTCCTTTCTCGTCGCATTGGACGTAAGACTGCCCAGCCCGGAAAGATAATACTTGAGAATCCTTTCAGGGTAGCGCTTCTCAAGCTTCTTGGCGACCTTGATTTCATAGTTGCTGTCCCAAACTAAAGTGGGATATTTTCCCCGCTCAAGCATATTAACGGCCTCATCATACTCCCTGCGGTACATGCGAATTTTCAACTGGTCCGACTCCCTCGCCTCTTTCATTCCACTGAGAATATTGGGTTCAAAAATGGCCCACTCGGCCTTATCGCATATCTTTTTAAAAGCCTTGTATTTCTCAAAGGTAAGTCCGTCCATGGCATGGTCGTATTGAAGGGAAAGATACCTTTCGCGGTCACCGGATTCCAGGGCCCGGTCGGACATGAACTGACGCAGTTCATCCATTCGGCCCTCCCCTACCTTCAGACCCTTATCGGCCACCTGAAGGGCCTTCTCTTTTTCGCCACTTTCCCAGTAAAATATGGTCAAATCATGGAAATCCAGCCCGTAAACAAGGTTTCTCCCCCGCAATTCAAGATATTTGTCTCGGTCTCCGATTTTCCGATAGATGCTGCGCGCGCGACCTATTTTCCATTCATTCTGCATGGCTTCATATGATTCCGCCAGATATCGCCAATCGTTATCATCATAGCAGGCGGCGTAGGCCATTTCATCAAGTGCATCGTCAAGCCCGGCATTGCCGCTTTCAATGTACGGCAATACCAGGTCGAGGATATCTCTGCGATATTCAGGTTCCACTTTCTTGGAATCAAGTTTCTTTTGGATTTCGTACAGAAGTTCCGCCACATAATCCTCTGTAGCATAGTCGCCTCCGCCGTAATCGTCCAATTCACTCAGGTCGGGTTCCAATTCATCCCAAAGGGCCAACATGACTTCACCGTCGGATCTTTTCTTAAGCTTTTCCGAAAATTGGACATGGTCCTTTAAGAATTCGAAACATTCCCGACGGACATCGGGCCGACCTACCCCAAGTCGCAAGATCAAATCCACCAAGATCTCGGAAGAGGCATCTGTCAACAACACCGTTAATGCATCGTTTTGTTTTTTCTTTTTCGCCATTGTTGATTATCAACCGTCATCGTACAAAATTGGTGAGGATTTTTGCAACCGGGGCCGGTGGCGGCACTTCCCTTTTGCCGATTTCCATTACCTTCATGAGCCACGCCATGTTGCTGCCCAGCACTTCCATGATCTGTTTTCCCTCACCGTCCTGTTCAATCTCTCCGGGATTGAGGCCGTGGGCCACATTCCAGTAATTGGCATTGGGCATGAACATCTCGGCGTAATTGATATAATGGTTCAGTGTGTCCACGGTGGGAATACCGCCGGACCGGCGCACCGCGGCAACCGAAGCACCCACCTTGTGACGAAGAAGCCCGCCGTTTGCGGAATTCACCAAAAAAGCCCGGTCCAGAAAAGACTTCATGGTACCTGCCACGCCAGAGAAATGGACCGGCGATCCCAGAAGAATGCCGTCTGCATTTTTCATCATCTGAATCCAGTCGTTTACGGGATCATCTTCAACGGCGCATCTTTCATTTTGCTTCTGCATGCAGGTATAGCAGGCAAGGCATCCCCGGATCTTTTCTTTGCCCACCTGGATCAATTCGGTTTCAATACCTTCCTTTTCCAGTTCGCCCAACACCCTATTCAGGCACCCCGCGGTATTGCCTTTTTTTCTGGGACTTCCGTTAAATGCGATCACTTTCATGGCTGTTCCTCCTTAATTCTTTGTTTATCTCCCAGGACGGTCACTCTCCAGATTATAACAGGTCAGCTAAAGACAGGCAAAGGGTATGCCGGCGATTTGTTCGTCTTAGAGGCGTGCACATTCGTCATTGTTGATGACCAATCCGAAAGGGCGGTCGAATCGGCCAACTGCACCTGGGTGGCTTGTGATCACGCAACAACCGGGCAGGCACAGGGGCCTGCCCCTACGGACACCTGCGCGACGGGTTGCGTTTTCAAGCGGCGCGCTTTTGGTTGCGTTCGGTTTTAAATGATTTCCGGGTTTTCATTGATGCCTTTCCGACCCTGCGAGTTGTGGTTTCTGTTTATCATGGGATTTTCCCGTTCCGTGTCCCATTGGGCCGGATTGTTGGTGATATATTTCCGAATGCGGGCCATGTCGGTTTCATTACGGGCGATATGTTCATAATAATTGCGTTGACACAATTTCCCGGGAAACGAAGGCCATCCTTTTTGTTTCACGCCCTCCGAATACCGTTTTGTGGTCATCGTTTTGAACCGATGGACAATATCCGGCAACGACAATACACCTTCAGAACCCCGTTTCACCCCCGTAGGGGCAACCCCCCGTGGTTGCCCATCCCCCCGTGGTTGCCCATCCCCCCGTGGTTGCGCACCGATCGGGCAGGCACAGGGGCCTGCCCCTACGATGGGAACGGCATCGGAACGGGTGATGACGATGATGCCGTGGATGTGGTTGGGCATGACCTGAAATGCATCGGTTGATACGCGAGGATAGAATTTCTGCAATTCATTCCACACGGTTTCCACCATCCGCCCCGCGCTGTTCAATGCCATTTTCCGTTTCACAATATCGCCGAAGAGACATTCCCGATCTTTGGCGCAAATGGTCACAAAATACGCCCCTGCCTTGGAATAATCGTATCCCGGCAAGCGAATCGATCTTCGGTTTGATTTGCAGAGATTTTGACGCATTCCGGCATCCTCTTTTTCATGTCCAAATCATGCCCCTATCCCAAAAACATGTCCACAAATATGGACTTTTTGGACACGTCTTTTTGTCTGAGATGTGTCGTTCCCATGGACACAACCTTAAAACGTGTCGATAAATATTGATTTTATCGACACGTTTTCACTTCATGTCACCAACATCGACACGTTATGTGGAAAGTATTTCATAGAGCTTTGTATTCAAATAAAGGTTCTCCCTTCCCATCCTGTGAACCTCAAGGACACCGATCCCCTCCAATTCTTTAAGATAATCCGCAGCGGCCTGTCTTTTTGCGATCCCGGCATCCACCAAAAATTGCCCTTTGGTATAGGGCTGGTGAAACAAAAGCTCGATGAGATCCTTGGAATAGACCCTGGAAGGAAGCGTCTCCTTTGCAAGTTCAAGTGTCTCCGCCAAAAGCTCCCTGATGGCAAGGATCTTATCCCTCGTGAGAAGGGCGGTCTGTTCCACCGCATCAAGCATATAGGATATCCACGACTCCCATTCCTGATGTTCCGTTACCGCCCGCAGCAGACGATAATAATCCGATTTCCGATCGATAATATATTTGCTCAAATACAGGACCGGCAGTTCCAGAAGCTGTTGGCTGGTCAGGAAAAGGATATTCAGGATTCGGCCGGTGCGGCCGTTTCCATCGGTAAAGGGATGGATGGTCTCGAATTGATAATGGACCAGGGCCAGTTTGATCAGTGGATCGACAGTATCTTCCGCGTGAATATAGTCTTCCAGATTCTTCAGCTTGCTCCGAATGACATCTTCACCTTCCGGCGGTGTAAACACCACCTCCCCGGTTGCCGCATTGGCGACTTTTGTTCCGGGAGTGTTTCGAATACCCGCTTTGTTGGCCCTGATGGTTTGGACGATTCGAACAAAGAGGTTGGTGGTAAGGAAAGGGCGTTCCCGCAAACTGTTGAATCCTTCCCAAAGGGCTTCACGGTATCTCAACACTTCCTTCGTGGCGGGATCGATTTGTCCCGTCTTGGCGCTGAAGGCCCGGAACAGGGCATCGTGGGTGGTAACGATGTTCTCGATTTCGGAGCTTGCCTTGGCTTCCTGCAAAATAATAGAATTCACCAGAATGGCTTGATCGGGGATCGTCCGGCCGAGTCCTTTGAGTTCCGCCAATGCCCTGCCTGCGGAAATGGCTTTCTTGAGGATCGCTTTGGTCTCGATCTCTGCTTTTGGCGGAAGCAACGGCAGATCGTTATACGGTTTATCGGGT
The DNA here is from genome assembly GCA_028278625.1 of Thermodesulfobacteriota bacterium. The sequence continues at coordinate 59,549 of JANQDY010000098.1, forward strand.
AAAAACACCATGGTCACGCTTCCCCCGTAAGCTTCAGAACGTTGTGATGGATAATCTTCTCTAAGGCGAGGGTCTCTTTGTTCAGATTGCCCAACTCCTGATCCATGGCAAGAAATTCTTGGATAAATTCTTCTTCCGTCTCACAATTATTCCAATAAATTATCATCGGATTCCCATAGTTACAAGTGCCAAAGCCTCTTCCAGCGGAATGGCTGTAATCCTGTCGTCAAGGGTGTATTTTTGATCTCCCGGATAGATGATCCAAAGATGCTCCAATTTCAGGCTTTCAATGGCGATACCATTTCCCGATTCGCGATATCCTCGAAGAGACATTCCGATCTTTGGCGCAAATGGTTACAAAATATGCACCGGCTTGTGAATAATATCCCGGCATTCGAATCGATCTTCGACTTGTTTTATGGGAATTTCGATGCATGGATGATGAAGCTAAAATCTGTCTCCACGTACGAGTTCATGGCCATTTCATTTTCTCTTAATAGGGAAGCCTTCAGGGAAGCACCGTTTTGGATACAAAAGATCAATTGTGGCTCCTTAACTGAACCATTTCTTGATATCATCTTCGGGGTATGCGGCTGGCCCAGTAGTATCCACAATCATTGACGCATGTCCGTGCTACGGCTGAGAAAGGCTGATCGGATTTCGTTTTGTTCCTTAGTTGCTCCGTTTTCTCTTTGATTCTGGCCTTGCAAGCGGCAGTCGGACTTTCCGTATTTTTGGTATGTAATTCATCCAGATCATCTATCAGCTTTCGGCAATCCAGCCATACTCTTTGCCTTCCTTCGCAAAGCTGTGGAAGCTTGTTCAACCCGTAGCGATCTATGGATATATCGGCCCTACGAAGTTCCCAGCCTTCTGTGCCGGGCGTGGGTTTGCAGATGCCCCTTTCATCAAATGAAATCAGCGATGGATCCGCAATTTCCAAAGGGTCTAAGAGTACATAAATTTCATCATCGACAAGATGTCTTTTGCGGCTTGTAGCTCTTTGAGAATCCTCATGGAGTGGAAAAAAAGAACCCTTCTTGCGATTTGGAGCATTGCCACAGACCCGGTAATTCCGCCATTCGAATGCAAGCCACCAATAGCCCTCGAAATCCGGATCATCTTGGCTGGAATTCCAATTCTTGGGTCGAAAATGCTCCACCTCGAAATATGAGGAATCATTTCGCGCTTCCGTATACCAGCATTTGTTGTGGGACCGCTCAAGGAGCCATTCCTTTATTTCACCCCAGAGTTTTCGATTTTGTTTAATAATTTCTTTTCGTTTTTCGCTCGAACCCGCATCGTTTAATTTCCGAGTTATCGCTTCTGCCTTTCGGATCCATTCGGCCGTAGGTGTTTTGCCGTCCAAGTCAATATGAATCATTGGTTTTCCTCTGCAAGAATCTCAGCCAGAATTTCATCCGCCAACTTCTTCTGATTTTCTAATTGGGTTGGCGTCAATGAAACGCTTTTTCGCCTTTCTTGCCGACGTGCCATGGCATCCGCAAATTTCTGTTCAATAGGATCCCTGAAATCTCTAGAAAAGCCGAGGGCGGACAATTCGTTTGACAACACAATCAGTCGCATCCGGTCTTTGTCATCCAAATCCTTCCCGGTTTCCTGCAATTTCTTCTGTTTTAGCCGGATGGCGTCACGCTCATTGATCTTCTCTAGCGTTTGCAGATCCAGAGCAGACTCCAATCCATAAAGATCGCTACGCAGAAGGCCGTTAATACCCATACCCCGAGGATCGATTTCGGGCATCTCGGCTCTGATTGGTGAATCCATGGAATCACGCCGCATGACCCTTACCTGTTGCCGGGTCAGCCCGGAAATAACCAGGGGGTCGTGGGTCGCTAAAATGACATGACCGTTATCACCCAAACCGCCGATGGTCTTCAGAAATTCCAAATACTGAACGCTCCAAGCCGGGTTGAGGTGGGTGTCGGGTTCATCGAGAAGAAAGAGAGATTCGTCTTCGCGCGTGAAACGCAACAGCCCCAGGACCATAAGAAGCTGCTGTTCACCTTCGCTGAGTTCGCGAAAGGTCAATGGCGTTTCGGCGCAGCGAGCCTTGACACGGGTTCGAACTTCGCGCATGAGTTCGGAAATATAGGTGCTTTCCAAGGCCTTGAAAAAGTCCTGCTGAGTGGCGTACCTCGCTTTGAGTTGGCTTAGAGCTTCCGCATCGGGCAAATAGAGATAGAGGTGCTCCAATTTCGTGGTCTTTCGAAATCTCAGCGGCACCTTCCATTTATACCGCATGGGTGCCAAGGCATGGGAATAAAGCCTATCCAGCAAAGAAGCCACAACGCCGCGAGCGCGCCAAAAGCGCTCGTCACCTTTTTTGCTGTTCCAGGGCGGCTGTTTCATCACAAACAGGACGGAATCAAGCCCTGTAATGCCCAACTGTTCATCAAGAAATTCAAGAACAGCCCGGTCTTGTTCCAGAAAAAAAGCCAATAGAACGAATTGACTGTGAATGTGCTGAGCGAAAAAGAGGGGCCGCAACGGTATTGCAGCATCATCAGGGTTTTTGATCAATTTATTGTAAAATTTTTCCTGATGTTTGAGAAAATGCTCCTGCATGCGATTGCTGGGGCCGGAGTAGTAGCCAAAAACGTACTTTGGCAGATAATCACGTTTCTTCTCTCTAAATGCCTTTAATGTGAGAGCTAACCCGTCGACAGATACTTGGATTCTTCTGGTTGGGCGATCCGGATCAGCGTCTAATGAAATGCGACGACCGTGGCAGGTATATTCCAGTTCATAGCTGAACGGCGGCGTCGAAAGCTCCAAATCCAGGTCCCGAAAGATGACGGTCAACGCTTCCAATACATTGGATTTGCCCGTGCCGTTACGACCCACCAGTACGGCAGTCGGGGAATCTTGATTAAAATCGATTGCAAAATCGATTAGGTTTTTGAACCCGGGAGAATGCTCGGAATGCCGGATATGCAGTCGATGCACTCTCATGGAATCGCCTCCAAGTACACTTCAGCCCCTTTGCGGACTTCGCGGATTTTTTTAGATAAAGAGCGAAGTTTTTCATAAAATGCGTCCACCGAATCTTCGCCAAAACCACCGGCTGTGAAAACATCTTCCGGTGTCATTGGGCGGACTGCCTCTTGAAGAATCGTAAGAATGTCCTTTCTTTCGGCTTTTGGGCTTTTCATTTTTCTGCCTCTCTTTTTGGGCTTGCTTTCCTCCTCAGCGACTCTTCGAACTTTTTCCTCCCGGATGCGTTCAAGTAGAATCGAAGCGGGTTCATCGTTTGGGTCTTGCGAGACCAATTCTCCACGGAAGGCTCTGTAAGAAACATTGCTCTCTAGAGAATCCAGCTTCTCCAAACACGTTTCAACAGACGAAAAAAAAGTATCTGAAACGCCAGCCCTATGTTGGACACCTTTAATTATTTCCTCTTGCTCTTTTTTGGGAGGCAAAGGTATGGTCAGAGAACGAACATGGGCAATATTGAGGCGTTGAACTGCATTCCCAAACCTCAATATCTCATATTGCTTCCGCAGTATCGGAGATCTAAGCACCTCTCCTAAATAATCTGAAGAGATAAAATCCACCCATGGTTTCAAACGCGCTGAAGACTGGGTAATATTAGCGCCATTTAACCGCTCAGGAACAATCGCAACCTTTCCAAGGGTTCCCACAATGGAAAGGACTATATCCCCCGTAGAAAGTTTAGCTCGACGATATTTGGCTGCTATTTCAGGACTTGTTTTAGGAATTGGTTCATTCACGATAATATCATCTTGGATTTCCAAAGGCCTGATGTAAGGGATACCATCGTCGATATGGGGACCGGGCAGAATAATGCCATAGACTATGGGTTCATCGGCCGGGACAACGCATTCCGCTGAAACCCAAACCCATCCTTTCGGTAATACCGGTAGACCCCTGGTATCTACCGGCTCAGGTTCTTTGTATTTCTTTCGTTGTCTGGCAAATTGCACGTCGAGTTTGTCGCCGTTGAGGCCTTTGGCTTTGAGCTTTTCCAGTTCGACGGCTTCCCAGCGTGTCCGGCGTTCGGTGCGGATGCGTTTTAGCAGTTCGGTGGCTGGCTCTACATCGGGGTTTTGTTCCCGCCATTTACGGGTCAAGTCGCCCCTGAAAGCCGCAGCCAGAATGGATTGGCGGAATTGCTCCAGCAGGTCTGGGACGGTCTCCAATGCTTCTCTTGCTTGACGGCTAAGCTCCTGGAGTTCTTCTGTCTTGGCGACGATGCGTTGTTGTTCGTTAAGCGGAGGGAGTTTGATCTGCATCTCGCCAAGTTTTTGTGGACTTATTCTTGGTAAGTTAATCCCTTTGGAATTTCTGTTTGCATATGTTGTGGTTTCTCTTCTGGAAAGCAGACCCAACAAAAAACGATTATCCACCGCCCGTGACGGCTCGAAAACCAAAATATCAGTTGAACAAACCCCATCAAATTCGGGCTGGCAAACCTTATTCAAGTATGGCCTAAGTTTTCCGTATAGGACATCACCCGAGCGAAAAAGCGATTTCGAACTTTTGACATCGTTGCTCATCCCATGATTAGTAATTCGATTCGTATTTGATTCGATGTGCTCCAAGCTAAGATATGGAATTGGTTTTTTTATGGTCAATGGATCTACTTTTTCATTACGCAAAACTGTCACGTCATGCAGTTTTGTTTCTATCCAACCCTCTGGCAACCAATTCTTATCCTCCACTGACACCCTCCCCGCTATCCTCGCCAGCTTTCCCTTTAGGCAGCTCCACCGCCTCAAGCAGCTTCTCAATCTGTTCTGAATCGGGCAACTTCCCTTTCAATTCCGCAGGGAGTTTTCGAACGATGCGGTAGGAGGCCACGCCGATGGGCTTGTTGCTCTCCTTGAGGGCATATTCCACGATGGTGCGTTTTTTCTCGCGGCACAGGATCATGCCGATGGAGGGGTTTTCGTCGGGCATGCGGACGCGGTCGTCCAGGGCGGCGAGATAGAACTGCATCTTGCCCACATATTCGGGCTTGAAATCACTGATTTTCAGTTCCACGGCCACTAGGCATTTTAGCAGACGGTGGTAAAGCAGAAGATCGATAAAATACTCCTGGCCGTCGATTTCCAGACGGTACTGACTCCCCATAAAGGCAAACATACCGCCCATTTCACGCAGGAAATGCTCGATACGCGCTATAATGGCGCGTTCTAGCTCCCGTTCGCTGTGCTCGTCTCTCAATTCAAGAAAGTCGAAGGTGTATTCATCGCGAACCGCCAACTTGGCCTGGGGACTGATGGATTCGGGCAGGGTCTCCATGAAGTTGTCCTGGCCCAGAATTGTCTTTTCATATGTTTGATCCTGGATGCGGATGGCCAGGACATTCTTGGTCCAGCCGTATTTTCGGGTCATGCGCATGTAAAATTCCCGCTGCAAATCATCTTTACAGCGTGCCATGATGATGAGGTGTTTGGACCAACTGACTTCTCCAACCAATGGTTGGAGTTTTGAGTGACCCGCATAGGTGAGATAAAACTGCCGCATGTACCAGAGATTCTGGGTTGAAAAGCCGCTCATGCCGGGAAATTCTTTTTGAAGGTCTTGAGACAGCGCTTTTACCACTGATTTTCCCCAACCTTGCTCCTTCTGCCGCTTGGCAATCATACCGCCAATATCCCAATAGAGTGCCACGAGTTCCCGGTTGACAGTTCTTAAGGCATCGTATTGGGCGGCCCGTACCCGTTTCTTGATGGCTTCAAAATCTTGTGCGTAATCGGAAAGCATGGAGGAGTTTTTTGACATTCTTCAGTTGACCTCTTCCAAAAGACGGGCCAGTTCCTGCATCTCCTGAGTGGCAAGATCCAGCTTGGCCAGAATTTCTTCGGCAATGTCCGCCGGATCTCCCAGGTCTTCGCCGTTCCGGATCCTGTCGTCCTGAAGCCAGGTTATATCGAGGGAGTCGTTGCGCTTCTTAATCTCCCCGCGGGTGAAGCAACGAAAACGGCCGGTTTCGCCCTGGTCGTGACGCTCGGCTTTACCGTAGGGATCGTCACCGAATGCTTTGATGAATTTTTTGAAATGGTCCAGGGTTAAGGCATTGCGTTTACCGAAACTGGGCATGTTGGTGCGCATATCATAAACCCAGAGTTTTCGGGTGTTGCCTTTGTCCTTCTTGCCCCGTGTGA